>JAKAGX010000022.1 GCA_021825465.1 bacterium | reverse complement strand
TCTTGTTCGGTTGGATTATCCTCACCGGGAAAAGCTCGATGGAGCCATGATCGAAGAATGGGTGAGCTACCGTTTTGTGCCGGCCAGCGGCGATCCTCCCGACGTGGAGGAATTGTCGCTCTTCGTTTGCGATGGCAAGCCCGTCATGGAAGCGGCGAGGGAGATCCTTTTCGGCTCCCGATCCGATTACCGGGATTTCATCGTGAACAGTTCGCGGCTTTGCGGTATCCGCCCCTTTTTCCGCGACGGAGGATTCGAAAAGTATTCGGACTTCTTGCCGCCGAAACATGCGGACGTTGCGCTGGGCTTTGCTGTCATCAACGAATCGTTCCTCGATGAATGTTCCCGGAAAGGGCTTCCGTTTCGGTATCTCTTCGGCATCATTCGGGATGAGCTTATCCTGAAAGCGTTGTCCGTGAGACGCAATGGCGCCATCTTTTCACCTGCCTTCACGCCGGCGCACGTGGTCCTCGGCGTTCCGGAAGCGTCGATCCGCTTGGATCGGCAAGCACTTTCTTCGTATGTGTACCGATTCCCGTTGTATTTTTTGAACAACGAGGAGTTGTATGCTTCCGTGAGAAAGCTGCATCTTTCGGTCGACGATATCGGACTCCTTATCAAGTCCGATGACGGTAAGCTCCGGGATATCCTCGATCGCGAGGTCGGGGACAACCCTGCTTTGAGACTGAAGATCACATCTCTGCCGGACCGGTCGAAGAGCATCCGGCAAATGATACAGGCGGCCGATCGTTGATCTGCTGCCTTTCAAGGACCGCATTCCGCGGTCCTTTTATTTTTGTATTGGTATAATAGGAATGATGCCTCTTGAGGTGAAAACGATAGAAGTTGTGTTGGGGATCGCCGTGTTTGCCATTACGACGTTCATCGGTCTTGCCATTTTTCTCAAAAATCCAAAAAGTTGGACGCACCGATTTTTCCTGCTTATCGCCGTTTATATCGACATTTACGATATTTCGAATTTCTTATCGCTGCATCCGCCGATCCAAACCCCCGGCGATCAGCTTTTTTGGATACGGATGGTGATGTTTTTCAGCGCGTTCCTCGGCCCTCTTTTGGTGTTTTTTGCGGCTACCTTTCCCCATGCAAAATTCCAAATGAAGAAGCGGTATTCCGTCCCGCTCATTCTCCTTATGGGAGCGACGGCCGTCTTGTCGTTCACCCCGCTCATCTTCCAAGGCATTCAGTATCCGAATGGCCAGCCGGTTCCCGTGCCGGGGCCGGGTATTTTCCTCTACTTCATTGATTTCGTGGCGCTCATAGCTCTCAGTTTGGTCATTATGGTCAGGAAGTATCACCGGGCGACGGGCATCGAAAAAGCTGGGTGGGGCACCCTCTTGGTCGGCATGTCATTTTCTTTTTCGGTCTTGGCTGTTTTGACGTTCATTCTCGTGGTTTTTTTCAAGACTTCCGCCACGGTGTTTTTGGGCCCGTCCTATCTCTTCGTGCTGCTGACCGCCATCGCATACGCCATCAGCAGGTATCATCTGTTGGATATCAAGCCCGTCATCGTCCGCATAGTCTCTTTCGTGGTTCTGGTCGTCCTCCTCGCTGGTGCATATTCTCTTGTGCTTCTCTTGATCGCCGATCGTTTCATTCCCATCAGTTTCAATCTTTTCGTCATATTCCTCATCCTTTTGGCCGTGACCGCTCTTTCTTTCGAATCGCTTGAGCGCTCGATGCGGCGCATAACGAACAAGATCTTTTTCGCCGGGTCGTACGACAGCGACATCCTTCTTTCGGAGCTTACTCGCATCATGGCGGAGACGATCGATCTTGAGGCGCTGACGGATCAGATCCTCAAAGCGCTCATGGAAAGCATGAATATCTCGAAGGGGGCATTCCTCATTATGCGTGATCATGTTTTTGTGAACGTCTTCGGGGTCGGCTATGACAAGCGGCTTTTGACCGCTTCGGGGTTTGAGGGACTTTTTCACGGGTCTTTCGATGCGGTGCCGTATTTCCTCTTCGACGATCTTGAGGAAGGGCCGTTAAAACAGCTTTTCCGGTCGTTCGACGTTGCCGTTGCCATCCCTATCCGCGTCGAAAAGCGCGAAGTCGCCCTTTTGGTGTTCGGAGAAAAGAGATCGGGGGAGGTGTACTACAGCCAGGATCTGAAGTTTTTGAATACCTTTGCTTTAAGCGCCGGCGTTGCCATCGATAATGCGCAGTCCTACGCTGAAATCAAGGAATTCAACAAGGAATTGGAAGGTCGCGTGGAAGAGCGCACGAAGGAGTTGAAAGAAACCGAAGAGCGCGAACTCGCCGAGGCAAGGAACGTCGCCCGGTTGAAGGACGAATTCGTGTTCATCGCCGCGCACGAGCTTCGAACTCCCATTGCGGCCATCAAGGGATTCCTTCAAATGGTTTCAAAGACCAGCGTGAAATTCCCGAAGGACGTACGGGAAAATTTAAAGGCGATCAATTCGGCGAGCGACATTTTGAACCAGCTTATCAATGATCTCCTTGAGATCGCCCGTTCGGAATCCGGCACCGTGAAAGTTTCCGTGCAGCCGACCGATGTCGTTCCGATCGTTCAGTCGGTCGTGAAGGAAATGTCTTCGCTGGCCCGCAAGCAGAAAGTCCGGGTGACGTTCCGTTCCAGCGGCAAGATCCCTCCGGCGCTCGTGGATTCCGACAAGGTGAAGGAGGTCATTATGAATCTGGTGAGCAACGGCATCAAGTACAATAAAACCGGCGGAACGCTCGGCATTGTCGTCTCGAAAAAGGGGTCGAGCGTCGTTCTGGAATTCAAGGATACCGGCTACGGCATTCCGGAGGACCAAAAGGAACATATCTTCCAAAAGTTTTTCCGGGTCCGCGGAAAAAACACTCAAGAGGTCTCAGGCACGGGGTTGGGGCTTTTTATCGTCCGGATGCTCTCGGACAAGATGGGCGGTGCCGTCACGTTCAAATCTTCGGAAGGAAAGGGGAGTACGTTTACGGTTTCGTTCCCTCTCGAAAAACAGTGATCACTTTTTGCGGAGGAAGTACATTTGGGTGTCGTACCCTCTCGTTTCCTCATCGTTTCGCGAAAGGCCGAGATCTTCAAGCGTTTGGAAGAGTTCTTCGCGGACTTCATGGGGATCTGCATTTTCGTCCGTCAATTTTTCGAGCTCGATGAATGTGCCCAGTTCATCCACCGTATCGAGGCAGATTTCGTACTCGCCGAGCTTTCCTTTTCTCCTGAATTTTTTGACCTCTACCTCGGGCTCAAATCCCATGGCAAGGAGAATTTTATGTACCGCTTCTGGATCTTCGACTTTCGTCTCGTATTCGAGGTTATCCATTTCGTTCGATCGTTGTTGTTTTAAATTGAATTCAGCCTTATCGCTTTGCCGCCGGATGCGCACCACGATTTGGCCCTCCTTGGACTGTTCCCATTCGTTCGTGCTGCCGGCCTTGGAATAAATGACGTCCTCCTGGCGGATCGGACCGGAAAGGACGCAGCCGCGCTCCCGGAGCTCTGCTTCGAGGTCTTTAAAATCCTTGACTCTCAATTTGATCTCTATCTCACGCATGGTTAGATTTCGATGATAACCGAAACGGGAAGGTGGTCCGACCCTTTCGAATCATAGACGGTGAAGGAATTGGTTGAAAGGTCGTTTGAAACGAAAATATAATCCAAGCGCGTGTCGAGTTTTTGCGGTTTACAGACAGGGCATCCTTCCGGATACACGCTCCATGTCGGTTTGAGCTCGGTGTCGGTGTTTTTCATGACTCCGCCGACGATTTTGATGGGATTTCCGTCCGGCGTCGCATTGAAGTCTCCCATGAGAACGGCATTTTCTTTCGGCATGAGATCCGCAAGTGCCCGCGCCTGGATATCCTGCAGTTCCTCCGGTTTTTGGTGGGTGTGTTTCAGATGAGTCGAATAAAAACGAAACTCCCGACCACCGAGAGGAATGATCGCTCCCACGGCGAACCGCCCCTTTTCCTCGGATAACTGGTGGACTTCCGTTTTTGCGATCTTGGTTTTGCTCAAGATCGCATTCCCCATGCGAACGATCCGGGGTTCAAGGAGATGATAGAGCCGGCCGGCGTCCACCTCGTATGTCGGATGGAAAAACCATTCGTATCCCAGCTTTTCCGCGATGGTTTTCGCGGTATTGTTCGTTCCATCAAGGTCTTCGACGACCTCTTGAAGGCCGATCACATCAGGCCTTTCCCGTTCGAGGAGTTCGATGATCTCGGGCAAGTGCTGCCCGCCCCAGATGTTCCATGAAAGAATTTTCAGTTTCATAACAACGAATTTCTCCTTATATGCGGATGCGGTTTTCGAGAGGGTTCTTTTCTCGTTCGATCTGTTTCTTGCCGACGGTGAAATAGTAGATAGCGGCTGCGATGAGGACGAAGACGATGCTTCCCAGAATATCCGTGATATGGTGAACGCCGGACAAGACGCGCGCGATGCCAACGAAGAGCGCGAGTACCCAGAGGACGGCGCCAAGCTTTTTGTTGTAGAACGTGACGATCATCGCGACGGCGGACACGAGGAGCATGTGGTCTGATGGAAAACCATTGTCGGCGGCATGGGCAATGAGGGGAGTAAAATGGCCGACGACGAAGGGCCGGGCATCGTAGTAAAGAGCTCCGCCGATCTTCGCGAGAATAAATGAGACGGGAGCGACGATAATGCCGCAAACGATCAGGTTTTTCTGGATCCTCCGCGGTTGTTTAAAGAAGAAGATCGCAGCGACAAGGAGTATGACGAGATACAGGTACTCGGCGGTGTAGATGATGATATGGTTCATAGCATTATATGGTACTCCTTTCCCGATCGTTTTCCTATCAGCTTCAATTTCTCTTCCCGCTTCAGTTTTTTGATCTCGGCCTCGCGTTTCAGGGCTGCGCTCCGCGTTTTGCGCTTTTCGGTGTAGGCGATCTTCTTCGGTTTGTGCGCAGCGGTATACCCACCGCCGATGCCTTTTCGGTGTTCAAGGAAGCGACGCTCGACGTCCGTCGTGATGCCGGTGTACAAACTTCCGTCCTCGCATTCGATGATATAGACGAAGTACATTACCCCAAGTGTTTCTTGAGTATGGTACCGTAAATGTCCTCGCGCGTCACGATGCCGACCAGTTTTCTCTTTTCCATGACCGGCAGGCGATGGAGGCCGCGGGCAAGCATAAGCCCTCCGGCGCGGAGGATGGGGGCGTCAATGTCGATCGTGACAACTTGCTTCGACATATATTTCGAAACGGGCTGTTTTCTGATGTATCTGATCTCTTCTTCTTGTTTTTCGCGGTCGCAAAAGACGTGGGGTTCCAAGATGTATTCTTCATAGAGCGGGAACATGGCGCGAAAAAGATCTTTTTCCGAAACGATGCCGACCAGCTCACCTTCGTCGTTCACGACCGGTACGCCGCTGATATTTTTGGAATACAGCAAAAAGGCGGTATCTTCGTACGTTGTGTCGGGCGATACCGTTATGACCGGTGCTATCATAACTTCTCGCACTTTCATATTTCCCCCTCTGATAGTTTCATTATATCATTTCTCCGGCTCCTCAAGCACCTCGGGAACCCGGGGCGACGCAAACGAGCGAAAATAAATAAGTTTCGCTTTTGGGAAATCCAGCCAGTCTACAGACTGGCTGGATTTTTGTATAATAGAAGTATGAAGAAAAAGGTACTTGTGGCGCTCTCGCTCATCGCGGTTGTGGCGAGCTGTGCGCCGGGGATTTCGGAAGCCGCATATTTCAAGACGGGGAAGAGTGTCGTTGTCGGCTCATCGGCCGCCATCAATGACAATGTGTACGCCGCGGGGGCGAGCGTTTCGGTATCCGCACCTGTTGAAGGCGATCTTTTGGCTGCCGGAGGAACGCTTTATATTTCCGGACCGGTCAGTCAGGATATCATGATCGCCGGAGGGACGGTGATCGTCGCCGGAAGCTCGGCTCAAAATATCCGTATCATAGGAGGGAATGTCACGGTAAGCGGTACGTATAAAGGGGAAGCGGCGGTTGCCGGCGGGCAAGTTGCCGTTATGTCAGGCACCACGATCACCAAAGATTCGTACCTTGCGGGAGGCAGCGTGACATTCGCGGGGAACGAAGCGGGCAACTTGAGCATCGCCGGCGACGCTGTTTACATCGACGGTACCGTCGAAGGGAATCTCACGGTGAAAGGCGGGAAGCAGGTTACCATCGGTCCCAATGCGGTCATTAAGGGAAATTTCGACTATACCGCCCAACAGAAGGCGACGATAGAGGGCGGTGCGCAAATATTGGGTACGACGACGTTCCATGAGGCGAAAGTCCCGGCGGAAACGGCATCGGGCTTCTTTGCAGCGTTTGCGGCGATCCTCACGATCGGCTGGATCGCGAAACTCCTCATGGTTTTGACTGCCGCATATCTCCTCTGGTATCTCTGTCGGAGTGATATGGTTGAAACCGTAAAACGGATCGCGTCCGGTTTTTGGAAGGAACTTTTGCGGGGATTCCTTTTGCTCGTCGCAACGCCCATTGCCGCGATCATTCTCCTTGCGACGGTTCTCGGCATCCTGCCGGGCGTCATAGTATTCCTGCTCTATGGGGCGCTCCTCGTCGTTTCTGCACCGGTCGCCGGGATCGTCGTTGCTTCGCTCTTGAAAAAGCTCAAGACCGATCTCCGGTGGTATCACATTCTCCTCGGCGTCGTCGTCTTCGAGATCGTGAAACTCATTCCGTTCATCGGCTGGATCGCAACATTCATTGTGTATCTTCTGTCCGTGGGGGCGTTCGCGATGGTCGTGAGACAGCGGTTCGGAAAGAGGGGATAGAAACAACAAAGTAAAAACCGCCCTCCGGGGCGGTTTTTGGTTTTGGCAGAGTTCACAGTTTTGTTTCGACGCGTATATCGAGATCTTCATCACCTACTCTTTCGCTGTCGTTCATCCATACCTTCTCCGGCACCGCTTTGTAGATGCGGCGGGGGCGCATATCGAGAAAGCGGCTTATTTCTCGCAGCGGTTTGTTTTTTCGGGAATAGAGGAGGTAGATCGCTTTCGCCATTTCTTTGAGGTCGGTCACCTCTGAGGCGTGCGCCTGAATGTAAACCCCCTCGCCGGTGCCCTCGGGTACCGTCGAATCATAGATCACAAGGAATACGTCCGGGTTTTTGCCGATGTTTTGACTGTGCTGCGTCCGGCGGGGCGAGACCCAGTAGAATGTGTAGGTTTCTTTGTCATAGGCGGAGTAAACCGGGCTGTTCCACGGTTTTCCTTCCGGCGTAACGCTTGCGATTGTGATGTAGATGATCTTTTCGATGATCTCCTTGGCGCGTTCCGATACCCCTTGCTGCATAGGATAATGATACCTCTTTCTCTTCTCCTCGGCGACGCGGGGAGCAGCCGATCTATACGAATCTTTTTATCCGCTCTTTTAATGTACCCGTTGGGTATAATGCGTTCGCAGGGACGAATTTGGTATAATGGGCCAATGATCTTCATCAATTGGATCGTAGCCGTGCCGTGGCTTGCGTTTCTGGTCTATTGGGGCGTATCGGCCATCGGCGTGAAAAAGGATACGGTCGCGGTCAAATGGTGGCGGCGATCCTGGTTCAGGCTCTTTGCGATCGCCGTGATCCTGGTGCTTTTATCCCTGGATCACGTGAAGATCGGCGCCGCTTGGAACAGAATGGGCTTTTTTGCGCCTGTATCGTCAGGTCTTTTGGAAGCGATTGGCGCTCTCTTGTGCTGGGCAGGCATCGCTCTCGCCATTTGGGCTCGCTCTTGCCTCGGCCGCAATTGGAGCAATCACCCCGATATGAAAGAAGGTCACGAGCTCGTGACCTCGGGGCCGTACCGTTTTTTGCGCCACCCGATATACACCGGCATGCTTGCGGCTCTTTTGGGGACGGCGTTCTTGGCCGGCTGGTTCTGGCTCATGGTCTTCGTCATCGCGACGCTCGTTTTCATCCGCCGCATCCGGATCGAGGAGGGGTATATGGTGAAGCTTTTCCCGAACGAATATCCGGAATACCAAAAGCGCACCAAGGCCCTCGTGCCGTTTCTGTGGTAGCCGTTGCCTATCTTTCCTTTCCCCTGAAACTTTTCAATTCCTTTTTCGCTTTCTTGATGAATTTTCCGAACTCGCGGTCTTTTTCTCTCTTACCGGCATCGCTCATTTCATAATACTCGACCTCCTTTTTGAGATTGATATAGTTTGCGTATTTCTCTTTGTTCAGTTTTCCGGACGTTACGGCGTCCATGACCCGGCACCCCGGCTCGCGGGTGTGCGTACAGTCGGCGTATCTGCACCCTTGGCCAAGCTCGGTGATCTCATCAAAGAAGACGTCGATACCCCGGCTTGCATCCGTCATGCCGACTTCGCGCATGCCGGGGTTGTCGATGACGATCCCGCCTTTTTCCAGAAAATACATCTGTCTGCCCGTCGTAACGTGTTTTCCCCTGTCCGAGTATGAGCTGATGTCGCCGGTTTTGATGACGTCTTCGCCGATCAGTTTGTTGATCAGTGAAGATTTTCCCACGCCGGATGATCCGAGAAAGCAGTAGGTTTTGTTCCTCGCGAGATATTTCTCGAGGTCATTCAGCCCTTCGTTGTTCACGGTACTCGTCGGGATGGTATCGATGCCGGGAAACCTGTTCTCAAGTTCGGTCAGTCTTTCATTGAGTTCTTCTTTTGAGAGGAGGTCGGTCTTGTTGAGGATGATGGCCGGTTTTACGCCGCCGTCTTCCGCAATGGCGAAATACCGTTCGAAGCGGTTCAGGTTGTAATCCCGGTCCACCGATTCCACCACGAAAGCGACGTCGATGTTGGCGGCTATGATTTGGACCTCGTCTTTCTCACCGGCCCTGTTCTTGTTCCCGTGCCTTCTTTTGATCATCGTCGCCCGGGGCAGTACGCCGCGGATGACGGCGTGTTCGCCGTCGGGTACGGAGACGGCGACCCAGTCGCCGACCGCCGGGTAATCCTCCCGGTCCGACGCTTCAAACATCTGCTTGCCGGTTATTTTTGCAAAGTATTCTCCGTTCGCCGTTTTGACCCGGTATGCTTCTCTGGATTCGGAAATAACCCGAGCGACCGGAAAACCCTGAAAACCGAGTTTGTCCCTCTCGGTCTCGAAAAACGAGTTATATCCCAGATCTTCGATTTTCATACCCCCTCATTATCCAATGAGTTTCAATCAGTATAAGGGTTTTCCGGGGGCCGGAATAGGGGAGGAACTGACCCGCCCCGGTCGGAGGTTTCTGGAATGGAAGTCGGGTGATCTTATATAATAATCTTATGGAAAAATACATTACTCTTTCGAAGACGGTCCATGCTCCAGTCGCACAAGTGTGGCAGGATTGGACCGACGAAAAGCGAGTGGCGCAATGGTGGGCGCCGCGCGGCTTCATAAATCCGATATGCCAAGTCGACGCGAAGGCCGGCGGCAAAATCTACATCGTAATGCAGGCTGGAGACAACATGGGTCCGATGAGCGGCATAAAGGCCCCGATGAGCGGCGTGTTCAGCGAAGTGGTCCCAAACCATCTCCTCGTCTTCAAAAATTTCGCGCTCGACGAAAAGGGTGGGCATATGCTTGAAGGCGTGACGGTGGTCGTATTTGAAGACATAGATGGCAGTTCAACGAAGCTTACGGTGCACACAGGCGCCGCTGGCATTGCGCCGGGCGTCGAGCAGATGCTCGGCGGTATGGAGCAGGGTTGGGCGGAACAGCTCGACAAACTTGACGAGTTCGCCTCGAAAAAATAAAAAGGAGTTTTCAAAATGGGGTTGTTCGCCCCTGTTCGAATCCCAGATCCAAAAATACAAATCCAGCGCACCGCAAGGGTGCGCCGAATTTGATTTGCTGGGGAGCAGGGATTCCGTCGCTCCGCTCCTAGAACCCTTCCGCCTCACCCCGACCCCCGTCTGGGACACCCTCGGTTTCCCATTCCTCCCGATACGGGGTGATGCTCGGGTTCGAGCCCTGCTGCAGCAACAAGAAGGCCACCCTTTGGGGTGGTTTTCTTGTTGTGGCTGGGGAGCAGGGATTCGAACCCCAATACCATCCTCCAAAGGGATGTGTCCTACCGTTAGACGACTCCCCAAATTTATGAAAAATCTGGTTTTATCATGGTATAATGGACTTGATCAAATATCAAATGAGCCACATTCTTCTTAGCATTTTCTTGAGTCCGATTTTGAACTACGTCCCGGAAATATTTTTTGGCGTGCTCCTAATATTAGGAGCACTGAAATATTATTTGCATTTTCGGAGAGGGGACTTGGAAGGAACGAAAACCGCGAAGTTTTTCGGAAAACTTGTCGTTCTTGCGATCGGTTTCAAGGTCTTGTACGCGGCATTTTTGACGTGGGGGCAGTATCTCCTTTGGAAAGCCGGAGGACTTTCGTCTGTTTTGCTTACGGAGCCGCTTCGGAAGATCCCTGCCGATTTCGCAAACTCCATGCCGTGGCTCTTCAATGTGAAGGGGGGCTACTTTTCGTTCTATTCATTCAACCATTTTTGGCTGGAGGTTTTGATCACGCTTGTTCTCTCCTTCGCGTTCTACTTCATTCTCGTTTCTTTGAAAAAGAAAAACCCGCGGTTTTTGACCATGGCGGATGCCCGGCTCGGCCTCCTTGGGGGGATCGCCGCCGGATGGCCCGGATTTGTCGTCTTCTTCGTGCTCTTCCTTTTGTTTTTCCTGGCGCTCGGGCTTTACCGCCAATTCGTCTTGAAGGAAGAATACACGCCGGTGACCGATCCGCTTTTTGCTGCGGCATTCATTGCCGCAGCGTTCGGCTTTTGGTTCGTGAACGTCCTCGGCCTCTCAATATTAAAAGCTTAGCGTTATCTAAGACGGCTCAGTAAAGCAAAAAAGTTCTATACCCTAGACCCTATTCCCCAAACCCTAGCTTTTTATTTTCTCCAATCCTTCCACGATGGCAACTTCGAGGGGGATCCGTGGAAACTGGCTGTACCGCATTTCGCCGTATGCGTTGATAAGCGTCTTTAAGAGCGCGATGTGCGCCGGCTTGAGATTTTTCGATTGAGCGATGAGTTTCGCCAGGTGTTCCGCCATCATTTCCTTTTTAAAGATCTCTTCCATTTGTGGGCTTACGCGGAGAACGAGGATGCGTCGGAGATGCTGGATGACGTCCCGAAGGAACTGGCTCAAGTTGAACCCGCCGTCCGCAACTTCCGCGACGAAGGCGAGCGCCCCCGAGACATCTCCCTTTACGAGCATTTCGGCGAAAGCGTCGATCTTGTCAAAGCTGATCTTGCCGACCGCTTTTTCGATCTCCTCGACGTCAACTGTCTTGTCGCCGAACGAGACCATTTGGTCCAACAGGGATTCGGAATCGCGAAAACTCCCTTCGGCGTAGTCGGCGATGAGGTCGAGCGCTTCGGGCGAAATTTTCACGTCTTCTTCTTTTGCTATCCTCGCCAATTTTTGGACGATCTTCTCGCGGGGGACGAGTTTGAAATAGAACTTTTGGGCGCGCGAAGAAATGGTCGCGGGGACCTTCTCGATCTCCGTCGTCGCGAGAATGATCACAACGTACGCGGGCGGTTCCTCGAGCGTCTTCAAGAGCGCATTCCACGCATCCTTTGTCAGCATGTGCGCTTCGTCGATGATGTACACCTTGAAGCGGGAGGCGCTGGGGGACGTGCGGATGGATTCCTTGAGATTCCGGATCTCGTCGACGCCGCGGTTCGATGCGCCGTCGATCTCGATGACGTCGAGCGCCTTGCCTTCGTCGATCGCCCGGCATGTCGCGCAATCGTTGCACGGCTCGCCCTTTTCGCGGAACTTTTGGTCGCTTGCGCGCTTTTCGCAGTTTGCGATCTTTGCGATGAGGCGGGCGGACGTGGTTTTTCCGGTGCCGCGGGGGCCGGAAAAAATATAAGCATGGGACAAGCGATCTTGTTTCGCTTCTTCTTTCAGGATCTTTACAATGGTCTCCTGCCCAAGGAGGTCTTCAAACGTTGCCGGTCGGTATTTGCGGTAGATGGCGAGATGCGGCATATGCCTCCATTATATACAAGGGGATAGGGTATAGGGAATAGGGGATGGTGAAAATGCGTGGTATAATGCGGGGGTAATGGAAAATCAATTGACGCTCAAGAGTTCGGCGTTCAAGAACGGGGATATGATCCCGCGCCGGTTCACGTGCGACGGCGAGAATATCAATCCGTTTCTCGAGATCAAAAA
>JAKAGX010000021.1 GCA_021825465.1 bacterium | reverse complement strand
GGCTTGCCGTGGCAGACGAAGAGCGACAATTCCTCCACGTCGGGAGGATCGCCGCTGGCCGGCACAAAACGGTAGCTCACCCATTCTTCGATCATGGCTCCATCGAGCTTTTCCCGGTGAGGATAATCCAACCGAACAAGATACACAACGGCTTTCCCGTCGTCGCGATCGAGCGGCCGGAAATCTCCCCAACGCTGATACGAAGTTCTCGAAGCAACGACGAGCTTCCGCAGCGCATCGCTTTCCCATTCGTCGCGGAAAAGGCTCTTTGCTCGATACACCTCGAACTGAATTCCACCGATGACACGCTTTGCGATCGGCGGAGGAAGCGCTGTTCCGAGCTCCCGTATTTCGACAAGAGAAATTGCGGATTCGTTCTTCATGGCAACTCCCCTTCCTCGGCAATGGTCTCTCCGACCTCGTTGACCGAAAGACGCGGTGCATGGGGCATTGTTTCTTTCGCATACCCCATTCGAAAGAGCATGGTCGGACGACCCTTGCCCTTCAATCTCAGCCGGAGCATTTGATTTGCCAGGCCGACTTCGATGATGCCTGCATGAACCGCGACGCTCAGTCCGTTCGATTGAGCGGAGAGGGCGGCTTTTTCAAAAGCCATCCCGACCGTAAGCCACGACCGCGGCGTATCTTCCGGAGCGCTCACCACAAAAACGGCAGGCGAACTCCGGATACCGTTGCGGCTTGAACGGGCGAATCCCGCCATTTTTCCGGGATTCACCGGTCCGACTTTCCCCAGTTCCT
The DNA here is from genome assembly GCA_021825465.1 of bacterium. Classification (GTDB taxonomy): domain Bacteria; phylum Patescibacteriota; class Minisyncoccia; order UBA6257; family GWB1-50-10; genus JAKAHT01. Next base: position 12,379 of record JAKAGX010000021.1, on the reverse strand, counting down.
GCTTTATGGAAGATGCCGTCATATCGTCCAAACCGAACGTCATTCCGGGCATCCCCCTCCCTTCCAGAGAATCGTTTACCAAAAAGAACTTCGACAGTTCGTTTCGGAAACGAGTCCTCATCACGACCGTACTGTCGGCCATATACTGGAAGTCGGAAATGGCGAGAATGGTCGGCATATCTGTTATGACCTGCAGCTCCAAGCCCATGCCTTGAATCATTCCCGTGATCCGATCGATGATTGCGGAAGGGATCGGCTTCGTTGAATCGTATTCGTTCCGATTCATGCTCCGCGCTTTCATGACATTCAAAAGTTCACGGTCACCGTGGAGCACGTACGATCCGCGGACATCTTCAAGGCGGAATGAAACAATGGGCGCCGGGTACAACGGCATGCCGGGCAGAAAATCGAAGGAATAGGACAAATGGTATGATTCCGCTGCCGAAACGACATTTTGGAGCGCGCATCCGATACTGACGACCGACTGGCGCCCCCGTTTGTCGGATTCCGGTAAAACGAACCGACCGTCCAAGCAAAGATCGATCACTCCTTTCGATGGAATGATGCGGAATTTCCACGGCTGGGTGTTATGCGTGCTTGGCGCAAGGATCCCCCACCCGACAAGATGCTCCAAGAGCTCTTCGACACCGACATCCCCTTCGAGGATCGGGATATTCCAAGGATCGTAGTTCTTCACCGACTCACCCTCCTTTCAGCGTTCGTTATGTTGATGAATGTCCGTTCCTTCAGCTCGTGTCCCAAAATGATCCGCGGGACCGCTTCTCCGGCGAGACCAGCAGCGACCATGGCGGTCGATCCGAGCTGAGGCGCACCGCCGAACTCCGGCGGAACGCCGTCGTGCATAAGGCTTTCGACAATGATCTTGAATTCGGGCATCTGCCGATAGGTATGGCCTATCAGACCGAAGGCGAATTGAAAAAAATTGCCGAGGCTCGGATTTTTCCGGTACCGCTCTTCGACGGCGGAAATCTCTTCGTCCGACATGCCGCCGATGACAAGCGGTGATCCGGGATCAAGGTCGTACCGCTGGACATCCCGCTCGGCACCGGAACCGACATCTGAACTCATGACGACCGGTTTTCGAAGCTCGCGCGCTTTGCGGCGGATAAGCATTTTGATGTCCGGATTGTCCACTTCATCGATGACGACGGTTGCCGGCGGCTCCCCGATAGACGGATTTCCGCCGATGAAATCATCGATGTTTCCCGCATGGATCCCTTCGTTGAAGACGGAAATCCTCAAAAAGGGGTCGATAGCGTGGAGCTGTTCGGCAGTAACGATTGCCTTGTTCCTGCCAAGCTCATCGTAGCTTATCCGCATCCGATTTGCGTTCGTGAGATCGAATATATCTTGATCTGCAATCTTGACATGCAGGGGGCGTACATTGAACACCACGGCATGAACGACATGGTTGCCCAAGCTGCAACCGGCAACCGCCGGAACGGACTGTTCGAAACGGTTGCGCACCTTCTGCCAATCGAGCTTCATCTCGGGATCGAGGAACAGCGTTCCGTTCCTCACCACGAGCGACAAACGGTGCCAAAACGGCGGTGCAAACCGCACCACGTGTCCGCGGCGCGGATAGTAAACGAGCGTACCGTACCCGGACATATCGCTTTCCCCTTCTTCATATGCCTCCCATTCTTCCTGGAAACTCTCGGCAAGGGGCGAACCTTGCGTCAGATCGGCGAGGAGGCCCCTCATGGTGGGGATCAGTTGATCGAAAAAGTTCTTCCGCTCCACCATGCGGAAAAATTTACCGTTCCGATCCGCCAGCTCGATGCCGTCGTCTCGGTCGCGGATTTGAAATCCTTCCGGAAGCAGAAATTCCGGTTTCCCCTCGTAATCGGTGTAGGGATTCTTTTGCGCTTCCATGGACGCAAACTCCTTTCTTTAAAGTTATTTCGTTCGTTATGAAATTATCAAGAGAGCACTCTCTCATCTGCTATAAAATAGCGTGGCACGGCAGCAACACCTTGTCAAAGTATAATATAATGGAAAAATGACAACTCAAACGGATGCTCCCTTGAACGGCGTGACCGTCCTTATTGCCGACGACGATCCGCTCATTTGCCAGCTGTACCGAGAAACCGTGGAACGGGCGGGCGGAAGTGCCGTCGTGGCGGTCGATGGCGGGGATGCGCTCCGGAAACTCGGAGAAGCGAGCGTTGATTTGATCCTCCTCGACATTAAAATGCCGAATATGAACGGCTACGAGGTGGTTCGAAGGCTGCGGAGCGACCCGAAAACGAAGGACATTCCGGTCTTTATCCTCACGAGTCTCGATACTCATCCGGAATACTTGGAAGAGACGACCGGCGTAAAGGTGGATGAATATATCATCAAGACGAAAATACTGCCGGATGAGATCGTGGGAAAGATACGCGAACACTTGAAGAAAGAAAATTAAAAATCAAACGGCATCTTTGGACAAGATGCCGTTTTTTTATTTTGCCTTACGGTCAGTTATACATGATCCCCCGCGTGAGCCGGAATCCTCGCACTGCCTTCAGCGCCACCTCGTAGGCGGCGAACAGCACAAAGCTGTACGCGAACGTACTGAGGAAAGTGTTCCCGAAGAACGGCACAGCGGCGACATAGCATGCAACGAATCCGTTCCAGGTTATGGGATACATTCCGCTTGCTGCCCACACGCCGAAGTTCGATATCAAAAAGAATGCTATCGAACCAGCAAGGGACCCTGCGAACGATGCAGGAACTACCTTCTTTCCGCCGATTTCCTTCCCGTGCATGGTAAGAGCCATGCCAATCACCATCACAAGGATGACGGCAAGGTAATCAACTCCCGCCACAATACCGAAGTGATATTGTCCGGGATGGTAGTACATCCAAAGGGCATCGCTGAATGCCATGGAACCGAATGCAACGAGCGTTCCGCGCGCCCCTCCGAGATATGCTCCCGCAAAGAGGGCAACTGCCAAGACCGCGGTAAAATTCGGTGCGGGTTCTGTAAATCTGGAAATGACCGCAATGGCAATCAATGCGATCGCCAACAAGGCTTTTTTCATTTTTATCTCCTTACTTTAATTTTCAGATATTCAGCTTATATTAAAATTTAAAGCTGCTTGGGATTCCCACTATACCCTACTGCAGCTTCCTTGTCCATGCGACAAGCGCCTCGATCATTTCCCGCACCCGCTGCTTTGTTCCTTCATCCGTAAGATTGCCGCTTGCATCGAATTTATCCTGGATCATCGGCACCATCATCTCCGGTTTGTTCAAAGGGTGCATATCGAGGAATACCATGGACTGGCGCAGATGGTACTGAGCCTTCGCGCCCCCCTGGAGGCCGACTGACCCGCTCATGATGGCGGCGGGCTTGCCGGACCAAGCGCTGTCGCCGTACGGCCGCGACGCGCAATCGATGGCATTTTTAAGGGTTCCCGGCACGGAATAGTTGTACTCCGGCGTCACGAAAAGGATCGCATCGCTTTCCCTAATCTTTTTTTTGAATTCCTTGACCGTTTCCGGCGGATCCGCTTCCCAATCCTGGTTGAAAAGCGGCAGATTGCCGATCTCGACGATCTCGATTTCCGCATCCTCGAACGGCATCGCCGCGGCCGTTTTCAAAAGCTTCGTGTGAAACGATTCTTTCCGCAAGCTCCCCGATATTCCCAAAATTTTTATTTTATTCATTGGTGTTTTTTTATTTTTCCGACCCCTTGTATGGAATGTCCGCCAAATTGATTCCGCAGCATCGAAAGGATCTGACCGATGTAACTCGGGCGTTTTTCCGATTGGACCCGGAAATCGAACGAATCCTTGATCACTTTGACCGGCACGCCGAGTTTCTTCGCCGTCTTCACGGTCCACTCGCCTTCCCCGGTATGCGCCACCGTTCCCGAAACGCCCCTCAGGTCGTCGCCGTACTCCGCAAAACCCGATTTCAGCCAATCGACAAGACGCGACGTGATGACGCTCCCGTGGCCGTATACCCGCGCGATCTCCTGTAAATCCGGCGCGAGCTTCGATTTCTTAATGACCGCGAAACCTTCCGCGAGAGCCTGCATCATGCCGTACTCGATCCCGTTGTGGACCATCTTCACAAAATGCCCCGCGCCGTGGCGGCCCATATGCCCGTAACCGTCCTTAAGCGACAGGTCGAAAAAAAGCGGCTCGAGATAATCGAAATCTTTCCGGTCGCCCCCAACCATGAGGGATGCGCCGTTCCGAGCGCCTCCCGGCCCCCCTGAAACGCCGACATCAACGAACCGAATGCCGGCTTTTTGAAGCTTCTTCGCGCGCATGATCGAATCTTCGAAAAACGAATTGCCCCCGTCGACGATGACGTCTCCTTTTTTCAAATATTTGAGGACCCCCCCACTTCCGAAGATCATTTCGTCAACCGTCTTGCCGGCAGGAACCATAAGCCACACGACTTTCGGAGAAGGGAGTTTCGAGATAAGTTCCTCGATCGAAGAAGCCGCAATAAGGCCTTCCTTTTCCATATTCCTTGCGATTTCGGTCGTCCGGTTCCATACATGGACCTTCCATCCCTTCCCATGCAATTGCCGTGCGAGCGCGGCGCCCATTTTCCCGAGGCCGACGATGCCGATTTCTTTCGGCATGCCGACTAAAACGGCCGGCCCGTCCACAACTTCTGCCTCCTTTGCAATGCGGCTTGAATCGGGCTCATAACGCATCAAGGGAACCGTCCCCCTTCGCCATCCGGCGATGATCGGATCGATGAATCTCCACATCGCCTTGATCTCGCCCGATGAAACGAAGAGCGTTTGATCGTCCGAAATGCAATCAAAAAGGAGCTTCTCGTATTCTTCGGTATACTGAGAGTGTTCGCCGCTCCTCCTGAATTCGAAACCGAGCGTACGTTTTTCAAGCTCCATCCGGTGCCCCGGCTTTTTGGACCAAAAACATACCGTGATCCCCTCCTTCGGTTCGAGATGAATGGTAAGTGAATCTTTGTACGGCGTGTCGTTCCTGAAAACGACTTCGATCTCCTTCAGGGGCTTTCCCATCCGCTTTCCGGATTCCAAGGTGATGTCGACGCCCTGCCAGCGGGGATGCATAAGCGCGGCCTTGATCTTGAAATAGGTTTCAGTATCCGAGTCGGTCGTAACGCCCTTGATCGTTCGGTAACCATTGTACTGGGCGCGGAAAGTTCCTCTTTGAACCTCGCCGGCCGAGGGCGTTTTCAACGTTTCGATGATCCTCGCCCGTTCCCGCCTGATGTCCTCGGCCGAAAACGATGCCGGCTTTTCCATCGCAATGAGCGCGAGCATTTGAAGCAGATGATTTTGCCCGACGTCCCGGAGGGCCCCCACACCGTCGTAAAACCCTCCCCGCTCTTCGACGCCGATCGATTCCCAAAGGCGGATATGAATGCTTTCGATAAGCTCCTTATCCCACGCCGACTCGAAGAGATTGTTCGAGAAACGGAATACCAGGATGTTTTGAAGCATCTCTTTCGCAAGGTAGTGATCGATCCGGTAAATTTGTTTTTCCTTGAACAGTTTGTCGAGCAGGCCGTCGAGCGCCTTCGCGCTTTTTTCGTCGCTCCCGAACGGCTTCTCGACAATGACGCGCGTCCACCCTTCGTCGGGCCCGCCGCACGGCTCATTCAGACCCGTTGCCGCAAGATTGTTCAAAATTTCCGGATACATCCGGGGCGGAACGGCCAAATACAAAAGTTTATTGGAACACATGCCCCATGATTCATCGATCGCTTTGAGCGCTTTTGCCAATCCTTCGAAATCTTTTTTATTCTCGAAATTGCCGCGCTGATACGAGTAAAGCGACAGAAAATCGCGGACGACCTTGTCGCCCTTCTTCACGTTATGCCGTTTTGCGAGGATCTCGAACGCGCGATCCCGCAAGTCCTTGTCCGTAAGATCGCGCCGCGCAAAACCGACGAGGTGAAACCGATCGGGAAGCAAACCTTTCTTATAAAGATTGAAAAGCGAGGGGACGATCTTTTTCCCCATAAGGTCTCCCGTTGCCCCCAAAACCACGACAATGGTCGGTATTTGCGGCGCTTTTGCTTTCGTTTTCATAAAATCGATCCCTTTATTGTATGCCCTTCACGAGATATACGCAAAAACCGGGAAAATGTTCCCTAAAAACATGAAGAGCGCTCAAGATTTGAATCTTGGCGCTCTTTTGCGTCAACGGGAACTACAAGATTTCCCATGGCATCGGCGCCGTGGAGGGTCTTTGCCACTCGAGAGGTAAAAATACAGTAAATCGATCAGCCACGTACGGCCTGAAATTGTCATGAAAAACCATGACAACTCTCACAACCCCGCTCTTTTCGTGACGAAGACGATCAAGCGTCCCCTTTTCCTTTTCGGATTTCAGGAACTTCAAGGCGGCTGCGTACGTAAGACCGCTCGAAACGCCGGGAGTTATTCCCTGCCGCCAAGCAAACTGGAGTGCGGAGAGGTATGAAACTCTCGTTTCCACCTCAACCCGCTCGTCGATATTCTCCCGCCACGGTAGCGTGATTTCTTTCATCCCAGCAAGATCGCGCGCGCCGGGAACTTCGTGGCCGGGAGCACACATGGCGCCAACCACTGTCACCTTGCCGTTAAGCGCTTCCCTGACTCCTCCGCCGATCCCAACAACCGAACCGCCAGTACCGACTGGGACAACGAGAGTTGTCGGCTCGGGTATCTGTCGCAAAATTCGCGGGACAGCCCACGTCCGATAAAGAAGAGCATTCGCTGGGTTGGCGTACTGGTCGAGATCGAGCCACCCTTCGGGAGACGCCTTCCATTCTCCATTCGGTTTCCATCCTCCGCCGCCAAGCTTTCGCGCAGTAGCGATCGGACTCAATCCTTCAAGAGGCGGAATAATATGGGCACCGACCAAATAAGGCGGATACCTCTTCCCCAAGGGAACATCTTCTTTCATAACAAGGACTACCTTTGGAATATTGAACGGCTCCGCGGGGGCGACTGCCGTCGTAACCAGCCCGAAAGCCCCGGACGTTCCATCGATCACCGCTTGTATCCCTTTCAGCATTCCTCGTTCCTCCGCATCCTGGAAAAGTCCCAAAACGGCAAGAAACTTCATGGTATCGTACGGCAGAGAATAGCCGAGAACAGCATACATCTCCACCCGATCCTCTTTGAAAGGATTCAATGCATCAGCGACAGGAGCAATCAACAATGGCCAGTCTCTGTACTTATCCGTAAACAGGTCTACATAATAATTTTTCATTTTTTCCTCTGTAATTTATTGAGAACTTCCTCCAGTTTGCGCCTCCCGGGAGTCTCTTGTCAATTCTAAGCAAAACCCGGGAAAAAGTCGGATTTCACGTTTTTCTTTTCGACGCCCATATCGTGCAGGACTTTCTTCACATGTTCAACCATGGCATGGGTGCCGGAAATATAGAACAATCTCTCCCGATAATCAGGGATGCGCTTTCGGATCATTTCGCCGTCGATGCGCCCCCGTTCACCTTTCCATCCCGGAGGAGCCTCGCCCGTCAGGGTATAGATCGTCTTCATGCCGAGCGATTGCTCCGCTCCATCAAAAACATCGCGGTATGCCAAGTCATCGGCCGTCCGCGCCGAATAGAGGAGAATGATCGGGCGGCGGTCATGCATATCCGCGAGATACCGCACCATGCTCCGGATCGGCGTGACGCCGATGCCGCCCGCGATAAGAACCAACTTTTTCGACTTGTCGCGCGGCAGCGTAAAATCGCCCGAAAGCTGCGACGCGACAATGGTGTCACCCTTTTGCATGGCACCAAGCGCCTTTTTGAACGAACTGGGATTCGGGTTGAACCGCACCCCCATCCGCACATCGCGTTCGGTCGGTGACGACGCAATGGTAAAGTAGCGGCGGTTGCCGCGCGAATCGGGATGCGCGTGCGAAAGCGTCCACTCGAGATACTGCCCCGGCTTGAAGCTCAATTTTTCATCCGTCTTGAAAACGAAATCATAAAGATCGGTACCGATCTTCTTCCGCTCGGCAAGCGTCAGGATCAATTTTTTCTTCGAGCTCACGAGATACGAAAAAACGTTCCCGGCAATGAGTGCAAGTTCCGGCGAGAAATAAAACGACCCGAGGTGCACTTGCGGCGCAAAGAGGAAGCCGACGAGCATCCCGTACATCATCCGAAGATTTTCCGTGGGCGGCGTCGTTAGGGGCTCCGTGAGCATCACGAACGCGAAGAAAAAGAGCGGCGAATCGAGAAGGGCTTGGGACATGAGCCTTGCGATATCCTGGCCGGCAGCGATCCCGAGGAACAAGGCGGCGACGAGCGCCGTTGCAAGAAAACTGAAAACCAAATCAGACCGCAGAAGCTTTCTGACCATCAAAATGCCTCCCGCAAGAACGAACGGCAAAAGAGATACGGTCCCCACCCACCAGCTCGCCGCTTGATTGATCGTCAAAGCAGTCAGCGCAACGCCGAACGCCGCAGGATTGAACAAATGTTTCTTTTTGACGGCAAAAATATACTTCGAGGCCATGGCCCAAACGGAAGCCCACACGGCGATCGAAAAATAAGAGGCGGCATGAGATCCGGAAAAAGGCGTTATGATGAGGGTTAAAATGAGCGCGGTGATATAAACCGACTCGACGTTCGTCTGCGCCCTGAAAACACGCGCAAAAACGGAGTTAGCTATCCAAGAAACGCCCGTTATAAAAAGGGCTGAAAATAAAAGGCCGACCGGATTGTAGGGAAGAATGCGGACGGCCGAAAAAACGACGGCGACCAAAAGAAGCCCGAGGAGATAGTAAAGCACCACCCGGTACATCGTCGTGTTATTCAAAAATCTATCAATGAAACGCAACATAAAATTTGATCTTCCAACCAATCCATCGTTAAGTCAGCCGTCTCGCAGGGTGAACGGGCACGGTTCGAGCGAAGCGAGAGAGCGAACCCGAGAGCGAGCGCGAATTCCTCGCCGGGGAATTCGATAGCGTGCTGGCGTATGATGGATTGGTTGAATTAGAGCACATAATTTTCAAAGCCTGAAGTCATGGTTGCAATACCCTGCCGGTCGATCATATATCCTTCGATGCCCGGTACCTGCTCGATGAATTGAATGCCGCTCCTTCCCATCGCGAAAGCCGCCGTCGCAAACCGATCCGCTTCATAAACGTTCGGTCCTACGACGCTCACACTCACAATATCGGAATCGGCGGCTTTCCCCGTCTTCGGATTGTAAATATGGTCTCCCCGCTCATACGTCCCTGAAGTGGCGATGCCGCCGTCGGTCAATGCAACCTTCTTCACGACCTCGCTGACATTGAAGGGATTTCGGATGCCGATGATCCATCGCTCGCCTTTTTCATTGGCGCCGGAAACCTCGATATCCCCCCCTGCATCGACATAAAAATTCTTAAAGCCCTTCTTCCTTAAAATGCCGGCGGCCCTCCAAATTGCCCATCCTTTTACCACACCGGAAGGATCGTAAGAACCGCCGGGAGTTTTTATGTCAAAATAGCCATTCGTCTCGTTCTTCGTTCTTTCGGCAAGATCGAAGATCTCTTTCATATCAGGACTCCACTGCGATCGATCGAGCTCCCCCCGATTGATCCTCGTTATTTCGCTCGAACTTTTGAACGTGCTGAAGGTATCGTCAATATACTCAAAGTAAGAAAAAACGTCGTCGATATCGCGGGAATTCGCGCCGGGATCGGCGATCTCCACGGTGACGGGCATGCCCATCAGTATTTTCGTTTCCTTCATATACGTACGCGATTCGATTCGTTTTCGTTTCAAGAACCCAGCCGGTCTTCACAAATAATTCGGCTTGTTGCTGAACGATTCAGCCTGCCGCACGATCTTCGCCATGGCCTTCAAGGCCTGTACCGGGTATTCGCCGGACGCCGTTTCGTCGGAAAGCATGACCGCATCCGTTCCATCCCAAATCGCATTTGCGATATCGGAAACTTCGGCCCGCGTCGGATGCGCATGATTGACCATCGATGTCAGCATTTGCGTCGCCGTAATAGAAAACTTCCCGTGCCATGCAGCATGGCGGATCAGGTTCTTTTGAATGAACGGCAGTCTTTCTTCCGGCACCTCGATGCCCAAATCGCCGCGGGCGATCATGATGCCGTCGGAAGCTTGGATGATCGCATCGATGTTCTTCAAGGCCAGCGCCGTTTCGATCTTTGCAATGATCTTCGCCCTGCCGCGTATGATCCGCTTCGCTCGGACGATATCATCCGCCGTCTGAACGAACGAAACTGCGACGTAGTCGATCCCTTCCCGAAGGCCGAATTTCAAATCCGCAACATCCTTCTTGGTAAGGCCGGCAGCGGAAAGTTTCGTATCCGGAACGTTGACGGCTTTCCGGGAATACAGCACCCCTCCCCGCACGACACCGGCGAAGATCTTCCGATCTTTGACCCTGAGAGTCTTCAGTTCCATGTCGCCGTTCGAAAGAAAGATCGAATCCCCCTTCTTGATCTCAAGATGAAGCCGCGGGCTGTCGACGAAAATGGCATCCCGGTCGAGAGCGTTGGTCGAAAAAACGATCGTACTTCCCTCTTCCAGTTTTATGCCCTCGGAAGGCAGTTTGCCGACCCTGATGCGGGGCCCTTGAAGGTCCTGCAGTACCCGGATCTCTCTTCTGCATTTTTTAGCCGCCCACAGCAGCGTTTTTTTGACTTCTTTCAGCTCCTCATGGGTGCAATGGGAAAAATTCAGCCGAGCGATATCCATCCCCGCTTCCCCGAGTTTCACGACGGTATCGCGGCCCTCCGAAACCGGACCCAATGTCGCTATGATCTTCGTTCTCATACTCCTCATGATATACTGGAAGTTATGGAAAGTGAATTGCGATTTTGTCCCCATTGCGGGGCAGGCGTGACCCCCGATGCGATCTTTTGTTCACACTGCGGCAAGCCGCTCGAAGAACCGAAACTCTCGACATCGATCGGAAAACAGATCCTCATTTACTTCGTGAGCCTTTTTTTGCCGCCGTTCGGCCTTGCATGGACATTCAAGTACCTCCGCCAACAAAATAAAACAGCGAGGACCGTCGGCCTCGTCTCGCTTATCCTCACCATCGTCGGCATCATCGGGACCGTTTGGATCACGATGGGTCTCCTCAACAATTTAAGTTCTTCCTTGAATTCTTCCCTCGGCGGTTCAATCAACGATTCCCAACTAAACCAGTTTCTCCAAAACTACTAGATCTCCTTGAAATGCTTCGAGAGTTTCGCGTTGGATTGCGCGGTATAATTCGACGTGCCGATGGAGTCATAAATGACCTCGGGAATCTCCGTCAAATATTCGAATTTCACTTTTGCGATCGCTTGCTTATTCCGGATGATCATATCCTCGAACGGCCTCACTTCCAGAGTCGCCGGACGTCCCTTTGCTTCGCCGTTTTTGCCGTATCCCCATCCCGGGTCGAAAAAGCCGGCATAGTGCGATCGGAATTCGCCGCTTCGTTCATCCATCGGCGCAACTTCAAGCGCCATTGAAGGCGGCACTCGGACAGCTTCCTTCGTCGAAAGGATATAAAACCCGCCCTTTTTCAAGGAAATGCTTTCTTCTTCTTTTTTTACTTCGCGGAAAAAGTCATCGGGATGGTAGAACTTCCGCTTCGAAAAATCCATCACCTTGTTCGACCCCAAACATTCAAAGCCAACGACATCTTGATCGAGATCCAGCCTTAAAATGACCGATCCGTCGCCGTCCTTTATCTTTATGTCTTCGTAGCGGATCGGCTCGCCGTGACTGTCAAAAACAAGGGATTCCTTGCTCATAACTTCCTCCAATTCCTGCTCGGAAAGCCGCGTATCACGATTGAAAAAACGGCCTTGGGTCAACCGTTCACCGGGAGAAACCTTCACGGGGTATGAGCGGGGGTTCACTGCAAGCCAAAGCGTCCCGCGGTATCCGCGCGGGATCGTATCGTAACGGGAAACGCCGTCCGCGAGGACGCGAACATGGACATCGTTCCGTCCCGTCGAACTTTTCGGATTGCAGTAGCCGTAAATGTCCGGCGGCAGAGCGATAACCTCATTGAGGCGCGCAAGATACGTGACGTCGCGCTCGAGCGGATTTTCGAACGTGTGCTTCGAATGCTCAGCTTTTTCCAAAAGCTCCGCCACCTTTTCCCCCGGCCGCGGAAGAAAAATCCCTTCCACTCGGTATATTTCTTCGGAGAGGGAAAAATCGAGCGAGGCCGGATTGACGTTTTCCTCTTGTGCGTTCTTGAACGTGCCGTCCGCGATGAACGCTTTGATGCTTTGATAAGGCAACGCTCCCAGTTTATCCATTTGAAAAGGGTTCGATGAGCTTGTGCTTTTTGACTTCGGTTATTTTATTTTTGTCGTCGACAAATACGACGACTGGTTCGATGTGTTCCATTTCCTCCGGTTCCACCCACGCTTCCGCAAG
>JAKAGX010000020.1 GCA_021825465.1 bacterium | reverse complement strand
TTCGATAGTCGGCGCTTGCACCGCTGCACCGCCTGCCGAACCTACCGACATCGTTTTTGCATAATCATACATCGGCTGCACGGTATTGTTGCTTGCATTGATGGAAAGAAGGCGGCCCACCGAAAATCCCGCTTCGCTTGCGATCTCTTGCGCCTGCGCTTCGGCTTTTTGGATCGCCTGCGCCCGCGCTTCGGCTTGGACCGACGTCGGATCGTCGATCGTGAAGTTGAGCGACGAAACCGAATTTGCGCCGTTCGAGACGACGCCCGAGAGGATATCGCCGATCTTCGAGAAATCCCTGACTTTAACGGCGAGGTTTTGCGTCACCGTATATCCGACGATGGTCGGCACGCAGGGCGTTACGCTCGAGAGCGGATTCTGACAATACTGGTACCGCGGCGAAATGTTGTAACCGCTCGTCTGAATGTCTTTTTGATCGACGCCTTCGCCCTTCACAAAGCCCACGACCTTATTCATGGCAGTGGTGTTCTGCGATTGGAGCGATCCCAAATCTTTGCCGCCTTCCGTCACGACGCTCGCCGTGAATTCGGCAACGTCGGGAGCGGCAGTCGCCTTACCGCTCGCGGTAACGTAAAAGCTCCGATACGACGACGGCTGGACCGCATTGCCGTACGTACCGGCCGCCGAAAGCGCCGCATAGCCGACCGCGAGCACCGCAAGAATGATTGCGACGTATAATACCCCCTTTGTTTTCTCTGTATTCATATTCCTATTATAACAAATTTTGAATTATAGAATTTTGAATTTCGATTGAATTCGAGAATTCATAAATTAAATAATTCATTCGAAATTAAATCATTCGAAATTTAAACTATCTTTTTGATTCTTCGGATTACCTCATCTATCTCTTTTCTCGTTGTTGTAATGCCGAAGCTGAACCGGACGCTCCCCCGCACGCGCTCTTCGGGAAACCCCAGGGCATGGAGAACATGCGACGGCGTGAACGCCCGGGCCGAACAGGCCGAACCGGCCGAAGCCGCGATCCCCGCTTGATCGAGCTGTACCAAAAAATCGCCGGTGAATTCGCTCGGGAAATAAACGTTCAGGATATGCGGCGCATCGGCATTCCCGTTGATCTCCGCTTTTTTATACGCAGCCTTGAGCTTCTTCCAAAAATAATTTTTGGCATCCCCGACATACTTTGCGTTTTTGTTCCGCGACGCATAGGCGAGTTCCACCGCCTTTCCGAAGCCGGCGACCGCGGGCGTGTTCTCCGTGCCAGAACGAAAACCGAACTCTTGGCCGCCACCCGTCACCTGCGGTGACAGAAATTTCGAATTTTGAATTTCGAATTTTGAATTTACGTACAAGGCGCCGACGCCTTTCGGGCCGTACACTTTTTGGCCGGAGAGGGTCATAAGGTCGACGCCGAGTTTTTCGACATCGCAATCGAGGTACATCAACGCCTGCGCAGCGTCGGTATGAAAGAGCGGGTAGGAGGGGAAACTTGCCTCACGAAAAGACGGGGTCTCACTCGGCCAGCGACTCGTTCGCCCCTTGGCTCTCGCCCTCGCTCTCTCGCTTCGCTCGAACCCTGCCCGCTCGGACTCCGAGACACTTTTCTTAGAGACAAGTTTCTCCTCCTTAAATTTTTCTATGACGCTTGAGATTTTTTTAATTGGCTGGATGGTGCCGATCTCGTTGTTCACATACATCACGGAGACGAGGATGGTTCGTTCATCGAGCGCTTCTTCCAATTTTTTGAGATCGACGACCCCCTTTTTGTCGACTGGGAGGACGACGACCTCGACGCCGTCACGTTCAAGCTCATGGGCGGTATCGAGAACCGATTCGTGTTCGATAGCCGAAACGATTACCTTGGGGGTTGGTCCTCCGTACCCTCGCACGATCCCGCGGAGCGCTAGGTTATTCGCTTCCGTTGCGGACCCGGTAAAAATGACTTCGCGGAATTCGGCGCCGATCGAGCGGGCAAACACCTCGCGAGCGGCATCCACGGCGGCCATCGCTTCTTGGCCGAATGAGTGGAGCGAACCCGGGTTGCCGTATTTCTCGGAAAAATACGGCAGCATTGTTTTTAAAGCCTCCGGACGGACTGGAGTTGATGCCGCGTAGTCAAGATAAATACGATTCATTCGGGAATTTCCTTCACGCCGATCTTGCGGGTAATGAACAAGACGAGAGCCAAGCCGATCGCGCTTAAAAACGCGAACGAGAAAAGTCCGATGCCGCACAAGATACCCAAGCTCGCAACGACCCACACCGTTGCCGCAGTCGTCAAACTCCGCACCTTATTCCCTTCATGAAGAATAACGCCGGCGCCCAAGAAACCGATGCCGACGACGATGTTCCCGACAACCGTAAGGAATCCGCTGTTCCGCGCGATGACATCTGCGAGATTGCCGACTTGAACGACATACGGCAGCGTGATGCCGACCATGGTGAAGATGGCCGCACCCGCCGCAACCATGAGATCAGTCCGAATACCCGCTTCTTTGCCCATAAGTTCCCGCTCGAGGCCGATGATCGCGCCGACCACGACCGCGGCACCCAGGCGAAGAAGCATGTCTTGAAGAGTTAACATGAGTTAATTATACAATTTTGAATTTTGAATTTCGATTGAATTCGAGAATTCGTGAATTAAGTAATTTACTCGAAATTAAATCATTCGAAATTCTCTTATTCGTACCTGGGGTTGGTTTCCTTGATACCCGCCTTGAAGTTTGCATACCGCGCAAGGGCAAAGAACAAACTCGAAAGCCGGTTCATGAATATCCCCGACTCTTCCGATATCTTTTTCTTTTCGCCGAATTTCACGAGCGTCCGTTCGGCCCGCCTCGCCAAGGTCCGCGCAAAGTCGAGCGATGCTCCCATCGGACTCCCGCCGGGGATGATAAAATTTCTGATGGGCGGAATCTTCGAATCGATCTCCAAAATGACGCTTTCCATGAACTGCGATTTCTCCACATCGATCTTTTTAAAATCCTTCACCGAATATTCGAAACCGACGGCTGCAACTTCCGCCTGGAGCATGAACAGGCTCTCCTCGACGAAGATGAGGATCTTGTCGAAGGAAAGTTTTTTGAGCTTGAAATTATTTTTCGGAGTTATCTTCGAGCGGCAGACGCCGAGCCACGCGTTCAATTCGTCGAGATCGCCCAATACATCGAAGAGCGGCGAGCTTTTCGGCAGGCGCTTGTTCCCATATAAACTCTTTCCCCCGTCCCCCCGGCCGGTATAGAAGTTAGTCTTCATATGTTCATTATACCCTTCTCACGATCGCAAAAGGGGTCATTTCGTCGGATTGGCCGAGCGGATTGTCGCGGAAAAGCTTGCCGATGAATCCTTCCGAAGGCGCGCGGGTTGATTTGCCGAGCGAGAAGGCGCCGCGGTAGTTCGCATCGAGGATGACGGTCTCGCACCCCAAAGCTTTTTTGAACCGTCGGGCTGCCCCGTTCGGGTCTTTGGGCGCACGCTTCGCCGAATGCGCGTATTCCAAAACAAGGAAGGACATCGGGCAATCGATCGATTTCGCTTGTTTGCCGCAAATGCGGTAAAACATGCCTTTGATACCCAAGGGGCGAGTGAGAGCCGAGACGACCGCGGCAAAAAGGACGCGGGAGTAGCCAGCTTCCTCAATGAAGAGCTGCATCGCAAGCGACGTGCCGTGGCCGAAGCCGCGGAAATCGCTCGAGCCGTAATAATTGCCGACGCGGGCGCCGAGGAATCGCGCCAGAGACGACGGATGGATGTCGGACATGCTGACGACGCGGCCTTGCGTCACGGAAAGCGCTTTTTCGCTCACGAATAAAACGTCGCCCGGTTTCACATACGGTTTTACGTATTCTTCGAGGATTGGCAAAAGATCGGTGTCACGCTCGGTAAGAAGGCGCGTCCGGACCGGCAGGCGTTGATACGTCACGCCATCCACGTCGATCTCGATCTTCTTTCCGGGATTCGCGACGAACTCTCCGGACGGCTTCCGCTCGACACCCGCCGACGATGTTTCATTGAAAGAAACCTTCTCGCCGCGGAAGAGCGCAAGGAGCTTCGCGGCGCGCTCTCCGATCGCCGCAGAACTCTCGTGGAGCGCGGCGCGCGATCGCAAAAGCTCGGTCACCTCCATATAAAGGATGTGGGCTTCGTCGATGCGGTCTTTTTTGAAAAGCGCTTCGGTGACGGGTGCGCCATCGCTCGTCACGACTTGCACGGCAGCCGATCCGTCTTCGTGCGGAACATAGCGGATCACAAAACCTGTTTTATCCTTCATTTCGTCATAGGTCTCCGGTTTTTCCATAGTGAAGTGATTTTATCACTTTCTTGAACTCTTCACGATCTCGCCGATGTAATCTTCCACGCGACGCTTCGGTTTCCAACCCAGCGCACGTGATTTCACCGTGTCGATCGAAGATGCGCTCCGGTTCCCCTTTCGTTCCGGGAGCCACTGGATCGGATGATCGAAAAGGTTTGCAATATCGACAATGGAATATTCTTCTTCAGAGCCTAAATGAAATCCGTCGCCGCTCCCTTTCGTTCCCACGAGCGTCAAACCGTCCACCACATCGTCGACGTGAGTGAACATACGCTTCTGGGTCCCCGGCGAAACGACGGGAAGTGGTTTGCCGGCGAGGTAGTGCTGCTTGAAAATCTCGATCACGGTACCGTACTTGTCCGCGCGCTCGCCCGGGCCGTACACGTTGTAGAGATATGCGATGGCGAACGGCAGGTCATACCACGCAGCATAATTCTTGACGAGCTCCGCATTCATTGCTTTCGCCCACGCGTACGGACTCTGATTCTTGCCATCGCCGTCTTCGGAAAATTTCGTCGAGGAACCGATATAGACGAGCTTACATTTCTTCTTGCGCCAAAATTCGAGAACGCCCGCGGTCCCTGCAATATTCAAATCCCAAACCATGTGAGGCTCGGAAAAACTGACCTCGACGCGCGAATACTCGCCGAGATGGAACAAGAGATCGACGTCCTCCGGAACGTGACGAGCGACATCCTTCGTATGCCCCTCGCGATATGACACTTTTGGCACGTGATTGTCACGCGAACCGGCGAAATAGTTGTCGAGAGAAATGACTACATGGCCGTCTTCTGCGAGCCGGCGGCAAAGATGCGAACCTACGAATCCGGCTCCTCCGGTGACCAATACTTTCATTATTTGTGGGTGTCTAGAGAGGATCGAACTCTCGTAACCTGCTCCACAGGCAGGCGCTCTACCACTGAGCTATAGACACCATTCTTTCCCGCCAAATTCAATAAGAGGTTAATGCCCGATGACGATACACTAACGGATTTTACGAAGTTTTAAATTGTCTAGAACTCGATACTCTTGGCAGTTATAAAACCTCTCCTTGATTTGATAGTAAACCCAAAATCCGTATTGTACAACTGTACTTACGCACAAGTGTGGTATGATGGGTGGGTATGGGAGGGTTTCTCGACAATCTCGGTCAAATTGTTTTGACCCATCAAGCGTGGAGCCATTACTTGATCGCGCTCGGCATCCTGATCCAAGGCGAACTGACCGTCCTCGTCTCCGTTTACCTGGTCCTCTCCGGGAGCCTCGGGTGGCTCGACTTCCTTATTCCAGCATTCCTCGGCATTTTGATCGGCGACTACCTCCTTTACTTTTTGGGAAGGATTTTCCGGAACACGAGATTCGGCTGGAAAATGTACAAGCGCCTCAAGCAGAACAAAACGACCCAGTTCTACACCTACTACGTTTCCAAAAACCTCAGGAAGATCATCATCCTTTCAAAATTCCTCATCGGCACGAATTTCATCGCCCTCCTTGCGGTCGGCTGGACAAAGGTGAAATTCAGCAAATTCTTTAAAGCGCACCTCGTTGCCGTCATCGCATGGCTCGCCGGAGTCACATTCGTCGCTTACTTCCTTGCGGGCGGCGTCTATCTTTTGAAAGCGGAAAAAGTTTTCAGGCAAGTCGAGATCGGTATCGCCGTCGTTCTTCTCATCATGATCGGGGGCGAGATCATCCTCAAGAAAACGCTCGGCAAGGCGCTCTCTTTCGAATCGAAAGTAAAAGAGATCGGAGAAAAATTGAACGAGAAAATAGAAAGCGACAACCTGCAAAACGAAGGGCAGCCGGAGACCGGCCGGATCAAAAGCGAACACGCCGAGAATATTTTCAAGCGCGAGGAAGAAGAGGAAGATGATTGATCTTCGCGGCCAAGATGAAGTCGTTCTCCGAGAGACCGCCGATCGCGTGCGTTGAAAGCGCGAGCTTTACCTTGTTGTAGAAGATGTAGATGTCGGGGTGGTGATCCTCCTCGTTCGCAATTTCAGCAACGGCATTCACGAACGCCATCGACTCTTTGAAGTCCTTGAACTCAAAATCACGGCCGATGCTTTTCTTGTCGTCGGCGAGTTTCCACCCCAGGGTCTCCGACAAGTATTTGTTCGCTTCCTCTTCCGTCATCGGAGGCATTCCCCCTTCGCACGGTACGCATTTTTTAGAAAGTAGGTCCATAGAAACATTATAAATCCTAATTTCAAAATCCTAAATCCTAAACAAACCCCACAAAGAAAAGAAGTCTTAAAACATCTTGCCTTTCGGCACAATACAGATTAGAGTAAATGACACAAAGCTATTCCATACGATTATGGGATGGATTGAAGGGCTTCGAGTATAGCGCGACCTTTAAAAACTAAATGCCGTGGTAGCTCAGTGGTAGAGCATTCGCCTGAACTCTTCGGGCACCGATTCAGCAATGAGCCGGAAAAAACTGGGTGAACTCGGGGAAACTTCGCAAGAACAATCCCGAGCCAAGCCCCAACAAGAAGGTTGGGGAAGGTGTAGAGACTATCCCTTCGGGGAGTACCTCGATATAAATCGGGGGAAGCGCCCAGCTCCGCAGAAGCGGATGATGATATAGTCCAACTTCGCAGGAAGAGCGATTGGTCGGGGGTTCGATTCCCTCCCGCGGCACAAATTCGAAATGCGTCCTTTACGGACGCGTTTTGAATTTTATATCCCCGGAAATTAATGAAGATGAGTTGTTTTATTATTGGGGAGCAGAGGAAGTCGAAAGGAAGGGCGTCGGGTCGTATGAGTTCGCGGGATTCCACGCCATCCACGTGTCGCCGTAGCCGGCATCGCGAACGGCGCTTATTTCGTCATCCACCATCGTCGCGTCGTACGGCGGCACGCCGAGCGTGAAATCTTGGATCCACGGCCGGACGATCACGGTCGAACTTGCAGGCATCAGTTTTTTGCCGTCTTCGAGCGTCTGGTAAACGACTTGGTACGGCTCCTCGGCGGGATTTGGAAAACCGAAATTGCCGGGCGTATAGAGCGAGGGGTAAACCATGGGATCGATGACATTGAAATATTTCGCGGCTTCCGCGACGTGCTGGCCGATCCCCAACCCGCTATCCTTCACAAAACTGTACGCAAAGAGGTCGGCCGAAAGGACGGCCTTGGGATATACATCGCGGATGTGCGACGTAAGGTAGCTGAAGAACTGGTCGATGATGCCGGACATGGAAGACATGCCGTCGTAGACCGGATAGACGGCCGATTGAATGCTCCCCGAAGGAAAACGAATGTAATCGAAATTCACTTCGTCGAAGCCGAGCTTCAAAGCTCCGACGGCAGCCGCGACATTCGCGTCCCACACCAAATGGCTTGCGGGGTCGACCCAATATGAGGGTCCGCCGCCGGCCGACCACAATCCCCCCGACGTATCGCGGAGCGCAAGCTCGGGGTGTTCTTTCGCCATCGCATTGTCTTGAAAGACAACGATGCGGGCGATGGTATAGATGCCGTTTTGATGGAATTCATCGACGACGCGTTTCATGCCGGGCCCCACATACGTTCCGTCGCCGTCCTTCACGTTGATCACAACGGCATTCAATCGCGTTGACTTGACGAGCTGGATCATCGCGCGGACATTCGAGGGAACGGAAACCGTCGCTGCAGTAAGATACACCGCGCGAACGTCGGAAGGCGATATGCCGACGGTCGAAGTTTCGGCGACGGGCGGCGTGCTCGTCGATGCGGCGGGCGCCGACGTCACTTCCGGCGCGGGCGACGAGGGTGCAGCGCTCCGGAAACCAAAAACAACAAGAGCGATGCTTGCAATAAGTACTGCGAAATTTACCCAGGAATCTTTTTTCATGCAGGAGTTCCGTTCGATTCCAACCTTCGGATCTTTATGAAGACCTAAACATGTCCCCTCGGTAGGAATCGAACCCACATCAAAGCCTTAGAAGAGCTCTGCTCTATCCATTGAGCTACGAGGGGAATTGAAGCCTCTTAGGGCTTGAAATCTGTTTTACAATATACCCACTTTTGCCTAGAATGTAAATGAATTCGGGGCGTAGTGTAACGGTAGCACGAGTCCTTTGGGAGGATTTAGTTCCAGTTCAAATCTGGGCGCCCCGACAAAACATATTCACCTTATCTGTGCCCAGATTTGAACTGGGAAGGGGTCGGGAAACCGAGAGGTTTCCCGCAGTGGAAACACTAAAACCGCAAGGTGTTAGGGAGCAAGCGTCAGCGAGCGACGTTCAACTCTGGGCGCCCCGACAAAATTTTTACATCTCTTCCAAAAGTTCCGGAAGCAGACTTTGGCCGGTCATCTCTTTCGGTTTCGGTATCCGCAGAAGATCGAGGGCCGTCGGCGCAACGTCGGAGAGCATACCAATGACGGGAAGCGGCGTCAAAACCGGCGTCGGCGTTCGTTTCTTGAATTGCTTTCCCACCAAATAGAACGGCACGGGACTCGGATCGTGCTTGGTTTCCGGTTCCCCGGTCTTCAGATCCAAAAGCACCTCCGCGTTCCCGTGATCCGACGTCACCATGACCACGTGCCCCAAAGGCAAAGAAGTTCCGATGAGCCGCTTTAATTCGTTGTCGATGACCGTCACGGCTGCCTTGGTCGCCTCGTAGTTGCCGGTGTGTGCGACCATGTCGGCGTTCGCATAGTTCACCAAAATAAAATCGAACGTTCCTTCCCCCAAAGCAGCAATGACGCGATCGGTGATCGGGTGCGCCATCATCTCCGGATGATCGTCGTGATGAATGATGCCTTGCGACGGAATGAGGACGCGGTACTCGTTGGGAAACGGCGGCTCGCGAAGGCCGTTGAAAAAATAGGTGACGTGCGCGTATTTTTCCGTCTCCGCGATCCGAAGCTGCATTTTTCCCGCCTCGGCGAGCACTTCACCCAATGTTTTCTGCACCAAGGTATCGGGGAAAGCGACGGGCACCTGGAACGACCGGTCGTAGTTCGTCATGGTCGCAAGATAGAGATGCTCGAACGTTTTCACCCTGAAGTTTTTGAAATTCGGATCGGCAAAAGCCCCCACGATCTGCCGCATTCGATCTTCGCGGAAATTGAAGAAAATGACGGCATCGTTATCCGCAATCGGATGAGGCTCCCCTACCGCCGACGGCTCCAAATATTCATCGTTGAGATTCTTATCATAGGCCCGCGCCGCAACTTCTCCCGCCGCGGCAACCGGGGCGGTTTCGCCCGTCAAAACGCGATAGACCTTTTCGGTGCGATCCCAATGCTTGTCGCGATCCATGGCATAGTACCGGCCCGAAACGCTCGCAAGCATCTTCGAAGCATCAATGCCGGTATCCCGCGACAACTGCAGAAGGAGATTGGAAAACGAACGAGGGGCGCTGTCCCGCCCGTCGGAAAAAAGATGAAGGGAAAGATTTTGAACGCCGCCGTCGCGCGCCATTTTAATGAGCGCCTCGAGATGCTTGAGCGATGCGTGGACATTCGATTCCGTCAGGAGCCCCACGAGATGCAAACGCGACTTCCGTTCATTCACCCAATCGATCGCCGACACAAGAACTTTATTTTTAATAAAGCTCCCGTCCTCCACGGCGGAAGAAATCTTCGGAAAGTGTTCCCACGGAACGCGGCCGGCCCCTATCGTCACATGCCCGACCTCGCTGTTCCCCTCTTCGTCGTACGGCAAACCGACCGACATTCCGGAGGCTTGGAGGGCTCCGCAGGGGAAATTCGACCGCATAAAACCGATGGTTTTCGGATCCGCTTTGTAAATCGGGTTCGATTCATCGAGATTCCCGACCCCCCATCCGTCGAGAACGACCAAAACCAGCGTTTGCTTCATCGATTCAATTCTAATATAATAGGAACCATAAAGTCGATGGACATCAAAAGAATAAATTTTTTCACCTATGGAACTCATCCCCTGGATTGTGGGCATTGTTGCAGGTTTGGCAATCGGATACGGCGTTCGGGTTTCAATCGCCAAGCGTCTTCAAAACTCACTCGAGAAAAAAGCAGAGGCGGAACTTGAATCCGCAAAGTCGGAAGCAAAAGAGATCGTCGTCGAAGCGAAGGATAGGGCCTCCTCGATCCTCGAGAACGCCAACAAGGAAGAGCGCGACCGGAAACAGGAACTCCGGCAGCTCGAAGAACGCCTCTTGAAGCGCGAGGACCTGCTCGATCAAAAACTTCGGGAACTGGACAACGGCGAAAAATCGCTGAAGTCAAAAGAGAACGAGATCAAAGAAAAGGAAAATGACGTGGAACATCTCCGCGAGCGCGCCGTCGGCGAGCTTGAAAAGGTTTCGGGGCTCACGAGGGAGGAAGCGCGGAAAGCGATGTTCGAAGAGATCGAAACATCCGCAAAACAAGACCTCGCAACGTCGCTCGCCAAACTCGAACGCGAGCGCGAAGAAGAAATAGAAAAGAAAGCGAACGAGATCATCACGACAGCGATCCAGCGGTATTCGAGGAACGCGATCGCCGATGTGACGACCTCCGTCGTGAATCTCCCCGACGAAGACATCAAAGCGAAGATCATCGGAAAAGAAGGGAGGAATATCCGGGCCTTCGAGCGCTTGACCGGCGTTGAGGTCATCGTGGACGAAACGCCGGAGAACGTGGTCCTTTCGTCATTCGATCCGATGCGACGCGAACTCGCCAAAATGGCGCTCGAAAAGCTCATCAAGGACGGCAGGATCCACCCCGCAAAGATCGAAGAGAAAGTCGAGGAAGCGCGCCAAGAACTCGAACAAAGGATACAAAAGATAGGAGAAGAGGCGGCATACGAAGTCGGCATTTTGGACCTTCCAAAAGAAATCGTGAATCTCCTCGGCAGATTGAATTTCAGGACGAGCTACGGCCAAAACGTACTGCTCCACTCGGTTGAAATGGCGCACATCGCCAGCATGATGGCAACCGAACTCCACCTGAACGTCGATGTCGCAAAGAAGGGGGCCCTTCTTCACGACATCGGGAAAGCCGTCGACCATGAAGTGGAAGGAACGCACGTTGAGATCGGCAGAAAACTCTTGAAGAAGTACGGCATTGCTGAAAACGTCATCCAAGCCATGGAATCGCACCACGAAGAATACCCGTATGCGACGCCGGAATCGTACCTCGTCGCGGCAGCAGATGTCATTTCCGCGGCGCGGCCCGGCGCTCGGCGCGATACGCTCGAAAAATACATCAAGAGACTGGAAGACATCGAAAAGGCGGTCGGCAGCTTCGAAGGGGTCAAACAATCGTATGCCGTTTCGGCAGGACGGGAAGTCAGAGTTTTCGTCGTCCCCGAGAAGATCGACGATTTTGGAGCCCTGGAACTCGCAAAGAAGATATCCAACAAGATCCAATCGGACGTCCAATACCCCGGCGAGATCAAGGTAACCGTCATCCGTGAGGTGCGGGCGGTGGAGTACGCGAGGTAGGCGAAAAGGCTCGTTAATCCTCGAAAACACGCGCCAGTCCGCCCCAACCGGCGGACTGCGCTCGTTCTCGTCCTCGCTCGCACCCACGGGGGCGCCGTGCCCGCTCGGACTCCGAAACGGTTTTCTCGAACCAACGAGCTTTTCCCGCCGATAGTTAAATTATGTAGTAATGTAGAGGTATATTTGTTATAATGGTTTCGAAGAACGGAAAGGTCGCTAAGTAAAAAACAACCATGAAAAAGGACGGATTGGTAGAAGCTGTCATCAAGGCAGCAAACACGGAAACCAAGAAACAGGCTCAAGAAGCCGTTGAAGCGGTTTTCGACGCGATCGTAAAGTCGTTATCGAGAGGAGAAGAGGTCGCGATCGCCGGATTCGGCACATTCCGCGTTGCAAAAAGAGCGGCCAGAATGGGCGTCAACCCGAAAACCGGGGAAAAGATCCAGATCGCAGCTTCCACGAAGCCGAAATTCAGAGCCGGAAAGCTCTTGAAGGAGGCGGTCAAATAGGAGGCTAAGGAATATTTCTTAACAAAAAACTCCCCATAGGGAGTTTTTTGTTTTATTTATTCACTTTTCTTTATTGCTGAAGCAATTTCCTCACTAAATTGCTTATATCAATAAAGTTTTGGTAGGCGTCTTTGATCTTACTGAGTGACTCGCCGACCAAACCTTTGATTGATACGATTTGAGGGGTGCTGGTGCTTTCTGCCGTGTCAGTGGAAGTTGCAGTTGAAGTGGAAGGTGAAGTGGACGTTGCAACCGTCTCAGTCGAGGTTGCCTCGGTCGATGTCGCTTCGGTCGAGGTTGCCGTCAAAGGCTCCACGTCGCTCTTTAAAAACAATTGATAGGCTTGATTATTGAGATCTTTCGCGCCCTTGATGTCGCTTGATGCCGCGTCGAGCATCCCGCTGATGGCTTTTTGATTCTTCGATGAGAAGTTCAGCGTGGAAAGATCGCTTTGAATATTGTTCAACCTCTTTTCGGACGTCCCAATGGCGGAAAATTCCTGCCGTACCAAGAAGAAGTCCTGCAGCTGGTTCAAGAGGGGCACATAGTTTTTATCCCTCCACGTTTTAAAATCCGACGCCATTGACTTGATGTCGTCGAGGGTCGGTGAAGAGCTTGCGAGTGTTTGGCGCTCGGAATCGTAGAAAACCAAAGCGTTCGTCAGCCCATCCAGCGAGTTCTTTACCCAAACGTTGTAATCGGCATTCTTATCGACGGTCAGGAGCTTCAGCTCGAAGTCCTTCGCCTCAGCCGTCGAAAGATCCAGCACTTGATTGAAAGCGCTGACGCGGAGCGTTACGTCGCTCACGTCGCCTGCGTCCTTTGCAGAAAGAAGATTATCGAGCGCATCCTTTGCGCTTTGAAAAACTTGATTGACCGCACTCGTGCTCGTGCCGCTGTCGGCGAGGACCGGCGACGCGAAACCAAGGCCCGCAAGCCCCATAACCGCCGTCACGATCAAAATTTTCTTTGTGTATTGATACATCTTATTGGGAAATTTGATTTAACAGGTCGTTGATCTGCTGGTCCGTCGACGTCACGGAAACACCCGTCGTAAGCTTCGAGCCTTCCGACTGGAGAACTTCGGCATTCAAATGCGGAGCTTTATTGCTCGTGATCGCGGTAATGGTGTTGTCGATCGTTTGGTTCACTTGATTGTTATAGCTCACCTCGTTCAAAGCAATATTGATGCTCATGCCCTGAAGTTCGTTGTTGAGCGTCTCGGCGCTTGCGATCGGCAAACTGTTCGATTTCCCCGGTACAAAGAGGGGTGAAAAGGCATAGCCGACCACAATAAGGGCAATGAGAGCGAACGAAGCAGCCCAAGCGGTGAAATACGTGCGTACGCCGACCAGATCGGAA
>JAKAGX010000045.1 GCA_021825465.1 bacterium | reverse complement strand
CTCCTTCGCGGAGGGACCGCCGTAGATCTCGTACGCCTTCGTCCCTTTCACAAGTTCCATGTCCCACGAGCCCAAACGCATTGTTCCCCCCAGGTCTTTCACGCTCTTCTGGGACGGCATGATGTCGATGACCGGATTGGGCGTCCGGGAGTCGAATTCGGTGCTGTTCGCACGCCCGAGACCGGCAACGTGGCGCGCAAATTCGATGACCGCGACTTGAAGGCCGAGGCACAATCCCAAGAAGGGCAGCTTGTTTTCCCGGGCATACTTGATCGCCTTTATTTTTCCTTCGATGCCGCGCCTGCCAAAACCTCCGGGAACGATGATGCCGTCGAGGTTTTTCACATGTTTCAAAACATCGTCCCGCTCCGAATCGACTTGAACGATGTCAGCCTTCACGCCCGCTTCGAGCGCCGCGTGTTTGACGGCTTCAATGACCGAAAGGTACGCGTCCGGGTTCACCACATACTTCCCGACGAGGCCGATCTTGACCGTCCTCGTGATCCCCTTCATCTTTTTGATCCTCCGCTGGAGCGGAGCGATGTCCGATTTTTTGATCGGCAAGGCGAGCGATTTCAGGATATTCTCGTCGAGTCTCTTTTTTCTGAAATTGAGCGGCACTTCGTAAATACTCCCCGCATTCGGCGCTTCGACGATATGGTCGAGAGGCACATTCGTGAACATGCTTATCTTTTCCTTGATCTCGCCGTCGAATTCATTCTTGCATCGTACGATCAAGAAATCGGGGTGGATGCCGGCTTCCCGGAGGATCCGCACCGACTGCTGGATCGGCTTGGTCTTTTCTTCTTCCGAAGGAAACACGTAATCGATCTTCACCACGTGAATGAACGAAACGTTTTCTTCACCGTATTCGCCGTAGATCTGCCGCGCTGCTTCAAGGAACGGCTCTTCTTCAATGTCGCCGACCGTTCCCCCGATCTCGATCACCACGATGTCGGCCTTCTTTTCCTCCGCCGGCTTTATGATCCTCCGTTTGATCTCATTCGTGACATGCGGAATGATCTGGATGGTCTTTCCCAAAAAGTCCCCGTGCCGCTCGAGGTCCATGACGGTCGAATAGACCGAACCGGTCGTGAAATTGGAAAACTTGTCCAAATTCATGTTCAAAAACCGCTCGTAGTGGCCCAAATCGAGATCGGTTTCCGCTCCGTCTTCCGTCACAAAGACCTCGCCATGCTGGTACGGATTCATCGTGCCCGCATCTTTATTGAGATACGGATCCATCTTGATGGGGAAGATCCGATAGCCGCGCGACCTCAAAAGAAAACTAATGGAGGCTGCTGAAGCCCCCTTGCCGATGCCGGAAATGATCCCGCCCGTTACAAAAATGATCTTCGGTCTTTTCATATACCCTTTAGTGTATCATAAGCCAAACCGACATCCGAACTCTTCCAAAGATACGAGCCCGTTACGACCCCGTCGACCCCGTTTTTCTTCATGAGAACTGCCGTTTTCTCGTTCACTCCCCCGTCAATGAAGACCTTCAAATCGGGGTGCACCTTTTTTATGAACACGGCCCGCTCTAAAACGGATTCATCGAAATTCCCGCCCGAAAAGCCGATGGGGACCGACAAGAGCTCGACCGTCGTTGCGCCCGAAACCTCGACCATGTCGATGAAATCCTCCAAGTTGCCGTCGAGCTTCAAGCTCCAGGCAAGAGCGGCCTTCCTTGCCGAACAAAACTCGCGGACGTCGGCCAAATCGAAATCCGATTCCGGGTGAATGACGACAGCGCCGATATTTTTCGAAGATGACCAAGCCTTCAGGTATGCTCCGACATCCTGCACCATAAGGTGCAGCTCGAATTTGAAATCTCCCCCGAGGATGGAATCGAAAAAAGCGGGAGTGAGACCCATGAGCGCTTTCGTAAATTTTCCATCCGAAACGTCCACGTGGACCGTATCGACCCCCCGCTCGCGGAGGATTTTCAACTTCGGAACGATCCCCCGAACCGATTGCTCGTCGAAAAAGTTTATCGAAGGGATCACATTCATAGGAGTGTCAGTATCCGTCTTCGGATTCAGCCTCGGTGTCTTTGAACATCTTGACTTCCAATGCGGAGATCTCTTCGATCCGCCTTTTATACCGCTCGTCGGAAGCAAACGGCGTTTCGAGCCACGTGACGATGATCTTCTTCGCCGTTTCTTCATCGAGGTAATTCGAACCGAGCGCAAGTACGTTCGCATTGTCGTCGTTTCGGGAATCGAATGCTTGATTGGGGTTCCCTACGAGCGCCGCGCGGATGCCCTTGAATTTATTTGCAACGACCGAGACGCCGACGCCGGAACCGCAGATGAGAATGCCGCGCGCCGTTTCGACTTCCGAGCTTACCTTTTCCGCAACCTTCATCGCGATCGCAGGGTAGTCGTCGTTCTCGTCTTTTACCGCACCTCCCAAATCCATCACCGAGTAGCCGGCGAGCTTCAGGCTGTTTTTCAAAACTTCTTTCAAGTCGAACCCCCGGTGATCCGCCCCGATGTAAATCATCATACCTCTTCATTTTATAATCGGAGCGCCAAAAAAACAAAGAGGGGGAATTCCCATGGACCATGGAAATTCCCCCATTAAAGCTACTTGAGGAGAAGCATCTTTTTGGTGAAGACCGTCCCGCCCGCCTGGAGCCGATAAAAATAGACCCCCGACGACAAGCGCGAGCCATCGAATGAAACGGAGTGCTTCCCCGCCGCGAGACGCCCGCTTGCGAGCGCTTGAACGAGTTCCCCGAGGGCGTTATACACCTTGAGGGACACCGCTCCGCTCTTCGGCAGATCGAACGAAATGATCGTTGCCGGGTTGAAAGGATTCGGATAGTTCTGATGGAGCGCAAAGCCGGAAGGCATTGAGGTTTCCGACCGCACTGCCATCACCGCATCGAAGTCCTTGGCTGCCCGAACGGCTCTTGCGGGATCCAAAATCGGTATGGGTCCGTTCGACGTTTCGACGGTGTCGGCGGTCGAACAGATGATCTTTTTCAGTTCCGCCGCGGTGAGCTTCGGATTCACCGACAGCATCAAGCTTGCGGTGCCGACGACCATGGGCGTTGCCATGCTCGTTCCCGCAAGATATTGATAGTTTTTGGCCATCGGCTTTCCGTTCGTCGTGTCGTCGAGGAGCACGTAATAGCTCGGCCACGTGCTCAAGATATCGGTACTGTCGGACGGATAATCGACGCCGCTTCCCCCGGGAGCATAGATATCGACGAAATATCC
>JAKAGX010000019.1 GCA_021825465.1 bacterium | reverse complement strand
CATGAACCGGCTTCTCCAAGGCGACGTCGGTTCGGGGAAAACGGTCGTTGCGGCGATCACGGCACTGAACGCCGCGCGCGCCGGGCGCCAAACCGCATTCCTCGCGCCGACCTCGCTCCTTGCTTCTCAGCACTACAACACATTCGTCAAACTCTTCGGCGACTTCGAAGGGGGCGTCGCACTCCTCACATCCCACGAGAGCGAGGTTTTTTACGGCCACGATCTTTCGACAGAGGTTCCTAAAAAGAACCTTGCGAGCGAGATCAAAAAGGACAAGGTAAAGATCATCGTGGGGACGCATGCGCTCCTCCAAAAGTACGTTGGTTTCCCGAACCTTGCGCTCGTGATCGTCGACGAACAGCATCGCTTCGGCGTCAGGCAGCGGGCGGAGCTTTTGGGCGGCAAGCGCGCGGCGATCGTTCCCCATTTCCTTTCGATGTCCGCAACGCCGATCCCCCGGACGCTTTCCTTGACGCTTTTCGGCGACCTCGATCTCTCGATCATCAGTGAACTGCCAAAAAATCGGAAGAAGATCATAACGAAGGTCGTTCCTTCAAAAGAACGGAGTGATACCTACCAGTTCATCAGGAATGAGATCAAGAACGGCAGGCAAGCGTTCGTCATTTGCCCTCGCATCGATCCCTCGGACCAATCGGCCGGCCGCCCCGGCTACCAAGCCATGCTCCTCTCGCAAATGAAGGCCGTGAAGGAAGAATACGAAAAGCTCTCCAAAAAGATATTCCCCGACCTCACGGTCCGGATGCTCCACGGCAAAATGAAACCGGCCGAAAAAGAGCAGACCATGCAGGATTTCCTGGAAAAGAAGATCAATGTCGTCGTTTCAACCTCCGTCATCGAGGTCGGCATCGACGTGCCGAATGCGACGATCATGATGATCGAGGATGCCGACCGGTTCGGCCTGGCGCAGCTCTACCAGTTTCGCGGGCGCGTCGGCCGCGGCGAGCATCAGTCATATTGCTTCCTCTTTACCGAATCCGAAACGCAAAATGCCAATCGTCGGCTGAAAGCGATCGTCGAGGCAAAGAACGGCTTCGAGCTCGCCGAATACGACTTGCGGCAGCGGGGACCCGGCGAATTCCTCGGCGACTCCCAAACCGGCATGCCGGATCTCGCGATGAAAGCCATCCAAAACCCTGAACTCGTGAAAAGCACGCGTGAGCTTGCTTTAAAGATCTTGAAGGAAGACCACGCGCTTAAAAGATATCCAGCACTCCGCGAGCGACTCAACGCCTTCGAAAAAGAAATACATTGGGAATGACAGCTAGGGAATGG
Organism: bacterium; assembly: GCA_021825465.1. Classification (GTDB taxonomy): domain Bacteria; phylum Patescibacteriota; class Minisyncoccia; order UBA6257; family GWB1-50-10; genus JAKAHT01. The sequence continues at coordinate 13,115 of JAKAGX010000019.1, read as the reverse complement.
GGTTTAGGGTTTAGGGTTTAGGGTTTAGAAATTTAATACCATACCCCATACCCTACTCCCTATACCCTGTCCTCATCTGACTTCCGCCTTGAACTGGTGTTGCGTCTCTTCGATCACCTTGTCTTGGATCTTGTTCACCTCCTCGTTCGTAAGCGTCCGCTCATTCGAACGGTAGATAATGCGGTAGGTATAACTTACTTTCCCGGCGCCGAACTTTTCGGCATTCTCGTACTTGTCCAAAAGAGAAACCTCTTCAACCAGATCGCCGCCCAGGTCGCGGATCACGTCGAAATAATCGTTCGGAATGAAACTCGCATCGACGACGAACGAAATGTCGCGGATGATCGACGGATATTTACTGACCTCTTTGTATGGATTTCCGAGTTTCAATTGCTGTTTGACCCGCGGATCTTCCGACCAGAGGAGCCGAATGTCGGGCAGATTCATGCTGATGATCGCGAGCCGCTCAAGACCGAACCCGAATGCCCACGCATTGTATCCCTCGACGCCGAATTTCTTGAAGACGCTTTGTTTCGTCATGCCGCCGCCCAAGATCTCGATCCAGCGTCCCCCGATCTCGACCTCCACCTGAAGTGAAGGGTCGGTGTACGGGAAGGTATCGTCCAAAAAGCGGTACTTCGCACCCGCGCCGTAGAGGCCTTTTACGATGTCGGAAAGAGCATTTTTCAGATCGTCGAGCGTCAAAGGGTCCGTTGCGGCAGGGGTCAGATACCACCCTCCGAACTGGTGGAAGACGTTCATATGATTGCGGTCGATCTCATCCTTCCGATACACCTTGCCGTAGCAGACGACGCCGAATTTTTCGCCGCGCGCGATCCGCGCTTTCACTTCGGGCAATTGCGTATAGTAATACCACATGACGGTATCATGCGTGCGAAGGATGTGGTTGTCATCGACGTAATAGGTGTCGGAATGGCTCCGCACCGGATGGTCGGGCGCAAAATCAAAGAGGTCGAAACTTACGTCGGCCGGGACGATCTCGGGGATCACGATGTTATCGAAACCCTTCAAAACCGGAATTTCCCTCGCTTGCGCGACAATGTCGTAGAGCGGGTTCCCCGGCGTCCGCGAGAGATCGGGCATCGAAAGAAACCGCCGCATCCGGGCCGCGTCGGCATCGGTCCGGCGCTCGAGTTCCGCCCGCAGTTTATTTTCTTCCGTTCGATCGATGATAATATCTGCCATAGTACCGGTGGCAGGGATTGAACCTGCGACCTAGGGCTTATGAGTCCCTCGCTCTACCACTGAGCTACACCGGCGAGTATCCCTATTATAAATTGACCAAAACGATTTTTACAAGTATAATGCGGATACATCCCCACACCTAAGCTGCATTATTCTACGAGGATACTTATGCAGCCTAGGTGTGGGGACACGTCGCGGGGAGGAGCAGCGGTCGCTCGTCGGGCCCATAACCCGGAGGTCGCCGGTTCGAATCCGGCCCCCGCAACCAACTTGAGAAACCGCGAAAGCGGTTTCTCTGCGTTTTGAACACCCACGGTTTCCAATACCTTCCAACACGGGGAAACCCTTCCGCTTTTCCCCGACCCCCTTTCGAAATTACGAGACGCCGGATTCGAACAGGGGTGTGATATAATAAAAAACAATGAGGGGGAGGAATGAGGGGTTTACGCTTATCGAGATGCTTGTCGTGGTCGCCATGATCGGCCTTTTGTCGGCGGTCGTCCTTATCGCTTTAGGCCCTTCGAGAGACAAGGCAAGGGATACGAGGATCGTCTCCGACATCAATCAAGTACGGATGTACATGGAAACGACGTACGATGCGATAACGGGAAGCTACAGCGGATCGACGAGCGACCCGGAAATTTCCACCGCTTCAGAAGATATAGTGAATGCCGGAGGGGGGAATTTTACTCTCAGCAAAGCCGGCTTTTCTTATGCTGTCTCTGCGGTCTTGAACAGCGGGGATATTTACTGCGCTGACAGCAACGGCGTCATCAGCTCGAACACTGCGCAAGGGGGAGAATGCCCCGTCGGCCTCGTGATCGGCAGCTGATCTCAATGGGAGATGCTCACCACCACCGCTCCCCTTTGGGGGAATGAATCTTTTATGAACGCAAAGAGCGAGCCGAGGTCGTTGGGGAGACAGCTATTCACATCGAAAAACAACTCACCCTTGCCGTCGGATTTTGCGGCATCCAACCGGATCAACCCGCCCGATCTCGATGCAAAGGTCGCACTTACTTTTTCTCGATCTTGAAGGGAAAAGCCGTTCAAGACGGGCATCCATGAGCCGATGTGACAATTCACCCCGTCGACCTTGATCGATTCCGCGAACGAATCGAAGGAAACGTCGTTGTTCTTTACAAAATTTTTCACCTCGACATCTTGTCCGATGAAAGTCCGATGCACCGCCCCGTCGCGACGGGATACAAAATAAGCCGCTTCCCCGGCCGGCAGGATCCCGCTCGAGCTTTCGGCATCGGCGACATCGGCCCGAAGGCCTTGATCGAAAAACTCGAATGTTCCCCCGGCGTAGACGGTGAACACCACAAAGAGCAACCCTCCGACCAGCGAGATCTTTCCCCATTTACCCTGCACTTTCGAAAACAACCACAGAGAGGAATAGATCGCGGCGAGGAGCACCGTTTCGCCGATAAAATTACCCGCAGTCAAGATCGCCGAAAACACCGCGAACGGCAGGGTTGCGAGAGCGAAGATCGGCTTCTTCAGGAAGATCGACGCGAAGAAAAAGACAGTCAAAAGATTCTCGGCATTCAAAAACCCTCCATCTACGGCATTCTTCAAGAGGACGAATGTCAGCACGCCATACAGCAATTTCTCCGACGGCTTTTCATACCCCCCCGAAGCAATGAGAAACAGCACCGCCCCGCACGCCAAAAGCATCAAGAGAGAAAAGAGAATGAAGGATAAGAGCGGCGGAGGAAAGCCGAACTCATCGGCCAAAACATGAAACCAGGCCCCACCCGCATCGGCGTTGGGGAAAAGAGGCTGAGAAATGCCCACCACCGGCTTCAATACGTGGGAATGAACAAGGCTGGTAAAACTGAAATTGTCGTTGCTCACGGCATAAAGGTCGCCCCCCAAGGGGAATTGATGACGTGCGATCACCCCAAAGGACAAAGCGGTCCCCGCAAGGCTCATCATGGTGATCAAAACGAAGGCCCGCTTCAGCAACCACCGGTCAGGAGACTTCCTCGGCTTGGCGAAGAAAAAGAGCGGCAAGAGGAACACTGCAAAGAGCCAAGCAAGCAAGCCGAAAACTTTGATGCTTGATCTGCCGGTCGCTATAAGATTGACATAATGATGGAAAAGGCCCAAAAAACCGCCGGAAGAAACCGCAAGAACGCCGATCGATAAAATAATTGCAAGAGCCCCGATGTACTCGTATTTGAAAACCTCCCCCCCTCGCATACGAACCATTTTAAAACATGTCCTCGATAATTGAAACGATTTGCTTCACCGCGCCGGCATGGACAGCGAACACCGCAGCCGCTCTTTTATGTTACTTTTTGAAGAAAAATCATCCTTCGATCGTTCGGCCCCTCGACGGCGGTTTACAATGGGGAGGAAAGAGGATCTTCGGCGACAACAAGACGCTCATCGGGTCCAGCGTCATGATTGCGGCAGGCTGGATGGTCGGCACGCTGCAGGGGGACGGAACTGCGGGGGCGCTCATGGGAGTTTTCGTGCTGGCCGGTTCCCTTGTCAACAGTTTCATAAAACGGAGGGTTGGCATCCGGGACGGCGGAAATTTCTTCCCTTTCGATCAAATAGATTACGCCCTTTCTACCACTGTCCTTCTTTATGCAACGGGAATCGCTCCCCTCTTTTTCGATTGGCCGTCTTTCATCGCTTTCGTCTTTCTTTTTCAACTTTCGGTCAATTTCCTCGCCTTCAAGCTCGGTTTCATCGATTCTTTCATTTGCAAAAAACGATCTTTTAAAATACCATAGAAGGAGATTTGCGGGCGTAGCTCAGCTGGCTAGAGCGTCCCCCTGTCACGGGGAAGGTCGTGGGTTCAAGCCCCATCGCCCGCGCAAAAAAGAAGTGTTATGAAAGCAGTAATTTTGGCCGCCGGATTAGGAACCCGGATGCAACCTTTAACAAACGAGACACCAAAACCGCTCCTCACGATCAGCGGCATTCCCCTTATTGAACGGATCATCCGCGCCTTTCCTTCCGAAGTGTCCGAAGTCGTCGTTGTCATCGGATATAAAGGCGACCAGATCAAAAACTTCCTCGGAAGCGAGTTCCTCGGCAAGAAAATCGACTACGTTTTCCAAGAAGATCCGGCTTCCGGCACCATGGAAGCATTGAAGCTTTGCCGTTCATATTTGGACGGCGAAAGGAAGTTCTTCGTATTCTATTCGGACGACCTCATCGACGGGGGGACGCTCAAGAAAATGATGGGATACGACCTTGCGGCGGCCGTTGCGGCCCATACGGAACCGCAAAAGTTCGGCGTTGTGATCGTCGACGAAAATGAGGACATCAAAGAAATCGTGGAAAAACCCGAACATCCCCTTTCGAACATCGTCCTTGCAAACGGCCTCCTTCTTTCGAACGATATTTTCGCTTATGAGCCGGCCGTTGAAAACGGCAAAGAAAAATATCTTTCTTACGCCCTTTCACGCATGGTGAAGGACCACAAGATAAAAGCGGTCATGGCCGGCCAGTGGATACCGATCGGTACGCCGGAGGACCTCGCGAAGGCGAATCAGTTGCTCTCGTAGAGCTTGCCGAGCGCGAAGAGCTTGTCTTCTTCGAAGTGTTTGCCCATCAATTGAAAGCCGATGGGTAATTTTTTATCGCCTTCAACGGGGATCGCTATCGCCGGAATGCCGGCCATGTTGGCAGGGATGGTAAAAACATCGGAAAGATACATTTGGATCGGGTCTCCCGATCTTTCGCCGAACTTGAAAGGCCCGGTCGGCGTCGTGGGCGTCAAAACAACATCGACATCCTCGAATACTGCATCGAAATCGTCGGCAATGAGACGGCGTACTTTCTGCGCTTTGGCATAATACGCATCATAATAACCGGCCGAGAGGACGAAAGTTCCCAAGAGGATCCTCCTCCTCACTTCGGCTCCGAAACCCTCCCCCCTGTTCTTGAGATAGAGATCGTGAAGCGTTCCTGCTTCGACATTCCTCGAATACCGGATGCCGTCGAAGCGCGCCAAATTCGAACTCACCTCGGCAGGCATCACGATATAGTAACAAGATAAGGCGTATTTCGTGTGCGGCAAGCTTATTTCTTTGAACCGTACGCCGAGCTTCTTGAATTTCTCGATTGCCGATTGAACGCCCTTCTCCACTTCCTCGCTCAAGCCGGATATGAAATATTCTTTCGGCAGCCCCACCGTCAAATTTCGGGCATCTTCGGGTTCGATCGATTCATAATGGTATTCCACGCTTGTCGCATCGAGCGGATCCCGGCCGGTTATCCCGCGGAACACCTCTTCGGCATCTTCAACGGTCTTCGTAAACGGCCCGATTTGATCCAAACTCGAAGCCATGGCAATAAGGCCGCTCCGCGAGACGGTCCCGTACGTCGGCTTCATACCAACGACGCCGCAGAAAGCTGCCGGCTGACGTATGGAGCCGCCGGTATCCGATCCCAAGGCAACCAATGCCTCACCGGCGGCGACGGCTGCCGCCGATCCGCCGGAAGATCCCCCGGGGACCCGTTCAAGATCGCGTGGATTTTTTGTTTTTTGGAAAGCCGAATTTTCCGTGGAAGACCCCATCGCGAATTCATCCATGTTGGTCTTTCCGAGAATAATGGCGCCGCCTTGCTTGAGTTTCGTGACAACCGTCCCGTCGTATGAAGCAACGTAATTTTCGAGTATTTTCGAAGCAGCGGTCGTTTTCGCCCCTTCGACCAGCATATTATCCTTCAAGGCAAAGGGAACGCCGGAAAGCCCGGATGGCCTTTCGCCCGACGCGATCTTCCGGTCAACGGCGGCGGCATCTTTTCGCGCTTCATCATTAAAAACGGAAAGATAGGCGCCGATTTCACCGTCCTTTGTTTCGATGGATTTCAAAAATTCGTCCGTCACCTCGCGCGCTGAAAATTCCCTCTCCGCGAGCCCCTGCTGCAATTTTTTAACGGTGAGTTCTTTGAGGTCCATGGGTCTTAATCCGCACTTGAATCGAAGACGGCGGGCACTTCCAAATAGCCGTCTTCGGTTCCCGGAAATCCTTTTTTTGCGCGATCGCCGGCAAGTTTTGCCGCCTCGGGGTCGTCGCTCCTCCAAACGTTCACCGATGACGTACCGCCATTCATGGTCAAAACATCATCCGTATTCAATTCCTTCAACTCCTCAAAATGACCTAAAATACCCCCCAAATCTCGGAGAAGTTTCTCTTCCTCATTTTCCTTGAGGTGCATCTGGGAAAGGTCGGCCAGGTGCTCCAAATCCTTTTTCGTCAGCATAGGAAGATTATATCCCAAAAATGCCAAAATCCAAATTTCACAGTTCTAAAACTTCGACATCAGCCGATTAACTTCAAGAATCCTTCTTCGTCCAATATTTTCACCCCCAGTTTCTTCGCCTTATCATACTTCGACCCCGGATTTTCCCCCACGACGACGGAGGTCGTCGTTTTCGAGACGGTTTCCGAAACGTCGCCTCCTCGTTCCCGTATCTTGTCCTTCGCTTCGTCGCGGGACATCGAGGACAAGGTGCCCGTCAAAACGAATGTCTTCCCTTTCAGTTTCCCCGCTTGAGCTGCCCATTTCGGATGTTCGATCTCAACGCCGGCTTTTTCAAGCTTTTCCATCAGCTTTTTATTCTTCGCCGAACGGAACCAGTCATAAATGCTCTTCGCGACGATCGGTCCGATATCCGGCAATGCTTGGAGTTCTTCCAGGGAGAAGGATTTTGCGGCTTCACCGACGCTCTTTGGTTTGGAAATTTTGAATTTGGATTTTGAAATTGCTTGCGCAAGCAAGCTCGCCGTTTCTTCCCCGACATGGAGGATGCCCAGCGCGTACAAGAATCGCGACAGGACAACCTTCTTTTTCTCGCCAACTTCACGTACGATATTTTCCGCCGACTTTTCGCCGAATCGCGGCAGCGCTTCGATGTCCCCTTCTTTCAGCTCGAAGATGTCTGCCGCATCCGCTATAAGCCCTTCGTCCATGAACGTATCCAAGATCTTCGGCCCGAGACCCCTGATATCGAATGCCGCGCGGGAAACAAAGTGATACAGCGACTCCCGATGCTTCGCACCGCAGTCGGGATTCATGCATTTCGTAAGAGCGCCGATCTTTTGGACGTTCCCTCCGTCGACGGGACATCGCTCCGGCATCGTGAAACGCCGTTCATGCCCGGTCCGCAAATGCCGCAGCACTTCCGTTACTTGCGGAATGACGTCGCCGGCGCGCGAAACAACGACCGTATCACCGATCCGAAGGTCGAGACGCACCACCTCGTCTTCATTGTGGAGCGTCGCGTGCGTGATCGTGACGCCTCCTACGTTCACCGGCTCCATGACGGCAACCGGCGTCAAAACGCCTGTACGGCCGACTTGGACCACAATATCCAACACTTTCGTCGTCGCTTCTTTCGGTGAGAATTTATAGGCCATTGCGCCGCGGGGCGCTTTCCCCGCAACCCCTGCCGCATCGAAAATCCTGTTGCTGTTCACAATAACGACCGTCCCGTCGATCTCATACGTGATCTCTCCCCGATGATCCGCCCAATAGTCGCGGAACTCGAAGATTTCCTTCAAGGAATTCACCGGCTTGTTGTGCGGGTTTGTTTTGAATCCGAACGCCTTCAAGAGGAGATGTTCTTCCTCGTGGAACTTTTGGCCGATATCGGTGAAAAGCGCATACTGGAACGAATCGAGCTTCCGCGAAGCCGTGACGGCAGGATCAAGCTGTCGGATGGACCCTGCAGCAATGTTCCGCGGATTGGCATAAAGTTTCCCGCCGTTTTTTGCTTGTTCCCTGTTGATCCGCTCGAACTCTTGCTTCGTGATGAATGCTTCCCCGCGGACCACGAGACGACGAGGGTCGAGGGTATAGGGCTTAGGATCGATACCCATTTTTTTCAGGTTTTCGGCAACCTCGTCGGGCGGCAAAAGATTCAAAGGGATCGCTTCGATGGTCTTCAGATTTTGCGTTACGTCTTCGCCGATAAGGCCGTTTCCCCGGGTCGAGCCTTGCGTTAAAACGCCTCTTTCGTACACGAGTTCGATCGCGAGGCCGTCGATCTTCAGTTCATCATAAAAAAGCGGCGGTTTTCGATCTCCCTTCCGGTACGGCTCCTCGCGGAGCGCTTCATGGGCTTCTGCTATATCCTTTCCGAGAAAATTTTCGAGACGCAAGAGCCACTCTTTCATATCCTCCTCGGAAAACGAGTCGTCGAACGAGATCATGGGGCGTTCGTGGGAGACTTTTTTGAATGCCTTCAATGGTTCTCCTTCGACTCGCTGCGACGGCGAGTCGGGTGTCACGAATTCCGGGAATTCATGCTCGAGATCGAAGAGCTCCTTCTTCAAGGAATCGAGAGCATCGGCAGAAATGAGTTCTTTGTCCAGCACGTGATACGCGTACCGGTACCTGTTTACCTCTTTCTTCAGTTTCTCGATCCGCCGCTTCGCTTCTTCCTTCGTTAAACGTGCCATATCCGCCTATTGAATGGAAAAGAATGACTGCAAGACCCGCTCTGCCTTTCCGCCGCCGGCATAGCCGAAACTTTGGGCCCAAAAACCGGTCGGGCTGCCGCCGGTGCAAGAAAAACTGAGCGATGAGGATGCCGTTGCTCCGTTCGGCAACGCCGTCGTTTCCTGGCACATGGAGAACGTGGATCCGTCAGGGGGACAAAGGACCGACGTAGCGGGCGTTGTCGTCGCATAATAACAAGAGAGGCTGTGTTCGATGCCGGCGTCGGCCGCCATGACCGCTGCGCCGGATGAAGCCGCGTCGGCCGCTTGCCGAAGCTGGTAAAACATAAGGAGCCCGGCGATCGCCGTTCCCACAAGGAAAAGCCCCCCCATGAGGATGGATACGATAATCATCGCCTGTCCTTTATTCCGAGAATTCATTCTATTTGCACTGGCCATAATTGTATTGCGATTTCACGTTTGCCGGCATGTCTTTCGGTAAAACCCGCGAGCTTACCGTCGTTTGAAGATAGAACGGCTGGACATTCGAATTCGAAGCAACTGGTTCCGCGTTCAAGAAAATATTCACCCGCCACGGGTTGCAACTCCGACCGGCAATCTGGGAAAATACAAAGCACAAATTTTGCACGTTGACGTCCTGCGATGTCAAGAAATCGCCGTTCCGCTCGATTCTTCCCCCCGAAAGGGAGTAGGTCGTCGTGCCGTTGGGGCCGACGAAGGTCATGGATGAATAGCCGTTCAGGGAACCGAGGGATGCACCGGTCGTACCGCAATCGGGGCTCCCCGTCGTCAGGTCATTAAAGAGATAGCCGCCGCGGATTTCCCTCGCCATTTGTTCCAGGGCGGAATTCAAACTGCTTTGCGTGCCCATAATGGCCGTAAGCCGGTTTTCGTCCTGCATAGAGCGGATGAAAATGCCGCTCGAAACCGTGACGATGATCACGAAAATCGACATGGCAACCAAAAGTTCCGCAAGGGTGAACCCTTCGTTAAACTTGGAATTTGAAATTTGGAATTTGGAATTGCGCATGCTACGGTCTCCAGTTATAGAAGATGTCCGACAAGGTTGTGGTTTGATTCGTACCGTGTTCCGACCAATTCACCGTAGAATTGACGGTCATGGCATCGCCGCTCACGCTGATACACACGGATCTCGTAAAGAGCGTCCGGGAAGGCGAAAGATAACTCGAATTAAGATCGGTCTGCGAAGCAAAGATGCCTTCGCCGGACGAAGAAGTGGCGAAAAAAAGATTGATCCCTCCCCCCGATGCCAACAAATTGCCGTCGTTTGAATCGTAAGAAACGGCATAACAACCGTCGAACGGCTGATTGCCCGGGCCGCTGTCCCATAGGTTGTCGTTTGCGACATCCGCATCCGAGATATTTTTGACGACTTCGATGCCTTCCGCCGCAAGATAGGTCGCCTGCAACTGGTGAATGACGAGGCTATCGCGCTCCGTTGAGTTGTATATCAAATTGAAGAGGCCGAGGAGCCCCACGACAACGAGACTTGCGGCAACCATCGATTCTATCATCAAGCTGCCTTCTTTGTCTTTGAAAAATCCCTTCATAGTTGGTCTACGGCGACGAGAGGGCGGAAACGCTTCCGCCGGCATCGACCCCGATTGCGACCTTGGCACCGCTCTTCTTATCTTGAATGACGATCTTCCCGGTGGCACTCCCCAAGAAATAAGGCGGAACGAAATAAATATCCGCGGGAGTCGGCGAAACAAATTGGGCCTGGCCGGTCAAGGTTGATGTCTGGATTCCGGATCCCGGCCACGCATAACTCACGCCGGAACAGTTGTTGGACGACGTCGCGACGCCGTACAAATAATAATTCCTCCCACCGGCCAAATCGAAATGGACGCCGAACGCGCAGTAAGAGCCCTTTGCCCCGTAGCTGCCGTATGCGCTCTTGTCGAGCGCAAGCGATTTGGCCCTCTCAAGCGTCGATACCACCTCCGCCCTGCTCGTATAGAGATTGAGATTGCTGTTTGAAGAGCCGCTATAAACGATGAAAATGGTGGAAAGCACCGCCGTGATGGCGATCACGACGAGAGTTTCGATGAGTGTGAAAGCGCTTTGGTCTTTCGCATCTTCCATTCCATTAATGATATCACAGACTTTCTGCGGTACACAGACCTCCCGAGCGCCTCTTGCTACATCCCGAAGAGCTTGAAATAGCCGTAGACGAGCGCTTGTCCGAAGAGAGCCGTCACGGCAACCCCGGTCACGAAAAAGGGCGCGTACGGTATTCTATCTTTCATGCCCTTCCTTTTGAAAAGAAGGAGCAAGCTTCCCAAAATCCCTCCCAAGACGAAAGAAATGAATACCGCGAGGCCGATATCCGGCCAGCCGATCGCGATCCCCGACGCAAATGCAAGTTTTACATCGCCGAATCCGATCCCCCTCCCCCGGCTCACGAGGACGAGAAGTTCAAAAAATATGCCGCCGCCCAAGGCCCCGATCAAATGATCGGCAAGGACGTTTCCCGTCGGCGCAAAGATCATCACGTAATTTTCGAGAAAAGACGTCCGGAACGGCAAAAGTTCCCGCACGTGATAGAAAAGCAAAAACGAGACGAGAGCGCCGAAAATGACAAGGAGGATATTCAATTCGTCCGGCACGACGTAGTACCGGAAATCGATGAGCGCGATAAGGAGGAAGGTGAGTGCGATGAGAAGCCACGAAAGGAGAAAAAGGTAGTACCACAAGGGTCCGGTGAAGCTCCAAAACTCCGCTCCGGAAATCCCGTAGAACGAGTTCAGAAAATAGGGCACGCCGGCGAAAAGGATCGCGGTCGCAAGCTCCGTAAAGGGATAAAACCATGATATTTTTTGGCCGCACGAGGAACACTTTCCTCTTAAGAAGAGGAAACTGAGGACCGGGACGAGCTCTTTCACGCCGAGTTCATGAAAACACTTCGGACAGTGCGATCGGCCGCTCAATCTCTTGCGATCGAAAAGCGGTCCTTCGGGCGAATACCGTAAAATCAAAACGTTGAAAAAGCTCCCGAACGCCAAGCCAAGAATAAAAAGCAGGAGATAACCGACTGGAGCGGGATTCATCTTATTCGCACGTTGCCGGGGAGGACCCCCCTACCGCAGCATCATTCGGTTGCGAGAGAAGAAACACCGCCTTCCCGCTGCTGTCGAGGCAATAGTATTGGGTTTGCTCGTTCCCCGATTGATCCGTTGCTAGCGTGTTCAATTTCGAATAGGCGATGAAGGTTGCCGAATCGGAAGACAAAACCACATGCAGCTCGCCGCCTTGGGTCGTGATATCGGAATCGAGGGATGCAAGATCGCTATTCGACGGCGTGACGCCGGGCGTTACCGCAATGCTTTCCGGATAATGGCCGTTATAGAGCGTTTCCGCGATGTCCCTCACTTGCCCCACCTCCTGCATGATGCGGGCATCCTTTGCCTTGTTTCGTGCGGGCCCCAAGGCGTTCAAAACGACGGAAGAAAGGAGGCCGATGATGGCCACGACGACGAGCATTTCGATGAGCGTGAAGCCGCTCTTTTCTTGTTTCATTTTCCGCATTGCACTTATTATACTACTCTCCCCGACCAAAAAACATGGCCCCTCAAAGGAGCCATGTTTTTGTCTCGTTACAAAGACCCGCGAAATCGCTTACGGGCACACCGCGGCAGTGCCGATGGACGATTCCGTTACCGTCCCGCTGTTGCCGGCGCTGTCGACGCAATATGCTTTCGTATCGTCGCTTGCCAACTTCGCATAAAAGGCGTACGCGGAATAGACCGATCCGGACTTTGCCTCATTGAGATAAAGGCCGCCGCTGTTCTTTCCGGCCGTATCGCCGTTTTGGTTCGTAACGTCGAGGCTCAAAGACGCCAAACTGCTGCTTGCAGTGAAACCGGCCGTGTAATCCGGGTATCCGCCGGCAGTCGGGTCATAGGTCGCTTCCATGTACGACCTCGCCTGGTTCACGTCCGATATGATCCTCGTATCCTTCGCTTTGTTCCGCGACGGCCCCAAGGCGACCAAGACGACCGCCGAAAGGAGTCCGATCATCGCGATCACGACGAGCATTTCGATGAGCGTAAAACCCTCTTTTTTGCTTTTATTCATTGCGTTTGTTCGTATATTGTTCGACCGTTTTTATTTACATTTATTATAGCACACTAAAATGCCTGCGACATATTGTAGATCGGGAGCAGGATGGAAGCGAAGAGAAACGCGATAATGACGCCGATCACGACCATGAGGATCGGCTGGATGAGGGAGACTAAATTCTCGACGGTATTTTCCACTTCGCGTGAATAAAAATCGTTGATCTTCCCCAAAAGTTCCTCGAGGCGTCCGGTCGATTCGCCGACCGAAATGAGCTGCGAAACAAGCGGCGGGAATTCCGGCATTGCCTCCAGCGCTTGAGAGAGCAACCTCCCTTTCCGGATTTGCTCCGCTGCACTGTGGAGTTGTTCTTGATAAATGGAGTTTCCG
>JAKAGX010000018.1 GCA_021825465.1 bacterium | reverse complement strand
TCGAGAGCGATCCAGGAAGGGTCATCCGCATATCTCGGGCGGCAGTACAAAACGGTCGGGGTCGTTGCGGTCGTTCTTTTCGTCGCAATTTACCTCGCGCTCGGCTGGCTGACGGCCGTGGGATTTCTGGTCGGCTCGATCGCTTCGGCCCTCGCGGGATTTCTCGGCATGAGCGTTGCCGTCCGATCGAACTCGAAAACGACGGACGCAGCGAGCCGAGGGTTGAAATCGGCGCTCTCGCTCGCCTTCAAGGCCGGATCGGTCACGGGACTCCTTGTCGTCGGTCTTGGTCTTCTTGCGGTTTCGGGATTCTTCCTTTTGACGCATGATGTCCGGAGCTTGATCGGTCTTGGATTCGGCGCGAGCTTGATCTCCGTTTTTGCCCGCCTCGGCGGCGGCATTTTTACGAAAGCGGCGGACGTCGGAACCGACTTGGTTGGAAAAGTTGAGGCCGGCATTCCGGAAGATGATCCGAGGAATCCCGGCGTGATCGCCGACAACGTCGGTGACAACGTCGGTGACTGCGCCGGCATGGCCGCCGATCTTTTTGAGACGTACGCGGTGACCTTGACCGCTTCGATCTTGATCGGAAGCGCGCTTGCGCTCTCCGGCGCCCAGCTCATCTTTCCGCTCGTCCTCGGCGGCCTCGCGATCATCGCATCGATCGTCGGAAGTTTTTTTGTGAAGCTTGGCAAGAGCGAATCGATCATGGGCGCGCTCTATAAAGGGCTCGCGGCGGCCTTGGTCGTTGCGGCGGTCCTCTTCTACTTCGCCGCCCAGTCGTTCATGGGCGGGAATGCCATGAACATATTCTTCTCGAGTCTCATCGGCCTTCTTGTGACGGCTCTCATGGTCGTCATCACGGATTATTACACTTCGAAAAAGTACAAACCGGTGAAGAGTATCGCCGATGCTTCGAAGTCGGGGCATGGAACGAACATTATTATCGGTCTTTCGGTCGGCATGGAATCGACGTTCCTTCCGATCCTCGTGATCGTGGGCGGTATCATCGGATCATACTTGCTTGCGGGCATCTATGGCGTTGCGATCGCCGCCGTTTCGATGCTTTCCGTTGCCGGCATCATCGTTTCCATTGATTCGTTCGGGCCGATCACGGATAACGCCGGCGGCATTGCCGAAATGAGCGGCGCTCCGGAAGATGTCCGGAAGATCACGGATGCCTTGGATGCCGTCGGAAACACCACGAAGGCGGTAACGAAAGGGTATGCCATCGCATCGGCCGGACTCGCCGCGCTTGCGCTCTTCAGCGCATACACGGATGCGGTTCAAAAAGCTTCTTCGAACGTCACATTCGACATCCAAAATCCATATGTTTTGATCGGTCTCATTTTGGGAGCTGCGATTCCGTATCTCTTTGGGTCGATGGCCATGAAATCGGTCGGCAAAGCAGCCGGCTCGATCGTCGAAGAAATTCGGAGACAATTCCGGGAAATCAAGGGGCTTCTCGAAGGTTCGGCAAAACCCGATTATAAGAAGGCCGTTGACATCGTGACGAAGTCGGCGCTCCGGGAAATGATCGTGCCGGCGCTTTTGCCGGTCGCGATGGTGCTCCTCGTTGGATTCGTTTTGGGAAAGGAAGCGCTCGGCGGATTCTTGATCGGCACGATCGTTTCGGGGCTCTTCATCGCGATTTCCATGACTTCCGGCGGAGCCGCATGGGACAATGCGAAGAAATACATTGAATCGGGGAATCACGGCGGCAAGGGATCGGATGCTCATAAGGCTGCCGTCACGGGAGACACCGTCGGCGATCCGTATAAGGATACCGCGGGCCCCGCAATCAACCCGCTTATCAAGGTTATCAACATCGTGGCTCTCCTCATCGTTCCGTTCCTTTAAGCAAAAAACCATGTTACTTTTCGGCACCGGGCGTTCCTTGGCTCCAGCGGCCAAGGCCGCCCTGCGCTCTCGGCTCGCAATCCCTTCCGGGGAACCAAGCTTGCTCGCCTCCGAGAGCTGCCTCAAAATAACATGGTTTTTCTTATAATTAATAGAAGGTATGAATCTTAAGGATAAAAAAGTTTTAGTGATGGGACTCGGGGTCCTGGGCGGCGGCGTTGCGACAGCTAAATGGCTCGTGCGCCACGGCGCCCGTGTCACGGTGACCGATGTGCGGACGAAAAGCGAGCTCGAGGCTTCGATCCGATCGCTCGGAAGCGCGGCGAAAAAAATAAAGTTCGTTCTTGGCGAACATCGGAAGGAAGATTTTGAACGGAACGACATCATTGTCGTGAACCCGGCGGTGCGGCGCGAAAGCGAATACCTCGCCGTCGCAAAAAAGCGGAAGCGGCTTTTGGTCAACGATGCGCGAATATTCTTCGATGTCGTGGAAAATCCGGTGATCGCCGTCACGGGAACTCGGGGAAAAACGACCACGACAAATTGGGTAGCTCATTTTTTACGGACAAGGAATAAAAGTGTCGCCGCTGCGGGAAATTCGTCGAATCTTGCACTTCTCGATTTGGCGGATCGGCTGAAAAGCGCGAAAATGCCGGTGGTCGTCGAGCTTTCGTCGTGGCATCTGGAACGCTTGCCGGGGTCGAAGTACGCACCGGAAATCGCCGTCATAACGAACCTTTATTCGGACCATTTGAATCGTTATAGGAAAATGGAAGATTACGCGCGCGCGAAAGCGAACATCTTCAAAGGGCAAAAGAGGGATCAGAAACTGATCTTGAATGGCGACAGCCGATGGACCGCATTTTTCCTGAAGCTGCATCCGAAGGCAAAGATCTATTTCTTTTCCCTGAGGCACTTGTCAAAGAGCAAGAACGGGATTTTCCCGAAGAACGGCTCTTTGTTTTTCCAAGAAAATGGACGGAGCGAGGAGGTGATATCGGAGGGTGCGGTCTCATTGACTCGAAAGAGGGGAGAACATAATGTGATGAATCTCATGGCCGCAGCCCTTGCTGCGCATCTTGCCGGCATCTCTTGGTTCGAGATCGCGGCGGCAGTGAGGAGTTTGCCGGAAATAAAGTACCGGGAGGAGATAATCCTCGAAAAGGAAGGCTTACGGGTGGTCAATGACTCGGCGGCAACGTCACCCGATGCCGTGATAGCTGCCATTCGGAGGTTCCATGGTGACGGCCGGCTGATCTTGATAACCGGCGGGACGGACAAGAATCTCGATTTTAAACCGCTCGCGAAGGAGATACGGAGCACGCTTCCGTCGGGAGACGTTTTTTTCTTGAGCGGCAGTGCAACGAAAAGGCTTATTGCCGAACTGAAGAAGCAGAATTACTTCAAAAAAGAGAAACCCCAACTATTTGAAGACCTCGAATCGATTGTGGAAAGGGTAAAAACCCCATCCCCTAAACCCCATCCCCTAAATCCTGTGGTTGTTCTTTTCTCTCCCGGCGCTGCGAGCTTCGAAAAATTCAAAAACGAGTTCGATCGTGGAGAACGATTTGACCTTCTCGCGCGAAATTTTTAAAATAGAAAGATAGAGTTTCGTTTTTGTGAAAAAGGGGGTGTGGTTTCTGTTGCGACGGGGGTATCACATGTCAGGATTTCGGAGGGGATTTACTTTAATAGAATTATTGGTCGTTATAGCGATCTTGGGCGTCCTTGCGACGGCCGTTGTTTTGGTTTTGAATCCGGCGGAACTTTTAAAACAGGGGAGAGATAGTACAAGGCTCTCTGATCTTGCTGCATTGAACAGCGCCATTGGTATTTTCCGGGCGGATCAGTACGATGTGAATATTGGTACCGCTTCGACCACCTATATTTCGATCCCTGATGCCTCCTCTTTATGCTCCGATCTCTCACTTCCCACTCCACCGGCGGGATGGACCTATCACTGCGATTCAACGTCGACTTATACAAAGGTGGATGGAGGCGGTTGGATTCCTATTGATTTCAGCAAAATTTCTTCCGGATCGCCTCTTTCTAAGCTCCCGGTCGACCCCATGAATACGGTCGCGAACGGGCTGTATTATCTCTATGCGACGAACGGGAACGGGTGGGAACTTGGAGCAATCCCCGAATCGGTGAAGTATCAGGCTCAGCTGGAATCGAATCCAATGATTGCGAGCGATCCGGGCGTCATTGCCTATGGTTCGGATCTCGGTCTCGTACCGTCGGGACTCTTTGCAACGTCATCACTTGTCTCGCAATCCTCCCCATCCTCTCCGCCGGGCGCTCCTCAAAATCTGAATCTTACTTCACTTTCAGGAACATCGACGGCAGTCGCGACCATCAGTTGGAGCGCACCGACCTCTTCAACATCCTCCGTAACGGGTTATGAGATATATCGCTCCGGATCGCCTTTGATCGCGGTCGGTAATGTGTATTCATACGCCGATCCAAACTTATCGCTCGGTACCACCTATACGTATACCGTTGCCGCTTTAAGCGGCCAAGGTACCAGTACCATGAGTAATACCATTTCGATCACGCCGCATGCCGTAAGTCAAACATACTATTCAAGCGGTACGTGGACCAATACCTATGGCGCCACGGTAGTTCTTGTGACGATGGTTGGCGGCGGAGGCGGCGGCGGATTCGGGAATCAGGGTACGGCGAGCGGTGCCGGTGGCGGTGCCGGCCAAGCTTATATCAACTACCCGGTATCCGTGAGCGGTAATATTTCGTATGCCGTCGGCGGTGCCGGCGCCGGCGGAGCGTCTTCTCTCGCGGCAGGCGGTAACGGCGGCAATTCTTCTTTTGGAAGTTTGGTCGCGAACGGAGGCAAGGGCGGGAATGCTGGGAACGGAAGTGCCGGGGGAGCCGGCGGCGCAAGCGGCGGAGCAACAGCCGGCGGTACGGCCGGCTCGAGTGGAGGTTCTTATCCCGGCGGCGCGGGCGGTAATTCATCTGATTCTACGACCGCTTCAACCGGAGGCGGCGGAGGCGGCGGGTCATACGGCAATAGCGGTTATGCCGGCGGCCACGGCGGTAATTCGTCGAGATACAACGGCGGTACGAGCACCTCGGCAAGCGGCTGCGGCGACGGCGGAGGCGGCGGGGGTGCCTCTTACTACGGCGCCGGCGGCAACGGCGCGGGGGCTTGTAGCGGGGCGGGAAGCGCCGCGAGCGGTTATGGTGCCGGCGGCGGAGGCGGCGCATTTGGCTCCGTGAACAGCGGATCGAGCGGCTCGCCCGGATTCGTCGAGGTGACCTATCTTGCTCCGTAATAAAAAAAACCGCTCAAGGCGGTTTTTTTGTTCAGCTTAATCAGCTGCCTTCACCTTCAATTTTTTTGTCTTCGAGCGGGTGAGTTTTGGCATGCGGATGGTCAGGACGCCTTTCGAGAGATTCGCTGTCGAGTGGTCCGGATCGACTTCCTGAGGAAGGATGATGGACCGTGAAAATGATCCCCAAAAAAGTTCCTGATAGAAGTAATTCTTTTCTTCGATTTTCTTTTCCTGCTTCCGGGTGCCTTTTACGGTCACTGATTCGGTCGTGATGTTGATCTCGAGGTCGTCATCATCGACGCCCGCAACGGTCGATTGAACCACAATATCGTCGCCGTCATCATACACGTCAACCGTCAGCGTCCCTTCTCCTTCGTCGGAAGAGATGGAAGTTTTATCATCCTCGATTTTAATGGGAACTGGATCGCTCTTCACCTTGGCGAGTTCCACAAAGATATCGCTGCCCTTATTTTCTTCGTCCATATTTCCATTATACACCGTTGCTTATCCTTTTGGTACGCTCAAAGTCGGCAAGAACCCAAAATGCGATGAAGACGAGGAAAAACGTCGGGTAAAAAATATCGCTCGATTGGAATTGCACGACGAAGAAATTGAAAATGGCGTGAACTGCAGCTGCTATAAGAAGGCCGATCCAAACAGCCCCGCGCTTTTTTTTGAAACGATCGAGCGCCCAGTAGTAGCCGACGATACCGGAAGCGAGCGCATGGAGAAGCGTGGCGCCGACGAAGCGGAGGGAGACCGCATTCAGCATGTCGAAGATGGTCTTCAAGTTCACGATATCAAGGCTATTTCTCACAACGAAGAAATTTTCTATTGTCGCAAACCCAAGAGCGGCCGTGATCATGTAGATCATGGCATCGACAGGCTCGTCGAGGTACTTGCTTTCGGCATTCGCGAGATAGGTCGCGAAAAATTTAAAGACCTCTTCGATGATAGCGATGCCGACGATGAAGAGAAGGATGCTGTGGAGCGGAGTTATCGCTATTTTTTGGAATACGAGCTCGATGAAGAGGACGGGGATGCTTGATGCCATGCCCGCAAGGAACGTTATGGCGAGCATCTTTTTCGGCTCCGGATGCAGATCCTCTTTGAGGAAAAAAAGAAGCCAGACGAGGGCCGGGATGGCGGCGATCACGAATACCGGGATCAAATTGAGGTAGTTGGTCACCATTCGGTTGTCATGAGAAATCGATCGCTTTGCTCGTCGAGGTTTCGATAGACGGCCTCGGTTACAAAAGGCATGAACGGGTGGAGCATTTTAAGAGATTCGATGAGGGTATTCCGCAAGATCGTTTGGGTGGAAGGCCTCATCTTCTCGTCGGCGATCTGCTTCTTCGATTCTTCGAGGTAGGTGTCGCAAAAGTCGTGCCAAAAGAAGTCGTAAAGATTTTGAAGAGCCTTCGCAAATTCGAACGTTTCGATGTATCGCTCGGTTTGCTTTTTGGTTTCGGCCAACTTGCTTAAGATTTCCTTGTCTGCTTCGGTTTGTGGAGCCAACTTCGAATTCCGAATCTCGAATTTTGAAGTTGCGGTTTGTTCCAGGACAAACCGGCTTGCGTTCCATATCTTGTTGCAAAATTTTCTGCCGGCCATGACCGCCGCTTCGTCCCAGCGGATATCCTGTCCGTTCGCCTGCCAAACGACGGCAAACCGGGTTGCGTCTGCTCCGTATTGATCGATGTATTTCAGGGGGTCGATGCCGGTTCCCAAGCTTTTCGACATGCGCTTGCCATCTTTTGTAAGGATGGTGCCGTGGACGAAAACGTTTTGGAACGGCGGCTTCCCCATGAATTCAAGTCCGGAAAATATCATACGGGCATCCCACAAATTCAAGATGTCGCGTGCGTTTGAAACGAAATTGCCGGGGTAATAATTCTTCCGGTCGGATTCCGAAAGGCCGGCAAAGGGCCACAGGGCCGACGAGAACCACGTGTCGAGCACGTCCGGTGATTGCTCCATGTCGCACTTCCCGCAGATCGGGCAGACCTCCGGCTTCTCCGCGGCGACAACGAAGTTGTTCCCGTTTTTGGAATTTGGAATTTGGAATTTGTCATTCGCCGCCTGTTTACAGAAGTAAACGGGCAGGCGGTGCCCCCACCAGAGCTGGCGCGAGATCGTCCAATCGCGGATGTTCTCGAGCCAGTCGAAATAAATCTTTTGAAAATTTTCCGGCTGAATGTTCACGGTGCCGGATCGAACCGCCTTCAAGGCGCTATGGGCGAGCTTGTCCATTTTGAGGAACCATTGCATCGAAGGGATCGGTTCGATGACGTGTCCGCAGCGATAGCAGATCGTAACGTTGTGCACGTAAGGTTCCTCTTTTTCGAGCAATCCCTCGGATGCCAGTCGTTCGACGATCGCTTTCCGCGCTTCTTCCGTTTTCATACCGGCATACGATCCGGCGTTCGCATTCATCTTTCCCCGTTCGTCGATGATCTGGATCGATGGGAGCTTATGCCGCTGGCCGATCTCAAAATCGAGAATGTCGTGCGCCGGCGTGACCTTCACGGCCCCCGTCCCGAATCCGGGATCTATTTTCATATCCGCGACGATCGGTATCTCCCGATCGGTGAGAGGAAGCCGTACGGTTTTCCCGACGAGCTTCGCATACCGCTTATCGTTCGGATTCACGGCAACGGCTGTGTCGCCGAGCATCGTTTCAGGCCGGGTTGTCGCGACCACGATGTATTGAGTATTTTGTATATCGTGTTTTGTATCGACGAGTGGATACTTTATATACCACAGCGCTCCCTTTTCTTCCTGGTGTTCCAATTCAAGCTCCGACAAGCTCGTACCGCATCGCGGGCACCAGTTGACCGTACGGAGGCCGCGATAGATGAGATCTTTTTTATAATAATGGACGAAAGCTTGGAGGACATCCTTCGCATAATCCGGATCCATGGTGAACCGGAGGCGCGACCAGTCGGCCGAGGCGCCCAGTTTTTTAAGCTGATCGATGATGATGCCGCCATATTCTTCTTTCCATTTCCAGACGCGTTCAATGAATTTTTCCCGACCGAGCTCGAACCGGGAGACGCCCTCTTTACGCAATTCTTTTTCAACTTTGTACTGCGTTGCGATACCGGCATGATCGGTTCCGGGAAGCCAGAGCGTCCGGAAGCCCTTCATGCGGTAATACCGGATCAAAATATCCGATCCGGTATTATCCAAAGCATGCCCCATATGGAGCGTTCCCGTCACATTCGGGAGGGGCATGTATACGACGTAATTTTTAATTTTTAATTTTGAATTTTTATTGACCGGCAGGTTATCGGGGTTGAAGTACCCGGAATCGAGCCACATTCGGTAAATGCCAGATTCGGTTTCCTTTGGATCGTACGGCTTCGAGAAATCAGAGCTCATCGGGTAAATTATGGCTTAAATCAATGAGTTTTTGTAGTATTGACTATTGTACCAATATATGCTATAATTTAACCAGAAAATTGAGAATCGGACATCGGGATTTCTCCTTGTGATTTGGTCGCTCATTGAGGCCATCAGGGTTGACTTGGTAGTTTCAATGAGCGATCAAACTGCTCAAAGTTTTTCGTCCGAAAGGACATTTCCACGGGCCTGGTTGGTTCGCGGAAGCTGAAGTATAAAGACAAAATCAAAAAACTTAAAGCTCGTGTAATAACGAGCAAGGAGAAATGAAATGCAGATCTATATTCGAAACTCGAAGATCCCGATTCCGTCCTTCATCAAGGGGATGATGACGGAAATCTGGAGTGCTGGTGAGATGATAGGGATAGTCGACTACCGGCACACCACCACCCATTGCCAACCCCCGTGGGATTCGTCAAAAAACGGATGGAGATTGTTTAACGTAGCAATATTCGCTGGTTGCGACGAACAGCGAATTGACGGGGGTGCTCAATATCGCATTGGAACTGGCGACGCTTACATCCTCGGAAGATGTAACGGGGAAGATGCCGGCTTTCAAGTCGAGAGGCTTACGGAGCCTGCAATCGACCTTCCAAACGGTTTCGTCAAAGATGCCGTTTGGACACCGGTAGCGGTCGAGTTTCGTCCGCATTGCCCAGACTCGTTGTCCGATGTGTTCGCGTCCTTTTCGAGGCTGGAGTTCCACCAGCCGGGCGGAAGGGGCAGCGAGGCGGAAGAAATCGGCGACGAGGAGTGCAAGATACTCTTCGCCAAAGAGTATGTTTCCTACCAGATCCTGGTAGGAAAATGGGAAGGCGATGTCCCTTCAGAAATCAAGAGTTGGAACGCCGAGAAGTATATTCCCGCTGAGATCCTTGAGGAGCGACGTCACCAGCTCGAGTCCGGGCAAGCCGTACCTGAAACAGTAGCATAAAAATTTGAGCCAGATCAGAACACCGATCTGGCTCTCATACTTTTTACGTTCCCGCGGCGAACACGGATTTCGCCGCGGGATTTTTCTTTTGTGTTTCCACGAGAGGGACGGAGATGGTTGCTGTTCCTCGAGTCGGCTTCTGAGGAAACAATTTTAAACCTAGCCAGTTTCTTTAAAGAAGCCGCGAGTTACCTCAGTTTTAGTGACAACGATTTTCTCAATATTTAGCCTCCCGGGGGCTTCGCACCGGGAGGACGTTGAAGGGCGAGCCACGTACCCCCGCGAAGGCTAAGACTTGGGCGTCGCCCCGGAGACAGCCTGAGCGAGGGTACGTGGCGAACTACAAGCTTAAGTTTGCTTGCGCCGTGATGCGGCGGCTCTTTTTCTTGAGCGTTTGGATATAAGCGGCGGCGGCGATCATCGCGGCGTTGTCCGTGTTGTACGCCATGGGCGGCGCAAAAAAGTGCACGCCGAGTTTCTCGCTTGTCCCCTCGAGCGTTTCGCGGAGCGATCGGTTTGCAGCGACGCCGCCCGCAAGAATGATCGACCGCGCCTTGAATTCTTGCACGGCGCGGGCCGTTTTATGGGCGAGTGTTTCAACGGCAGCCGCCTGGAAGCTCGCCGCGACATCTTCGACAAAATGGTTGTTCCGTGATTGCTCTTTATGGTCTCTTATATAGTAGAGCACCGACGTCTTGAGGCCGGAAAAGCTGAAATCGTAGTTCTTATCTTTCATCATCGGTCGCGGAAAATTTATGGACCCGGCATCGCCCTGTGCTGCCGCCTTTTGGATCTCGGGTCCGCCGGGATACGGGAGGCCGAGCATCCGAGCCACTTTATCGAAGGCTTCGCCGACCGCATCGTCACGCGTTTCGCCGAGTTTTTTCCATTCCGTGAGCGATTTGAGCAAGAGGAGTATCGTGTGCCCTCCGGAGACCACCAGTCCCACCGCTGGATAGGTTTTGGCATTTGTCATTTGAGCTTTGGATTTGATCTTTTTTTGCTCGAGCAAAAAAGAATACAGATGTCCTTCCATGTGATTGACGCCGACAAGCTTCGCTTTCGGGAAATATTTTTTGCGGATCTCCTTTGCGAAGTTGACGCCGGTCCAAAGAGCTGGCTCGAGGCCGGGACCAACCGTGACAGCGACGACGTCAGGGAAGAGGGTATGGGGTTTAGGGGACAAGGAATCCAATACAACGGGGAGGTTCTTGAGATGCTCGCGCTTGGCGATGTTCGGAACGACGCCGCCGAAAGGGGCGTGAAGCGCTATTTGGGACGAAACGACGTTCTGCAGCACTGAAAAGCGGGGGGTCTTGATCCCGCCGGACGCTTCCACGAAGGCGATCGACGTTTCGTCGCAGCTTGTTTCTATCGATAGGATTTTCATAGCAAGCCAGTAGTATAGAAGGTATCAAGGAACTGGAAATCGCTCAAGGGGAGGGGTATACTATCCCTATGATTCAACTGCTGTTGATTTGGAGCGATTGGGGGATTTTGTTCTTGAGGGTTGTTTTGGGGCTCATTTTCATCCGCCACGGTTTGCCCAAAATGAAGGATTTGAAGGCGACGGGCGAGAGCTTTGCCGGCATGGGGTTCAAGCCGGGGCGCTTGTGGGGGACGCTTGTTGCGATCCTCGAGGTCATCGGCGGTTTGGCATTGATAGCGGGATTTTTCACGCAAATCGTCGCGGCGCTCTTCGTCATTGAATTCATCGTGATCATCGCGGCCGTGAAACGGAAAAGCGGTTTCGTCGGCGGCTATGAATTCGATCTTTTGATCCTCGCGTCGGCCGTGCTTCTTGTGTTTTTGAGCGGCGGGTCCTTGAGCATCGATCGCTTGCTCGGCATTCTTCTTTGGTAAATCATCATGCGGATTTATGAACTGATCCCCGGCACGGCTGCTTGGGTTACTCTCCTCGGTCTTACGTTTCTTTCGTGGAAGTTGCCCCAAGTGGTCGTTATTTTTATTTTACTTTACGATCTTTATTGGCTCCTCAAGCTTTTTTATTTGTTCTTGCATCTCAGATTCGCCCTCTCGCGCATGAGAAAGAACCTCAAAATCGATTGGCTCGAAAGACTGAAAGCGGAAAAGTTGGATTGGGAAAGGATCCGCCACCTCGTTATATTGCCGATGTACAAGGAACCATACGGCGTCATCGATCAAAGTTTGGAAAGCTTGGTCGAGGCGAACTATCCGAAGGAAAAGATATTCGTTCTTCTCGCCTGCGAAGAGCGGGGAGGGGAAGCGGATCGCGAGACGGCGGAAAAGATAGAGAAAAAGTTCAGATCGGTATTCGGCGGGTTTGCCACAACGTTCCATCCGGCTGGTTTGCCCGGCGAGCTGCCCGGGAAGGGATCCAATGAAACGTGGGCCATCAAACACGCCTTGCCCGTCCTCGTCGACGAACGGCACATCCCGTACGAGGACGTTTTGGTTTCCGTTTTCGACAGCGACACGAGGACGGAGAGCGACTACTTCGGCATCTTGGCGTATCATTTTCTCAAGGCGCCCAATCCTCTCCGATCGAGTTATCAGCCCATTCCGCTCTTCACGAACAATCTTGGGGATGCAAAATTTTTTGCGCGGCTCGTCGGGTTTTCGTCGAGCTTTTGGCATTTGATGCAATCTTCGCGTCCCGAACAGCTGGTCACTTTTTCTTCGCACAGCCTTCCTTTAAAAGCTCTCGTCGATGTGGGTTTTTGGGAAACCGACCTCGTTTCGGAGGATGCGCGGATATTCTTCCAGTGCTTGGCGCGCTACAAAGGCGACTGGCGGACGGTCCCCCTTCTCTATCCGGTATACATGGATGCGGTGGTCGGAAAGAATTTTTTTGAGGCCATGAAGAATCTCTACAAGCAACAGCGCCGATGGGCGTGGGGGGCGGAAAACTTCGTGTATCTTGCAAGGGATTTGAAAAGAGAGAGCAGCATTCCGAAAAGAGTCAGGCGATTTTGGCTGTGGACGGAATTCGACGGCTTCTTTTCGTGGTCAACGAGCTCGTTCATCATTTTTTTGTTCGGCATCCTTCCGAATATCCTTGGAAACGAGAATTTCAAAAGCTCGATCTTGTCGTATAACCTGCCGCGGATGACAGGCGTCATTTTAAATCTTTCGACGATCGGCATCATCGTCTCGGCCGTCTTGAGCCTTATTCTTATGGCGCCCCGGATCAAAGGTTTCAAGAAAAGATATTATTTCTATTATTTCGTCGAGTGGGCGCTTATGCCGCTCGTCTTCATTTTCTTCGGCGCCATTCCGGCACTCGATGCTCAAACAAGGCTCATGATCGGAGGAAAAGCGCGCCTCGGCTATTGGCGGACGCCGAAAGCGGCAAAAAATGTTTAAATATTTAAACATTTAAATTTTGCATTATGTCCGAATACGTCACGAGAGCCATCGTTCTCGGCTTCAAAAACAGCAAGGAGCACGACAAGATCTTCGATTTCTATACGGAGGATCTCGGCAGGGTTCGCGTACGGGCGCCGGGAGGGAAAAAAATCGTCTCGAAGCTTTCCCCCCATTTGGACACATGCAATCTCGCAACGGTGAAAATTGTGGAAAAGAACGCGCTCACCTTGACCGACGCGGTCGTGGAGGATGATTTTAGGGCGTCGAAGGGAAAGGAGGGGTTTTTTGCAAAAGCTTTGCGGGCAGCAAGCGTCCTTCGGACGATTTCCCCGGAAGCGGTTCCCGATCCCGCGCTGTGGGACCTTCTCGTTCATTCGCTCCGATCCGGCGCTTTCGACCTCGTCGCCCTCATCTCCGTTTTGGGATATGACCCGCGCCATGCATCGTGCACGTGGTGCGGCGCATCGGACATCGCGTTCTTCAACGAAGGAAGCCAAGAGTTTCTGTGCGAATCCTGCGGTTCAAAAATAAATGAAAATAATTTACTATATTTGAAGTGACCGCTGCACTTACATGGCAATCTCGGATATAGAAAAAAGATTGAAGAAATTCAGAAAGTCCTCCGCCAAGAGGACGGTTTCGGCTTGGATCCCCAAAGTCCTTTGGGGAATGATCTTCGTCGGCCTCGCCGTGATAATCGCCGGCGTTGCGTTCATTACGTACTACTTGAATCAGCCGAAGGGGGTCGATTTGGAGGTCACGGCGCCGACCGACGTCTCGCGCGGGGTTCCTTTCGAACTGGATCTCAACATAACGAACGTGTCCGGCAATCCGATCACGAACTCGTCGATCGCCGTAACCCTCTCGAACGGACTTTTGATTTGGAACTCGACGACGAGCGGAAGTGTTTACTCGGAAAATACAGGCGACGTAGGGGTTGGAGATCTCGTGAAAAAGAGCTATCAAGTGATCCCGGTCGGCGACTTGAATTCCAGCCAAACATTGGACGTTTCATTCTTTTACTTCAATCAAACGGGAAGCCGCTTCGAGGTGAAGCAAGAGGTAAAAGTTCTTTTATCCAATTCGGCCGTCGCAATGAGCGTTACAAAGCCGGATCAAATATTGAACGGCTCTGCTCTTTCGTTCGATGTCAATTATGCCAACAGTTCCGATTTCAATTTTCCCGCGATGATCCTCGAAGCGGACTTCCCGAGTTCGTTTCAATTCAAGTCGGCGAGCGCTCCGGCTGCGACCCTCGCCAACACCTTCGCGCTCGGTTCGGCTGCGGCGAACGCGACCGGAACCGTAACCATCAAGGGGGTATTCACCGACTCAAGCGCCTCTTCATTTACGATACCCTTGAAGCTGTACGCCGTTTTGAACGGACAAAACTACGACATTGCCGACTACCAAGCCACGTTTCCCCTTTCACCTTCGCCGATCGGCGTGAGTGTCACCGTGAACGGATCGGACAATTACGTCGCAAAGCCGGTGGATACGTTGAACTATTCGATCCAGTACAACAATCAAAGCGGGATCGCTTTGAAGGATGTCGTCGTGAAGGCGATCCTTTCCGGTTTTGCGGACTGGTCGAGCGTGAAGACGGACGGAATTTTCAATCCTTCAACGAGAACCGTGACGTGGAATTCATCGACGACGCCGGCCCTCGCGTTCGTCGAACCCAGCACGGTCGGAAGTTTGAACCTTACCCTTTCGACGACGCTCTCCGCGCCCGTTTCCCTGCAGGGGCTTTCGAATAAGAATTTGTACGTCAAAGCAGATGTCGTACTTTCATCGCCGTCAGTGCCGTACTACGTGTCCGGCAATCAAACGTTCGCTGAAACGACGGAAGAAACGAAGATCTCGAGTTTGGTTTACTTCAGCGCAAAAGGTTATACAAACGATCCGTCGTCCGCCGTGCAAAACTCGGGTCCTTTCCCGCCCCACGTCGGGAGTGCCACGGAGTACTCGATTCACTGGAAGATCAGCGATTTTGGGAACGACTTGAGCAATGCCGTCGTGTCGGCTCCGCTTCCGACGGGCGTTACCTGGACTGGTTTTGCGACGACGACGGTCGCATCGTCTTCGATTTCATACGACACGTCGACCGAAAGCATGGTGTGGAACATCGGG
>JAKAGX010000017.1 GCA_021825465.1 bacterium | reverse complement strand
CCGCTGGTGTACCGGCTTTGCCGCCAGGTGAAGTGCCGGGTAGCTATGTTCGGAAAGGATAAGCGCTGAAAGCATCTAAGCGCGAAGCCTCTCCCAAGATTAGACATCATGAACTCCTGGAAGACTACCAGGTTGATAGGCTCTAGGTGTAAGATCCGTAAGGATTTGAGCCGAGGAGTACTAATAAGTTTACCTTTACTTCGTGAATCCATAGTGAAGCATTACCAATTTCTATCTCAAAAAGCTTACTTTCTCATGAAAGGGAGTTTTTGTTTGCCGGTGTTTAACCGGAACGTGGTCCACCTCTTCCCATTCCGAACAGAGAAGTGAAAGCGTTTCGGCCTCATGATACTAACCTTCGCGGTTGGGAAAGTAGGGTATGCCGGCATACAAAAGCTCCTTTTTTATTTTCTCAAAAACCACCTTGCGGCACCGGGCGTTCAGTGACTCCTGCGGTCACTACCGCCCTGCGCTCTCGGCTCGCAATCCTTAAAAAGGAACCAAGCTTGCTCGCCTCCGAGAGCTGCCGCAAAGCAGTTTTCGAGAAAACTTGTGGTAGGTTATACTAAAGGAAATGATCAAATACTTGAGTTCTGGGAATTTAAAAAAGTTTGCGGGGAAGACGTGTCTCCTCCGCATCGATCTGAATGTCGAACTCGGTATGCCCTTGGACTCATACCGACTGGAAGCGATTATTCCGACCGTTCAATTGCTTTTGAAAAGTAACGTGCGGGTGGTCCTTATGAGCCATCGGGGGAGACCGAAGGGGTTCGATAAAGAACTTTCCTTGAGGCCGTTCACAAAGATCATTGCGAAGAAGATCGGATGTCCGGTCGCTTTTCTCGACGATTCCGATCCTGGAACAGCAAAAAAGGAGATTGCGTCCTCGGAGGCGGGAAACGTCTTTCTCTTGGAAAATCTCCGATTTTTGTCCGGTGAAGAAAAGAACGATGAAGAGCTGGCAAAACAACTGGCGTCGCTCGGCGATTTCTATGTGAACGATGCCTTTGCGGTTTCGCACCGCGCGGACGCGTCCATTGCAGCAATAACGAAATTTCTCCCTTCGTATGCCGGGCTCCTCTTGGAAAAAGAGGTCAAAAATTTGAATAAGGTGATGAAGGGCAGCGGCCACCCTTTCACGGTCATCGTGGGCGGCGCCAAAGTTTCGGATAAGCTCGGCGTCGTACGGTATTTTTGGAAAAGAGCAGATGATTTTTTGATCGGCGGAAGCCCTGCAAATACTTTTCTCGAGGCCGAAGGCATGGATGTCGGCGATTCTCTTGTCGATACCGACGCAGTGCCCATGATCCTTCCGTATTTGAACGCCAAAAAAATTCATCTGCCGGAAGATGTAAAATATCGGTCGACGAAAATCTTGGATGTCGGGCCAAAGACGGTCAAGGCATATGCCGAGATGATCAAGCGATCGAAAACGATCGTTTGGAACGGTCCCATGGGATGGTTCGAGCGGAAGGGGTTTGGAAACGGTACGAGAGGCATTTGGAAGGCGATTCTCGGGAACAAAAAAGCCCATATTGTTGTGGGCGGCGGTGAAACCGTGACTTCTTTGAGGACGCTTTACCCCAAGCGCTGCCTTCCGGGTTCCAATATTTTTCTTTCAACGGGCGGCGGTGCTATGCTGGACTATTTGTCGGGTAAAAAGCTTCCCGGTATTGAGGCATTGAAATAAGGATCTCTTGACTGTCGGTTTGTTTTGTTTTAAAAATAATCCCAGCAGAAAAGTAAAAAACTCCAAAGGAGGAACCTATGAAGGCTCTCATTGTGGTGAGCAACCGTTTTTGGGGACTTGCCGTAAGGGAAGTTGCCCGAAATTGCGGCTTTGATGTCGAAATGGTTGGTCATGGTGAGGCTCTTGTTGGTTTCCGGAGATTAAATCCCGACGTGATCGTCGTCTGCGAGTATGAATCCGAATCCGAGATCTTCAATGGGGAGTCTCAGGGGGTAAAAATTTTCCGATTGCTCAAAGAAATCATTGCGCCCGGTCAAGTATTGATCGGCGCGGGATTTGTCGGAAACGGCGACGGAAATCACTTTCTCCGCATGCCGTTTTCCGAGAAAGAGTTGCTATTGTCCATCAAGGAACAAAGAAAGGAAGGTTAAGATTATGGTCGGATTGCTGGATAAAATACTTGTTGTGGGGAGGCAGGAAGATGGATGGGTACGAGTGCTTGCTCAAGTCCTCGAAAACTGTTTTTCTTCCGTCGTCTTCGTCGATCCGGAGCACGCTTTTCGGACATTCGACAAAGAAAATCCCGCCTACGCACTCATCTGCAACTGCGGCGATGCTGAGGCTCCAACCCCTGAAGCCCAAGCATTCAGGAATATCAAGATACTCGCCGGGGAACGCGTTGTTTTGAGGTGCGGCGACGAGGGGAGCGGGAACGACTTCTTGAAGAGGAAGTTCTCGCTCGATGACCTGGTCGGGAGAATAAAATCTCTCGAGGCCGACTAGACCTCGAAAATTTCAAAGCTGCCTGTCTTTTTGAAGGCAGCTTCCTGTTTTTTGGGATCGCTCTTATAATAAATAGGATCTATGAAAGATACAGTCATCTTATATCACGCGAATTGCACCGATGGGTTCGGCGCGGCCTTTGCTGCTTGGAAAAAATTCAAGGACAAGGCAACGTATTTGCCGGTCGAACACCAAGTCCCGCCTCCCGAAGGGCTGAAAAACAAGGCCATTTACATGGTTGATTTTTGCTATAAAGCTCCTACCTTGAAGAAGCTCACGAAGGCGAATCGGGAAGTTATCGTTTTGGATCATCACATCGGCGTGAAGGATGATATGAAAGAAGCAACGAGCCACGTTTTTCAAAACAATCACTCGGGTTCAGTCATTGCATGGAATTATTTCCATCCGAAGAAGAAGACCCCGCGCTTGCTCCTCCACATCGAAGATACGGATCTTTGGAAATTCAAGGTGCCGCATACGAGGGAGGTTTCGGCGGCACTCGAGCTTGTGCCGTTCGATTTTAAAACATGGGACCGCATCGTCAAAAGCTTCGAGACGCTGGTTGCACGGAAGAAATTCATCGAAAAAGGAAAAAGCATCAGGGAATATCAAATGACCGTCGTGAAGCGAGCCGTTTTAAAAGCGCAAGAAGTCGAGTTCGAGGGGTATCGGACATTCGTCGCGAATTCGCCCGTTCTTGCCTCGGAAATCGGCCATACATTGGTTTTAAAGCAGCCGCCGATCGCGATCGTGTGGTCGCAAGACCGAAAGCGCATCAATGTTTCGCTTCGGTCGGACGGAACGGTGGACGTTTCCCTTCTTGCGAAAAAGTACGGCGGCGGCGGCCACCGATCGGCTTCTGGATTCGCTTTTCCCGCGAAATTCAAATTCCCCTGGAAGAATGTATAGGCTGAAAGGGTTGTCGGAGTTTAAAAATTTAGTACACGGCTTTTCGACGGTCGCCGACGGCAATATGTCGTTTCGGTGGGGGAATGAAGAAGAGGTTATAAAAAACAAACAGAAGTTTCTGGAATCGCTTGGCGTATATCCGGCGTCATGCGTTCAAATGCAAGTTTTGGATGATGCAGTTGTAAGAGAAATTGCCCCCGAAGAAGCGGGCATCAGCCTCGAAAAAGATCATGTGTTGGAAGCGGATGCGCTTGTCACCGACAGAAAAGGTCTCTTTTTGTTTTTGGTCATCGCCGACTGTTTGCCGATGATATTTTTCGATAGGAAACGGTCCGTCGTGTCGCTTGCCCATTTGGGGTGGAAAAGCACCGACCGGAAACTTGCGCCGGCAGTCGTGGGTTTTATGAAGGAGCATTATGGATCATACCCCGCGGATATTGTTGTCGGTATCGGTCCTGGCGTGAAAAAAGAGTCATACCGCTTCCCGAATCCGCTTCAGAGAGAATTAGGCAAGGAATGGGAGCCGTTCTTGGACCGTTCGACCGCCGGCTTCACGGCCATCGATGTTGTCGGATACAACCGGCGGCAGTTGATCGATGCGGGGATCCGGGAAGAAAATATTTCCGTGAGCGACGTCGATACGATAACGTCGCGCGATTTCTTTTCGCATTACCGCGCACAGCGGGCAGGAGAGAAGGAAGGGCGCTTTGCCGCCGCGGTCGGAATGGTATGACAATTTTCAATTTTTAATTTATAATTTTCAATCAATTTCAAATTCAATAAAAATTTCGAATTTCAAATTAAAAATTTAATATATGTCTAAATTCATCATCAACACGGACGGCGGTTCACGGGGCAACCCAGGCAATGCGGCGATTGGTGTCGTTGTCGACGGTCGGGAGTATGGCGAATACATCGGAAAAACGACGAACAACGTCGCCGAGTATAAAGCGGTCATTTTCGCACTCAAAAAAGCAAAGGCGCTTTTGGGAAGCAAGGAAGCCACGGAAACCGAAGTGGAGATCCGGGCCGACAGCGAACTCCTCGTCAAGCAAATGAACGGGGAGTACAAGATAAAAAACGAAGAGCTTCAGCCGCTTTTTTTCGAGATTTGGAATTCGAAACAGGACTTCAAGTCGGTCGCGTTCAAACACGTGCCGCGGGAGGAGAACAAGGATGCGGACCGGCTGGTGAACCAGGCGCTCGACACCCTCTTATGAATGACAAAACTCAAATGACAAATTTCAAATCAATGTCAAAGCCCAAAGTTCAAATTTTGATATTCTGCCATTTGGATTTGATTTGGTATTTGGAATTTGGATTTTGAAATTACCGATTTAGCTCTGCTTCGAGAATTTTCTTCGTAAGTCCGGGTTCCGCCTTGCCTTTCGTTTTGGCCATCACTTGCCCCACCAAGAATTGGAGGGCGTTTTGTTTTCCTTTTTTGTAGTCGGCGACGGACTTTTCGTTCTTCGCGATCACTTCCCCGACGATCTTTTGAAGTTCGCCCTCGTCACTCAAGGTTTCCATGCCTTCGCTTTTTGCGAGGCTTTCCGGATCGTCGCCGGTTTCGAACATCTTCGCGAGCATGCCTTTCGCGAGGCGGCTCGTGAGTTTTCCGTTTTGGATGAGAAAGACGAGGTGAGCAAGATGCTCGGGTTTTATCTTGATTTCGTCGATCGAAACGCTTCTGGTTTTCATGAGTCCCTTCAGGTCGCTTGTGAGGTAGTTCGCGAGAAGCTGGACATCGCTCTTTTCCGTTTTTTCCTTGAGTTCCGATGCAGCTTCTTCGAACCAGTCGGCGAGCTCTTTTTCCGCGACGAGGGTTTCCACGATATCTTTGCCGAGACCGTACTCGACGCCGAACCGATTCCGTTTTTCGTCAGGCAATTCCGGTATTTCCGATTTTATTTTCTTGAGATCGAATGTATCGGGTCCCGAAAGCAAGTTCATGGGCGGCAGGTCGGGCTCCGGGAAGTAGCGATAGTCGTTGGCCTCCTCTTTGATCCGCTGGCTTACGGTAACGTTCCGCATATCGTCCCAGCCCCGCGTTTCCTGAACGACCTTCTTCCCTTCGTCCAAAAGTTTTGATTGCCGGCCGATTTCGAATTCGATCGCGTCGTGGACCGCCTTGAACGAGTTGATGTTTTTTACCTCCACCTTCGTGCCGAGCTTCCCCGCGCCTTCGGGTGCGATCGAGATGTTCGCCTCGATCCTCATTTGGCCCTTTTCCATGTCGGCATCCGAGGCGCCGAGGTATCGGAGGATCTCTTGGAGCCCGCGGGCAAAGGAAACCGCTTCCTCGGCGTTATGGATGTCGGGTTCCGTAACGAGTTCCATAAGGGGCAGTCCTGCGCGGTTGAAATCGACAAGCGATCTGTCGTCCGCATGACTCAAGCGGCCTGCATCCTCCTCCAGATGGATTCGGGTGATGCGGGTATCCCGGAGGAATCCCTTTTCTACGATCGGGTGCTCATATTGCGAGATCTGGTATCCCTTCGGAAGATCAGGGTAAAAGTAGCTCTTGCGGTCGAATTGCGAGTAATCGGCGATCGTTCCCTGAAGCGCCAGACCGATTTTCACCATCAGCTTCACTGCTTCGCGATTTATGACGGGGAGCGTGCCGGGATGGCCGAGGCAAATGGGACAAACGTTCACGTTCGGCTGTTCCTCGTCCGGGACATTCTTGCACGAACAGAACATCTTGGTCTTGGTTTTGAGCTCAGCGTGGATCTCGAGGCCGATGGTTGGAATATACATACAATCTCTGTTAAAATGATTTTAAACGATAACGTACTGACGTGCAAAGTTTAGACAGATTCGAGGAAATATTGGGTATAAAATTCAAAAATGAGGCCTTCTTGCGGGAGGCCTTGACCCACCGTTCATACCTCAATGAGCACCCCCACTGGGAATGGGGGCAAAACGAGCGCCTTGAGTATCTGGGTGATGCCGTTTTGGAACTCTCGGCGAGTCGCTTCTTGTTCGATGTATTCCCGGAATTTCCGGAAGGAAGGTTGACGGGCCTTCGCGCAGCGCTCGTGAACTACCGCATGCTCTCGAAGGTTGCATCAGAAATTTCACTCGACGTATTCCTCTTTATGTCAAAGGGCGAGGCGAAGGACAGCGATAAGGCAAAGGAGATCATTATGGCGAACGCCATCGAAGCCGTCATCGGCGCGATCTATTTGGATCAAGGGTATGACACCGCCGACGCATTCGTGAAGAAGTTCGTTATGACCCATTTGAACGAAGTGCTCGACGCCGGATTGGAAAAGGATCCGAAAAGCCGCCTCCAGGAGATCGTCCAGGAGCAGGAAAAGGTAACGCCGACCTATCGCGTTTTGAAGGAAGAAGGACCGGATCACAAACGGACGTTTTATGTCGGCGTTTTCTTTGGTGATCGAATGATCGAAAAAGGCGTGGGGAGCTCCAAGCAAGAAGCGGAAACCAACGCGGCCGAAAACGCCATTCAAGTTTTGGAACAAGCGCAATGACCGAACAAACGAAGATAAATTTGCTGAATCGCTTGGAACTCCAGGGTTTTAAATCGTTTGCGGGGAAGACCATCTTCGAATTCCCGGCGAAGGTCGTCGGCGTCGTCGGGCCGAACGGATCGGGCAAGTCGAACATCATCGATGCCATCCGGTGGGTTTTGGGTGAACGCGAAGCGAAGCAGCTTCGCGGCGAAGGCTTGGAAAATTTGATATTTGCCGGGACGCCGAAAAAAGCGGCGCAGGGTTTCGCGCGCGTCGATTTGGTTTTGGATAACAAGAACCGGGCTTTCCCCGTCGATGCGGAAGAAGTCGTTCTTTCGCGAAGAGTTGATCGCTCGGGAACGTCGGAATTTTCCCTGAACGATGCGGAGATCAAATTGAAGGACCTCCTGCCGCTTCTTGCGCGGGTCCGGCTCGGCGCCCGCGGCATCATGATCATCGGGCAGGGACAAAGCGATATTTTCGTCATGAGTTCTCCCCGGGAGCGGCGGGAAATGATCGAGGAATTTTTGGGCCTCCGCGAATTCAGGATCAAAAAAAGCCAAGCGGAACGGCGGCTCGAATCGAGCCTGGTGAACATCGACAAGATCAAAGCAATGCTCGAAGAGCTTGCGCCGCAAGTCAGGGTCTTCAAAAAACAAAAGACGCGGCTCGAAAAACGGTCGGAAGTCGAAGCAGAGCTCAAGGAACTTGAGGGTTCTTACTATGCCTTCAAGCATTCGAAGCTCGACCGCGAACAAAAAGCGCTTTTGGGGCCGATCGCCGATTTAAAGGGTGAGCGGGAAAAACTCGAGAAAAACATCCAAGATGAAGAAAAGGTTCTGAATACGCTCTACAAGAACGATGACGGCTATGCCGCCATGAAGGAGTTACGCGATCGAATGAACACGTTCGTCGATGCCGAATCATCGAAACAGCGCGAACTTTCCCGCATCGAGGCAAAAATGGAAATTCAAAAAGAAGCGCCGCCGTATATCTATAAACCGGCCGAACTCCATGATTTTATCAATGAACTGAAGGCGAAGATGGAAGCAGTGCTCGCGCTCGACGATCTCCGCGACATCAAAAGCCGCCTTCGGGAGTTGGTTGAAGGAGTTAAAAAATTCTTTTCCAAAAAGGAGGAGCGGGAGGAAGTCGACTTCACTGCCGAGCGGGAAAAGCTCGCCAAGGAAATCGGTGAACTGAAATCCCATATTGAAGCTTTGCGGAAGGAGGAAGAAGAAATTTCCCGGAAGGCCAGGGAATCGAATGCCGAATTTCGCGAGAAAGTCGGCACGTTGAACGAGAAAAAGAACGACCTCTACATTTTAGATCGGAAGGCTCAAACCCTTGCGCTTCAGCAAGAAACCGTCGAAATGAAGCTCGAGGAACTGCGGCGCGAATGGGCAGCGCTTGGAAGGAATTTCGAAGATTTGAAACAAGTGCAAGCCGGTGCCGAGTTCGGCGAGAGTGAACTTCGGACGGCCGAATCGAGGATGTTGCGCCTCCGGGGGGAGCTGGCCGCGATCGGGGACATCGACGAGAATATTTTCAAGGAATTCGAGGAATCGGAAAAACGGTATGAGTTTTTGGAAGTGCAACGTGCTGATCTCGAAAAAGCCGCAATCGATCTCAAGGCGCTCATTAAGGATTTGGATACTCGGATCAAAGAAGATTTTAAAACATCGTTCAAGGCGATCAGCGATGCCTTCAATGAGTACTTCAAGTTGATGTTCGGCGGAGGGAAGGCGAGACTCGTCATTGAAGAGAAAGAGCG
Organism: bacterium; assembly: GCA_021825465.1. Classification (GTDB taxonomy): domain Bacteria; phylum Patescibacteriota; class Minisyncoccia; order UBA6257; family GWB1-50-10; genus JAKAHT01. The sequence continues at coordinate 6,803 of JAKAGX010000017.1, read as the reverse complement.
GCAGCCGTTCCTCTCGGAGGAAGCCGAGGGAGAACCTTCCCCCGCCGAAGTTCCGGAAGATAAGGAAGAAAAAGAACAAGAACTCGGCGTCAACATCGACCTCAGTCTCCCTCGGAAAAAGATCACGGGCGTCGGAATGCTCTCGGGCGGCGAGAAAACGCTCGTTTCTTTGGCAGCGCTTTTCGCTTTGATCTCCATATCACCGCCGCCGTTCCTCGTTTTGGACGAGATCGATGCGGCACTCGACGAAGAAAACGCACGGAGGTTTTCAGAGCTCATCAAACAATTCTCGACCAAAACGCAGTTCATCGTCGTGACGCACAACCGCTCGACCATGGAAGCGGCGGACGTGCTTTATGGGATCACGATGGGGGATGACGGCGTCTCGAAGGTGCTCTCGCTGAAATTGGAAGGATAGGTATTTCTCCGCATATCCTTTGGCGCCGGGTGTCGCGGTTTTCCCGCGAAACCGCGCACCACTACGCTCTCGCGCCGCTGCGCCCTGCGGGGCGGCCAAGCCAGCGGCGCTCCGAGAGTCGCCTCAGGACACGCGGAGAAATACCTCTCGTGGCTATTCCTTTCGGCTCAAGCGCCTTCTCGTTTTTATGAAGCGGTAAGGTATTTCCAGAGTTTCTCTTAATGTCTATTCGTCTCAATTATCTCTCTGTATATCCGTCAGTATCCGTCGGTTTGGCTTGACAACGGTACCCTAAAACCTATACCCTATACCCTGTAGCACTACGCATATGTTAGCTATCAAATTCAAGAGAACGGGCAAAAAGCATCAGCCTTCTTATCGGATTATCGTGACCGAAAAGCGGCATAAGATCTTCGGCCGATTCGTGGAAGATTTGGGGTGGATGGATCCGAAGACCGAGAAGACGGAGATAAAGAAAGACCGTGCCAAGTACTGGGTCAGCGTCGGAGCTCAACCCACGGACAGCATCCACAATCTTTTCGTTAAAGAAGGCGTATTGGAAGGGAAGAAAATTCCGGTTCACAAGAAGCCAAAGAAAGAAGAGGCAACGGCGGCAGCGCCCGTAGCTGCTGCTCCAGCGGCCGCTCCGGCTGCGGAAGCTTCCCCCGAGGCATCGGCTTAAGATTTGGGATCTCCATACGGTATAATAAAGAAAAGCAGTGAAAGGTCGGATTTCGTGATATATCGGTAATCAAATGCAAGATACGAGAGACAGGGATTTCTTGGAAATGCTCGTGAAATCGATCGTCGATCATCCGGATGACGTGAAGATCGATCGTCGCGTGGACGAGATGGGAGTGTTGTTGTCTTTGCAGGTAAATCCGCAGGATATGGGCCAGGTTGTCGGCCGACAAGGTTCGACCGCGAAGGCCATCAGGACGCTCCTTCGGATCGTCGGCATCAAGAACAATGCCCGCGTTAACCTGAAGATCGAAGAGCCGGAAGGTTCAACGAGAGGTCAGGACCGGGAATAAGAAGAGAAATTAAGACCACCCCGCTATGCGGGGTGGTCTTGTTCGCCGGGGAATCTCTTCTCTCAAACACGCTATCAAATTCCCCAGCGTGGAATTTGCGCTTGCTCTCGGCCTCGCTCCCCAGCCAGTCCATGGACTGGCTGGGGCCATGCCCGCTCGGCCTGCGAGACAGTTTGCTAGAAGGGATTCCCCGGCTTTTCAGCCTTTACTCCTTTGGCCCTCAGGTTAGAATGAGAGTATTGTTTCCGAGTGAATATTGCCGGAGCATGTCTTCTAAAATAACCGAAGCGAGCCGCGTGCCGAGCCAGGCCCCCCGCCCAGTGGGCGAGTTGGGTGGCGAGGAGCGTGCGAGCGGAGGATTATTTTGACATGCGGAGGCCTATGAAGGAGGAGATAATACTCTCATGATAACCTTTCATATCATTACACTGTTTCCCGAGGCGATCGAGGATTATCTCCATGCGTCCATTTTAGGTCGGGCAGAAAAGAAGAAGATCGTGAAGTTCCACCTCGTGGATCTCCGGAAATTCGGCTTGGGACCGCATAAGAAGGTGGATGACCGGCCGTTCGGCGGCGGGCCGGGGATGGTCATGCGGATCGAGCCGATCACAAAAGCGATCGCCTCGATCAGGAAGCCGAAGGCGCGCGTGATCCTGTTTTCCACAAGAGGGAAGGTGTTTACACAGAAGGAGGCGAAACGCTTGGCGAAATATAAGGACCTTGTTTTCATTTGCGGCAGGTACGAGGGTGTCGACGAGCGGGTGGCAAAGCATCTTGCTGATGAAGAGTTGTCGCTCGGCGATTTCGTGCTCGCGGGTGGAGAGCTTCCGGCGCTCATCGTAACCGAAGCGGTAAGCCGACAATTGCCCGGCGTTCTCGGGAAATATGAATCTCTGGAAGACATTAAAGGTTCGTATCCGGTCTATACGAGGCCGGAAAAGTTCGGAAAGTGGAAAGTCCCCAAGGTGCTTCTCGGGGGAAACCATAAGAAAATAGAGGAGTGGAGAAAGAAGGAAGGGGGGTTGGAGGGAAAATCTAATCTCCTCGAATAAACCGTCTCGGAGACCGAGCTGGCATGGTCCCAGCCAGTCCATGGACTGGCTGGGGAGCGAGGTCGAGCGGTCGCGGCCAAACCTCGCCGGGGTTTTGGCATAGCGTGTTTGAGAGAGGAGATTAGATTTTCTCCTTTGACATTTGAGGCAGTTTTCGATAGGATAGTAGGTACTTCTATGTTGACCATTGAAGATCAAGACAAGATCGTGGAAATGGCCCAATCGGGCATTTTTTACGGCCACAAAAAGACCAAGACCCATCCGCAGATGAAGAATTTCATCGGAGGCCGGAGGAATGAGATCGAGCTTTTGGATCCGGAAGCAATGGTCCAAAGTTTTAACAAAGCCGTCGAGTTTTTGAAGGGGAAACTTCAAAACAGCGGCATGGTTTTGTTCGTTGCAACCCAGCCGGCAGCCAAGGAGGCGGTGCGATCGATGGCTGAAGAATGGAAAATGCCGTTTGTCGATTTTCGGTGGCTCGGCGGAACGCTAACGAATTTCGGCGTCATGCGGAAGAGGATCGATCACTACGAAAGCTTGAGGTCAAAAAAGGAATCGGGCGATCTCGCAAAATACACCAAGAAAGAGCAGGCTCAGTTTTCCAAGGAGATTGCAAAACTTTCGAGGAATTTCGACGGCATCAAAAATCTCACTCGTCTGCCGGATGTCATTTTCTTGGTTGATACTATGCTTCATAAGACTGCCGTCGCGGAGGCGAACAAGCTCAACATTCCGGTTGTCGCCATTATGGATACCGACGACAATCCGGACTTGATCCGATATCCGATTCTGGCAAACGACCATGCGAGAGCGAGCGTTACGTTCGTTTTGGATCTTCTGAAGAACGAAATGAAGCCGGGTACGAGCGAAGGACATGAGTAATAACGACATCGTAAAATTGAGGGAGCAAACGGGGGCGGGGGTCATGGAGTGCAAACGGGCGCTTGAAGAAGCAAAGGGGAATCTCGAAAAGGCTGCGAGCGTCATCAGGGAGCGGGGGCTTTTGAAAGCTGAATCGAAGAAAGAGAGGAAAACGGGCGCAGGGCTCGTTTATACGTACGTCCACAATGATCGCGTGGGGGTTCTTATGGAACTCCGCGCCGAAACTGACTTTGTGGTCCGTTCCGAGCCGTTCAGAATGCTTGCCCACGAACTTGCCATGCAAATAGCGGCCATGTCTCCGGAAGACGTCCCATCACTTCTCGAGCAGCCTTACATTAAGAACGAATCCACGACCGTCGGCGATTTCATCAAAGAGACGATGGCAAAAGTGGGAGAAAATATCGCAGTGGAGAGATTCATCCGCTACGAAGTCTAATGTTCCGTTTTATCGTTCAAACTCTCATTATGATCGCGCTGGCCTTTCTGGTCTACCTTTTGGCGGAAGCATTGCCGCGGGTGACCGACGAAGAAATCGATGTTTTGAAAGCTCGGCGGTCAAGCCGGCTCGTCGGCTACGTAGAACGGAGCGATGAAGCTTTGAAATCGTTCACTGAAAAATTTTTGCGGAAAGCAAAGGTGTGGCTCCTTCAACTCAACAATTTCATAGAAGCGAAACTTAGTAAGTTCAAGAAAGATACCGCGAAGGCGACGGCGCTGCCGGAGGAGGAAGAGAAGAAGGGGGAGTAGGGGTATCTGGTCTTATTTCTCAAACACGCTGTGCCAAGCCCCGGCGAGGTTTGGCCGCTCGCTCTCGGGTTCGCTCTCTCGCTTCGCTCGAACCGTGCCCGCTCACCCTGCGAGACGGTTTGTTCGATAAGGCCAGATACTCCTTGAAGATTTATTGGTAACTGTTAGAATATGTTTGGCAAATGCGCAGGTGGCAGAGCGGTCAATTGCATCAGACTGTAAATCTGACGCCTTTATGGCTACGAAGGTTCGAATCCTTCCCTGCGCACATTAAACCCCCGACCGTTCGGGGGATTTCGTTACCCTAGGCCCTATACCCTAAACCCTATACCCCCGGTATAATGAGATGAATGCGGAGAAACGAAGGTCAGAGTTTGATTGAAGTTCTCATCGGACTTGCCATCGGCGCGCTTATCATTGGCGCGGCGAGCATCGCCATTGCGTTCGTGCTCCGGGCCGGATCCACGACCCAAACGCTTACCACGGCGACCGAGCTTAGCCAAGATCTTATGAGCAAGGTAAAATCCTTCGCTCTTTCCAACTGGAATGGAGTTTATAATCTGCAGCACGGTTCGACATCCACCTATTTCCTCGTTTCCTCTTCGAGCGGGTTTATAGCTGTGCCCGGAGAAGAAGGAATCATTGACGGCGAAATTCAAAACGGTCTCGTCGGTCGCTGGGGATTCGACGAAGGGACGGGAACAACCACCTATGACGAATCGGGCGACGGCCATAACGGAACGTTCGTCAACGGTCCGGTGTGGCAAGCGACATCGACATGCAAAGAAAGCTATTGTTTGGGATTCAACGGGAGTAGTACATATGTGGTCAACAATAACGGTGGATTTCTTCCATCGGGGGCTAGCGCAAGGACGATAGCTTTCTGGGGTTACCCTCTTCCGTCGGGGAGTTACCCCATCGCCATCGCTTATGGGTGTTCTTCGGAAGGATATGGATGCAGCGATTCCGGTCAGGGAAAGTACGTGGCGGTTGAAGTGGGTGCGAGTTGGGGATTCAGGGTAGACGCTGAGACATGCGGTATCGTTGGACCTTCCGTGCCAGCTCCTCAACAAGCATGGCACTTTTTCACGGTCGTCTTCAACGGCGATAACACGGTGACTTTTTATATAGACGGGATGAATAAATCGACTGTCACTGCTCCGTGTACCATCAATACCGTCAATGGAAATGGCTTCAGTATCGGTGCCGGCAGATGGGGTTATTATAGCGGTCTGCTTGATGACGTTCGTGTTTACAATCGCGCCCTTTCGGCAAATGAAATTGATCAGCTTTACAACAGCAACGTGTTCCGCAGATACTTCTACGTGGACAGCGCATGCCGATCGATCAGCAGCACCTCGACTTCGCCCCTTGCTTCGTCCACGACCTGTTCCGCGGGCTACTACAGCGACCCCTCGACGCAAAAGGTGACCGCCGTTACGGAATGGGATGCGGCCGGAAAAACGTCCAATTTCAGCCTTTCCGATTTCGTCACGCGATGGACGAATTTCGTCTTCGATCAAAGCGATTGGTCGGGGGGGACAAATCCGAACGGTGTTTTCAGCGTACCTTCGAACCAATTTGCGTCATCGGTGAACGTTACGGCAACGGGGACGCCGTTCGGCGCCATCCAAATCCAAAATTTGTCGCAGCAATAACAAAGCAATTCCGATTTTGCCGAACAAACCGTCTCGGAGGACGAGCGGCCATGGTCCCAGCCAGTCCATGGACTGGCTGGGGAGCGAGTCCGAGAGCGAGCGCAAATTTCTCGGTGGGAAATTTGATAGCGTGTTTGAGAGGTGAAATCGGGATTGCTGTCATCGCCTTATTGGTGATGTATAATAGAGGAAATGGTAAAGGTGCAGAATTTCAGCGAGAGTTTGGATAAAAGCCTCGATCGGCTCGGCGCAGAGGTCTCAAAAAAAGTTGAATCGCCGGAGTTCAAAGAGGCGCCGATCGAGCATGTCGTCAAAGAATCCTTGAGGACGCTTTCGGTTTCGGCGACGCCTCCGGCAGCCGCGGTTTCTGCCGAAAAGCCAAGAGATCAGGACCCGAGGGCAAGATTCCTTCCTTCTTATTTGTCGGATGATGCGGGCGATGTCGAGGTAAAAGCCGTCGTGGAGAATCTCGTCACGTTGGCTTTCCAATCCGGCGTGGAGCGGGCGATTGCCGAAGCAAAGCGATATCCGCCGTTCGTCGAGGATGCTTTTCACGACGCGCTGACGGAAAAGCTGGTGCCGGAACTTCGGAAGAGAGGAATCATAAAATGAAATCCAAATTCCAAATTTCAAATGTCAAAAAACGTTCCGCTTTTTGGTCTTTGGATTTTGTCATTGATTTGGCATTTGTCATTTGAGTTTTGATATTTGCATTCCATGTCCATCCTTTTGAGTTTCATAATCATCGTTCTCCTTATTGTGGGAGCTGTTTGGTTTTATTTTTACTGGAGGACAACGAGGAGAAAAAAGCTCATGAGTCAGCTTCAAATGCCCCTCTTTCTCATACGTCTTCCCAGGATTTCGAAGGAGGGGAAAGATCTGAAAAAGGAAATAGAAACGTCGGAACAGCTTTTCGCGACGCTCGCCTCGTTCGGCGAACCGTTCGTTTTCGAAGTCGCCGTTCCGCACGTGGGGCAGGAGATTTCCTTTTATGCTTCCGTCAAGGAGAAAT
>JAKAGX010000016.1 GCA_021825465.1 bacterium | reverse complement strand
CAAAAGCTTTTCTATCTCTTCGTTGATCTTATCAATCTCCTTTTGAATGCCTTCTTTCAATTTGAATTTTTGATCCTCGCTGAGCTCTCCCGCGTCGAACGACGACTGAACGCCTTTATTCGCCTCATCCCGCAGATGGCGCACTTGGATCTTGTGCTCTTCCGTCATCTTCTTCACATATTTCACGAGCTCTTCGCGCCGCTCCTCACTCAATTCCGGAAGATTGATCTTGATCGAATTTCCCGAAACGTTCGCGGAAAGATGGAGCGTCGAAGCTTCGATCGCCTTTGCGATCAAAGGCACGGCATTCTGATCCCAAATCTGGATGTCTATTTCCCGCGGCGGGTGGACGCCGACCGTCCCCAGCTGCTTTATGGGCAGCGTTTGGCCGTAGTAGTCGACGCGAATATCCTCGACGAGCGCAGTATTCGGGCGCGAAGTCCTGACGCCGGAATACACCTTTTTAAGCGCCGCAACGACCGCTTCTCCCTCTTTTTTTATTTTTTCTATTTGTTGTTCTGCCATCAGTTCACTTTTTGTAAAACCGCATCGACGGCTTTCTTTTGCAGTTTCATGTTCAAATTATACCTCTTATAGCGTTTTATGAATACTTCGCGTTCGAGAAGCCATGAAAGGAGTCTTTGGTTCTTTACAACCCCTCCGCGGTACAGCCTTACAATAGCATCTGAAAGTTCTTTCAAGAGGTCTTCTTCGCCCTCTTCTTCCGCCGACGGTGCGGATCTTCCCGCCGCAATGGCAGCCGCCCTGCCGAATCTTCCGAAGGAGATCGCGGCGATCTTCCTCGCCTTTTCCTTATCCAGCCGATAAAGCTTTTTCAACCCTTCTTCGATGAGCGCCGAGGGAAGCGTCGGGAAATAGATCTTTTCCACGCGCGAAAGGAGCGCATCGAAGAGATCGCGCTTATCAGATGACACGAAAATGATGAGCGAGCTTTGCGGAGGCTCTTCCACGATCTTCAAGAGCGCTCCTTGCGCTTCCCGCGTCAAACTCGAAGCATCGTCCACGATGACCGTCCGCCGCTTCGAAACGAGCGGCCGCTGATACAAAAATTCCTGCACCCGGAGGACGTCGTCGATGCCGAGCGTTCCTCCTTCCTCGCTTCGCATGACGAGCGTGTCGAGGAGAATGCCGGTATCGTCTGGTGATTCTGGTTTCTCAAGGAACCTCGAAAAGAACGAAGCAAATGAAAATTTCCCCGTCTGCGGTTCGCCGTAAAAAAGGTAGGCGTGCGCGAGATCGTCGTTCTCAATGAGTTTCTTGAAGAGATCGATTTTATCGTCGTAACCGAATAACATCGATTAGCGTTTATTCAACAACGTCCGTTTGTAGACGTCCAAATGGCTCAAAACCATGGCGGTTCCCTTTGCAACGCAAAGGATCGGATCTTCCGCGACGTATGCGGAAACGCCGAGCGACCGCTTGAAGAATTCTTCAAGATCGCGGAGCTGCGAGCTGCCGCCCGAAAGAATGATCCCTTTTTCCATGATGTCGGCCGTAAGCTCCGGCGGCGTCACGTTGAAAACCGATTGAACAGCATTCATGATCTCCACGAGATGCTGGTTGATGGCTTCCGCAACCTCGTTCGAGTTGATGAGGAGGTCCTTCGGGAGGCCCGACCCCAAGTCGCGCCCCCTGATCTTCATCTCTGTTTTGTTCCTGCCCGGGAGCGCCGTGCCGATCGTGATCTTGATGTTCTCCGCGGTCGTTTCCCCGATCGCGAGATTGTATTTCTTTTTGATGTAATCGCTGATGGATTGGTCGAATTTATTGCCCGCAACGCGCAAGCTGTACCACGTGACGATGCCGCCCAAGGATATGACGGCAACCTCCGTCGTTCCGCCGCCGATGTTCACGATCATGTTCCCCTCCGCTGAATGGATCGGAATGCCGGCACCGAGGGCCGCGAGGATCGGCTCCTTCACCGGGTACGTGTCTCGGGCGCCTGCTTCCTTCGCCGCGTTGATGACCGCGCGGTACTCGGTCGACGTGATCCCCGCGGGAACGGAAACCACGACATCGGGCCTCCAAACATTGAACGGTCCGACGCTCTTCGAGATGAAATACCTCAGCATCGATTCGGTGATATAGTATTCCGCGATCACGCCATCCTTCAAGGGCCGATAGGTGACGATATCATCCGGCGTCCGGCCTACCATTTCCTTCGCTTCGGCGCCGACGGCAAGGACCGTATTGTCCGGCTTGCTCAAAGCCACGACCGTCGGTTCGTTGATGGCGATCCCCTTTTTGGGGAGAAAGACAAGCGTATTCGTCGTCCCCAAGTCAACTCCTATTTTTCTGGTAAACATAGTTCTTTGTTTTTCTATACCCCAGTCCCTATACCCTCGTAATATCGGCTCCTAGCTTCCTCAGTCTCTCGTCGATCCGTTCGTATCCTCTGTCTATTTCCGAAATGCCCCGAATGGTCGATTCTCCTTCCGCAACCAGTGCTGCTATCAAGTGGGCGATACCGGCTCGGATGTCGGGCACGGTGATTTCCCTTCCGTGGAGCTTTGTTGGACCTTCGATGATGGCGCTGTGCGGGCTTAAATTATCCTTGAATCGACAGGGCAAGTCGCCCAGGCATTCATTCACTACTTTAATATTTGCCCCCATTAAATTCAAGTCTTTCGTATATCCGAACCGATCTTCGTACACCGTTTCGTGGACGACCGACGCGCCTTCACTTTGCGTTAAAAGGACGGTAAACGGCTGCTGCCAATCGGTCATGAACCCCGGATGGGTTTCCGTTTCAATCTTCGTTCCCGTGAGCTTTTTCGCGCGCCAGAACCGGATGCCGTTTTCGCGGACCTCGTACTCCCCCCCGATCCGCCGCAAGCTGTTCAAGAACGTAATAAGATGCTCTTGTTCGGCGCCTTCGGCAAAAATGTCCCCGTCGGTCGCAACGGCAAGACATGCGAACGAAACCGCTTCGTTCCGGTCGCTCATGATCCGGTGCTTGAATCCCCTCAAGCGCTCCACGCCGTAAATGGAAATGACACGGTTCGTCCCGAGTTCGATGATCGCGCCCATCTTTTGGAGAACCTTGATGAGATCGGTGATCTCCGGTTCGACGGCGGCATTCCTTACGATCGTTTTCCCGCGCGCCAAGACCGCCGCCATGATAACTTGCTCCGTAGCGCCGACCGAAGGATAGCGGAACGTGATTTCCGCCCCTTTCAGGCCATGAGGAGCTCTTGCATGATATGAATCGGTGCCGATCTCGACCTCTGCCCCGAGCGCCTCGAGCGACGCAAGATGCATGTCGACCGGCCGCGGGCCGATCTTGTCGCCGCCGACAATGGGGACTTCCCCTTCTCCCATTCTTGTGAGAAGCGGCCCCAGTGCAAGGATGGGGATCCTGTTCTTGCGGCTCAAAGCTTCCACTTTCGTCGTTTTGATCTTTTCGGTCCGTATGGTCACCGTGGAATCCTTGAAATCGAATTTGCTTCCGAGGACTTCGCAAAGCTCCAAAACGATCCTTGTGTCGCCGATATCCGGAAAATTCTCAAGCGTGCATTCCTCGTCGGTCAAGAGCGACGCGACGAGCATTTTGGTCGCCGCATTTTTCGCCCCCGCAAGCCGCACGGTCCCCTTGATCGGACGCCCCCCCTTCACGCTAAAATACTCCTCTGTTGTATTTGGCATTTTGTCTTACGGGTATTATAGTTAAATCCGAATGAATGTAAAAGCAAGGAAGATTTTCTTCTATTTCTTTATCGTCGTTTTCATCGTTGGAGGGGCCTATCTCATCGTTTCGGCGCAAGGCCTGACCTTCGATTTTCAAACCCTCACGTTTTCGAGGACCGGCGGCTTGTTCTTGAACTATACCCCGTCCGGCGCCGAAGTGCGGATGAACGGGGTGGTACGCGATTATTCGAGCATCATCAACACGCTTTTCGGGAATGGCGTCTTTTTGAACAATCTTGTTCCCGGCAATTATACCGTCGAAGTGGAGTACCCCGGCTACGCACCCTGGCAAAAAACCCTCATGGTGAAACCAGGGGTCGTAACCGCCGCTTCTTCCATTATCCTCTGGCCCGTCAATTGGAACGCCAAAAAGATTTCCGATTATACCGTTTCCGACTTTTGGCTCACGGGAAACGGCCTCGTTTTGAAAACCGATCCAAACACGCTCATGTTCGGCAAGAAGACGATAAAGGGCTCGACGGTGCTCCTCAACGATAATGGAAGGGATGTCATCGTGACAGGCGATGCCAAGGGTTATTATCTTACCAATCTCGGGAATGCTTCTTCGTCGACGACGATCATTCTGCCGAAAGGCGTCAAAATCGACTACTGGTTTTTCCATCCGTTCGACCAAAATGCCGTTTTGGCCGTCGGCAACAAAGAAGTGTATTCGGTGAGCCTCACAACGGGAGCCGCTCGGCCGCTTTATGCCATAGAGGGAGATACGAACGCTTACGAGAACGGCAACGAACTTTTCATTGCCGAAAGCAACGGCGATATTTTTTCGGTCAATCCGCTCCTCCGGACGGACGTAACCATGACGACCGGCATATCGGGCACGATAACGTCAATGAAGAGCAACGGCGACGGCAGTATCCTTTACCTTGTGAGTTCGAACGGCAACCTTTACGAATACGACCGCTCCAATCAAACGACGACCCTTGCGGAATCGTCTTCGAGCCCGGTTTGGAGCATTTCCCCCTCGCTCGACGGGACCCGCCTTGCGGTCATTTCAAAGAACGGCGACTGTTCGATGTTCGCGGTAACCGACTATAAGATGGACGAGGAGGTCGCAAAAGGCGCTTCGTGGCAAATCCGGCATACGGCACCCGTCACCGATTTCCTGTGGATCCCTTCCGCTTCGAACTACGGCATTTTCCTTGAAAGCAGCATGTTGATGGTAAGTGAATTGGATGAAAGGACCCCTCAAAATCAATACGAGATCGAAAGCGATGTTTCAAAGGCGCTCGTGAACGGAAATACGCTTTATTTCATCAAGGACGGCTCTCTCTTCGAGATCAACTTGAGCCAAAAATAAAGAATTCCCCGCTCGATCATATCGATTGGGGAATCATTGGCATCAAAGGGCACGCACCACCGGAAAATGAACCGGCGGTTCCACGAAATTCCCTTTGCCCTTTTCCGTACAGATCACGAAGATGAACCCTTCGGCAGCTCCCACCTGAAAACCGCATCCCACGCATTCCCAAAAATCGCCCTTATTGAGCCTCATTTTTTCCGTACAGGAACACCTTGGGCAGTATCCGGTAAAGGAGTTTCCGATCAAGCTTTTCAGATCCTTATCGTCCATTGCTATCCTTTCTGTTTGTTAAAAATCTCTTCATCCAAGAACGCCGTGTTTTTGGATACTTCACAATAGGACAACAAGGGGGCGTCGTCAAACAAAAACCCCGCATTTCTGCGGGGTTTTTCTTATCTCTTGCGCCACTGCTGGGGTCTCCTAGCTTTGCGTAAACCGTATTTCTTTCGTTCCACCATTCTCGGATCGCGCTTCAAAAATCCAAGCGCCTTCAACGTCGATCTCCAGTCCGGATTCATGGTAAGAAGCGCCCGGGCAAATCCCAAGCGGATCGCTTCCGCCTGCGCATTCACGCCGCCGCCTACAACTTTCACTTCACCCGCATATCCCTTGAGGGTCAGTGCTTTGAACGGCGCTTTCGCCGTCTCTTGATTCTTTTTCAACGGGAAATATTTTTCTATCGCTTTTTCATTCACCGTTATTTCAACTTCGGTTTCTTTTTGGCTTTTCTTCGCGGGGATCCGAACGCGAGCAACGGCCGTTTTCCTCCGTCCGATCGCTTCGATGTATTTTTCTTTCGTTTTCTTCGGCGGCATATTATTGTTCGACGACCAGTCTCTTCAACCTTTTGGCGGCCAATTTATTCTTGGGAAGCATCAATCGCACGGCATGCCGCAAAACCCATGCCGGTTTCTTTTTGAAAACATCCTCGAATTTATCCTCTTTCAAGTGACCTAAAGGACCGGTGTGCCGGTAGTAAATCTTCGTGGTCGGCTTTCTCCCCGAAAGGACGATGCCTGTCACATTCCTTACGATCACCTTGTCTTCCCCTTCCAAGCGGGGGTTATAGTGCGGATCGAGCTTCCCCTGAAGGATCATTGCGATCTCCGAGGCGAGCCTCCCCAACTTCTTGTTTTTTGCATCGATAACGTGTTCCTTCATGGATTTATACAAATTCTATTTTCGCCATTTTCGAACCGTCGTTCCTTCTCGGCGCGGCAAGTTTCAAAATCCTTACATATCCCCCTTTCCGGTCTTTATAGCGCGGCGCAAGTTCGTGATACACCTTGTATGCCGATTTCTTCGGCAAGTATTTCAACAACAGCTTCATGCCGGCGAGATTCTGCCGTTTGCCGTACGTGACGTATCGTTCCACGATCGATTTTATTTCTTTTGCCCGCGCTTCGGTCGTCACGACGTGTTCGTGGCTGATCAAGTTGCTGGCGAGAATTTTGAGAAACGACTTTCTCCTTCCCGTTTTTAAACCGAATTTTCTGCCTTTGTGCAAATGCCTCATTATTTCTTCTTTTTCGCGGGTTTTTCTTCCGGAACCTCAGCTGCATGAACTTCAACTTCGGCAACCTTCTCGAAGTGGTCTTTCAAAACGTTCGCTGCCTTGTGGATCGCTTCGGACGGGCTGATGGATCCGTCGGTTTCAATCTCCATTTTCAAGCGATTGAAATCGGTCCGGTCGCCGACGCGCATATTTTCAACTTCGAACGAAACCTTCATGACGGGCGAAAAGATGGAATCGATGACGATCGTTCCGACCGACAACCGCTCCATTTTGCGGGATTCAGCGACAACATACCCAAGGCCCTTTTCGACGACGATTTCGGCATCGAATTCAGCGCCTTTTTTGGTCAGCGTCGCCAAGTGCAGATCTTTGTTCAAAACTTTTACGAATGCGTTTTCCTCGATGTCACCCGCCGTAACTTCCCCTTCCCCCTTCGAGCGGATCGTGAGCGTTTGCGGCTCGTCGGCCGTGAAATAAAATCTGACCTTCTTCAGATTCAAGGAAAGCTCGACGACGTCTTCTACCATGCCGGGCAGCGTTGAAAATTCATGATCGACGCCCTTTGCCTTGAACTGCGTGATGGCGGCACCCGGCAACGACGACAGGAGGACCCGCCGCAAAGCGTTTCCGAGCGTCATCCCAAAACCACTGTACAACCCCTCGATATGGAACGTACCGACGTTTTCTTTTTCTGAAACGGTTTTAATGGATACCGTTTCGCTCAAATGAGAATATTTCATTTATTTTATCTTGAATAAAATTCACCGACCAAACTTATGTCAAAAGGCACTTGTGCCCCTCCCAGATCAGGTTCGGCAATGCATTCACCGGAAAGATTCTCGATCGTGAATTTCAACCACGAAGGGACCTCCCGCTGTTTCAGTCGTTCGTCGAGCCCTTCGAAAAGTTTGCCGCTCCTTGATTCGGGGCGTATCGAAATGACGTCGTGAACTTTAACACGATATGAAGGAATTGTCACGCGCTTCCCGTTCACCGTAATGTGTCCGTGGGAAACCATCTGCCTGCCGACGCGGGGCGAGGCGGCGAATCCGAGGTAGTACACGACGCGATCGAGCCTCCGCTCCAAGACCGAAAAGATCTCCGCAGGCGAGCTTTTTCTGAAGAGATTCATGACCTGCCGATTGTTCAATCCATAAAGAAGCTGCACTTTTTGTTTTTCCTTCAATTGCCGAGCGAAATCGGAAGGCATCCGCTTTCTTTTCTGCCCGTGCATGCCCGGCCCGTACGGCTTTCTGACCGTTGCGCACTTGGGCGAATTACAGCGATCGGCTTTCAAAAAGAGCTTGATGCCGAGTGCCCGTTCTTTTTTTTCTTTGACCGGTTTCATTTTTTTAAACCCTTCTTACTTTCGGCGGCTTGGGACCGTTATGGGGAATGGGGGTGACGTCTTTAATGGCGGTGATATTAAAACCCTTTGCAGCGAACGACCGGACGGCAGAATCCCTGCCGGAACCGACTCCGCGAAGGTAGATCTCGACCGTCGACGGCCCCGTTTTTTCAACCTTCTGGGCGATCGCTTCCGCGACTTTCGAAGCGGCGAACGGCGTCGCTTTTTTGGGGCCGGAGAATCCGAGCGATCCCGCGGACATCCAAGCAATGACGTTCCCCTTTTGGTCGGTGACCGAAATGATCGTGTTGTTGTATGTGGATTGGATGAAGATCTTTCCCTCGGAGAATTTTTGGCGCCCGGACGATCCCGTTTGCTTTGAAACCGCGTGCTCGACGGATTCGTTCTCCTTGATGACTTCCTCCTTCGATTTTTGTATGACTTTTTTCTTTCCCATGGTTTTATTTCAGTTCAACCTTCCGCTTACCGCTGCCGGCGGTCTTTCTGACGTTTCCGCGAACCGTTCTCGAATTGGTTTTGGTCCGCTGGCCTCTCACCGGAAGCTTCCTCAAGTGGCGGATGCCGCGGTACGCCTTGATGTCCTTGAGGCGCGAAATGTTCTGGCGGACCGCTTGCCGGAGCTCGCCTTCGATCTTGAAATTCTTTTCGATGAATGACTGGATCTTGTTCACTTCTTCCGGAGTAAGATCCTTCGCCCGCTTATCGACATTCACTTTCGTGGATGAAAGGATCTTAACGGCAAGCGTCGGGCCCACGCCGTAAAGGTACGCCAGTGCGTACTGAATCTTCTTATTGTCGGGTATGTTGACTCCTGCGACTCTCATAATTATCCCTGCCGTTGTTTATGCTTCGGGTTTTTCGGACAAATGACGTATAACCGACCGTTTCGCTTTACGGTCTTGCAGCTTGCACAAATCTTTTTTACGGATGCCCGCACCTTCATTGATTTCTCTTATATTAAAGTCTTCTTACAATTCTTCCCCGGGTATCGTTCTCGTTCGTCATCTCCATGATGACTTTGTCTCCAGGGATCACTTTGATTCGGTTCAATTTCAATCTCCCCGCTAAATGGGCGAGGATTTCTTTCTCGCCGTTCGAAGACTGAGACTTGACCCTAAAAAGCAACCCCGGGAGCGCTTCTACCACGATCCCGTGGACTTGCAAAAGCTTCTCTCCGGTTTTCATCAAGTACTTCTATAATAGAAAAAACCTTTCCACAAGTCAAGGATTCGGGAACACTGCCCTTTTCGTTAAAGCGCTCCGCTCTCTAAAATTCTCCCCGCTCGCACGCTCCTCGCCACCCAACTCGCCCTTACGGGCGGGGGGCCTGGCTCGGCGCCGCGGCGATCGGGGGAATTTAGACGATAGCTCCGCGAAATAACTCAAAAGGCAGTGTTCCCTCATTTTATATAAATAAAATCGTGACCGCGGGGGAAATTGTTTTCAAGGAAGCTCTCGGAGGCGAGCAAGCTTGGTTCCCCGGAAGGGATTGCGAGCCGAGAGCGCAGGGCGGCCTTGGCCGCTGGAGCCAAGGAACGCCCGGTTCCGAGAGAATAATTTCCCCCGCGGTCACTGTACCTCTAAGTTGATATTCGCTTGATTCGTGGGGACGGTCGAGACCCAGAACGGCCAGAATGAGACGTTCGCCTCTTGAAGGCCCGGCAACGCGAAAATGGTCGCTTTCAGCTTGTCGGAGGTCATTCCCGCTATTTCCGATCTTACTTTATTGAAATCGATATTCGGCTCGTACGTGATGGTTCCGGTCGCCGTAAAAGACATCGTGCCTTTCGTAAAATCGGGCGTCGTCGTCGAGTAAGAGGGAACGAACTCGTCGACCTTCATGGTTCCGCTCGCTTCGCTGGACAACGAACCAAGAATGATATTTTGGAACATCGTTGCGTCGAACGCCATTTGTTTTGCGCTCCCAACCACGTACACGTCGAAACCGCTTCCGTCTTTGCTTGGCGTCGCATTTATGGATGAGATCTGAAAAGCGGTCGACTGCGGCAAGATCGTCAGGTTATCTGAATTGAGGAGGGATAACTGGCTCGTCAAGGCATCTTCAAGTTTTTGCGTCGCTTGATTTTCCGCAGCCGCTAGATCGTCCTTCGTCGGAACGGTCGTCGTGCCGACAAATCCCCCGCTCATGGGTTGGAGTGCCGCAGCGTAGAATTTGTCATAGCGCGCCGTACCCTGAAATCCCGGAATGGTCCACCCATCCGACGGCCCGACGTTGTAATCCGAACCCGGCTGGTCTGCGACGACCGGGACTTTCGTGGAGCCGGGAGTGGTCGTCCCGTTCGCGATCTTTGCGCCCGGAACGGTCACCCGCTCGGTCGATCTGAAAAGCTTCCCTTCCGGAGAAACGAATCTTGTCGTTGCGACCAAAACCTGCGGCGCCGAACCATATGCGTTGTAAACGACAAGCGTTCCCGTCGCTTTCGTTTGGATGTATTCTTCCGTTCCGCTTGCAAAATGAAAACTGAGATTGCTTGCCGCGGAAATGATCTGCCCCGGGAGCGTTACCGTGGATCCCGAAAGAGAAGATGAGGCAACGGCGGTTGAAATGACTACCGTATTTGAAAAGTCAGCCGTCGTTTTCTTGATGGAAACCTGGATGGTCACATGCGGAATGACATAGGTAATGATAAGAAAGGCTCCGACAAGACCCGCAATCAAGATCCCTCCCCACAGAAACACCCTTCCTCTTCCCTTCCCCCTTTCTCGCCGGCGCCGCTTTTCCCTTCCCCCGGGCGGCGGCACGTATTCTTCCTCTCCGGTATCTTCCGCTTCCTCGGCTTCATCATCTTCTTCCGGCTCTTCTTTTTCCGTTTCTTCGCTCGAGAATTCGGTTATTTCTTCGTCGACAACGGTGCTCCGCGCCTTCTTCGATCCGTTTTTCCCGCTCCTTTGGGGAAGAATGTCGGTGACGATCCGCTCCTTCGTTTTGAAAACGGGATTCAGGGCCGTCATGCCGACGAGCCCCGCAAGTTCGAGAACGTGTTCATCGATGGATTCAATAACGATCTCCTTTCCCGCGGTGTCCGCTTCCCGCTTCAACATTTGAAAATTATGGACCGAGATCCCGAGGACCGAATTCTTTGGGATGTTCAAAACGACCTTCGTCGCGGTCGTGGAAAGCAACCGGTCCGTGGCAAAGTCAACGTCGTTTTCTTTATCCAAAAAGATCTTGTTTTCAACTTTCATACGTCTTTGTTTCCTATCCATTGTATCACGCCCTTGCGGGGAGAAAAAGCGAAAATTAAAAATGCGAGACGAGCCATCCCGCACGCCGCCGAAGCATAATGTTCAAAAGATCGTATCGTTCGTCGACGTACGAATACGTAAGGAGGATTGCCGTCCCTTGATTTTGGAATAGATCGAACTTCGCTTTTCTTCCCGCCGTGATCCGCAAGTTCCGCCGCGAAAGTTCTTCGTCGAATCGGCAAAGGTCCGCCCGAACATCCTTTTGGAGGATCTCCGACGGAAGGACGAACGACTCGAAATAGAACGTAAGATTCCTCCGCTTCGGCCCGAGGAGCCGCAAAAGGTCGTCGAAGCCGTCAGTGATGATCTTTTTGAACCGCCGGCCGATCGGAACGGATGTAAGGCCCGCGGCATACATGCCGATGAGCTTCCCCGCCGTTTCGTAATCGACGCTGAATTCCTCGGAAACTTTTTCCTTCAGTTTTCTTACCCCCCAAGCGATCTCCTCACCGGAGATTTGCCGCTCGCCGTCCTTCAAAAAGGTTGCTGTCCGTTCCTCGCCGATGGAGACCAAAACATCGCGATCGCCCTCCAGGAAAGACGCGAGGGCCGCGTTTCGCTCGATGATCGAAAGCTTCCCCGTCCTCCCCAAGCCCGCAAGGTCGCTCATGAGCTGCCTCGTAATGAAGGTTCCTTTGAGGGTGAATTCGATCGACCCTCCTTTGAACCCGACCGGATTGAAAAGCTTGTGGCCGTCCAATTTCACCCCCCGCACCTGCACGTCGTTCAAGATCAAGCTTACGTCGGAAACGTTGAGTTTTTTGGAAGCCCAGCTCCGGTACTTGTTTAAAAATTCCCACAATCCTTTGAACACGAGGTTTTCAAGCTCCGCTTCGGTTATGATCTCCGTCCGCGACGATGTTTGAACGGCACATGAGTCCTGCACCGTCGCTGCCGTTTCGCGGTCGAGCGCCAGGACTATTTTGTCGAACGTAAAATAGAAAAGCTTCTTCAGCTTCGCGATCTCTTTCACTTCGAAGGTCTTTACGATCCGTATTTCTTTTTCCGGCGGAGTGGTTTTGGCGACGGTCGCACGGAAACCGCCTTTCACTTCTTCGATCACCAAATATCGCTCGCCCTTCCCCCGCATACTTTCAGTATACAACCAACAGACAACTCCGGATACTCATCGGTGCAAAAGGAAGGAGGATAACTTCTTTGAGCAAACCGTTTCGGAGACCGAGCGGGCATGGTTTCCGCTGGAGGCGGAAGAGCGAGGTCGAGAACGAGCGCAGTCCGTCGGCTTGGACGGACAGGCGTGTTTGCGAGGGAAAGTTATCCTCCAAAAACTATTCCACGACGGCGCGAATTCTTCGGACGCCTTGCGCGATCCCTTCTTCTTTCGCGATCCTGAACGTTCCGATCTCTCCCGTGTGGGTCACGTGCGGCCCTCCGCAAAACTCCTTGCTCCACGCCTCGGGAATTCCTTTTCCTTTCGGCGTCACGTAATACACCTTCACTTGATCCGGATATTTCGCCTTGAAAAAGTGGAGCGCTCCCGTTTTTTCCGCTTCGCTCCGCGCCATTTCTTGAAATCGAACCTCGTAATCCGCTTGTACGATCGCATTTACTTTATCTTCCACCTGCTTGATCTCTTCCGGCGTCAACTTCCGATCGAACGAGAAGTCGAAGCGCGTCCGCTCCGGCGTGATATCGGATCCCATCTGGTGGACACCCTGCCCCAAAACCTCGCGGAGCGCTTGCTGCATCAAATGCGTCGCCGTGTGGAGGCGCAATACTTTCTTCAATTCTTCTTCGTTCCCGGCCTTCAGTTCTCCCGTGTCGAGGATCAATCCATGCCCTCCGAATTTCTTTTCGACGCCCGCCCGCGATATTTCGCGGTGCTTGTCAAATTCCTTTTCGAAATCTTCCCGCGTGAGCGCTTCCGCCTTTCCGCCGCCCAGTTCCTTCACAACCTCATACGGCAACCCGAAGCTTTCGAAAAGCTTGAAGGCCGCCTTCGCATCGAGCTTCTCCACGGCTTTCAGTTCCCGAAGTCCTTTTTCGATGGTAGCCATGAATTTCGCCTTTTCTTCGTTGAAAACGGTGTCGATGAGATCGTAATCGAGTTCCCCGTAAAACTTCCCGTAATTCTCGATGATGACGTGGAGCAGCTTTTCAAAATACGGGTTCGTTCCTTCATTCAAATATTCATTGACGACGAAGCGCCTCAAAAGCCGCCGCAAAACATACCCGGT
The DNA here is from genome assembly GCA_021825465.1 of bacterium. Taxonomy (GTDB): domain Bacteria; phylum Patescibacteriota; class Minisyncoccia; order UBA6257; family GWB1-50-10; genus JAKAHT01. The sequence goes on along the minus strand of JAKAGX010000016.1, from coordinate 2,095 downwards.
TTCCTTGTTCGAAGGCCGCACGCCGTCGGCGATCAAAAATGATATGCCCCGCGCGTGATCCGCCATGATCCGTTTTGTCCGCTGGTTCAAGCGGCCCGACCGGTCGTTTAATTCCAAAACCTGGATGAGCGGAACGAAAAGGTCCGTCTCGAAAATGCTCCCGACGCTCTCGGAAACCATCGCCAAACGCTCGAGCCCCATGCCGGTATCGACGCCGGGCGTTTTCAAGGGCGTAAGACGCATATTTTTGTCGCGGTAAAATTCATTGAAGACGATGTTCCAGATCTCGACCGCTTTGCCTTCGGCATTTTTGACATAGATCTCGGTCGTCGGTCCGCACGGCCCTTCGTTCCCCGTCGGTCCCCAAAAGACATCCACGCCGTCGCGGCGGATCTTTTCTTCCGGCAAGCCGATCTTTTTCCAAATATGGTACGATTCCTCGTCGAACGGCACGCCTTTCCGCCAATCGTCGAGCGGAACTTTGTCCGGATCGAAGATCGTCACATACTCGATGTCGAGACCCATCCAATCCTTGCCGGCGATGAAATCGTAACCGAACTTGATGGCCTCTTCCTTGAAGTAGCCGCCGAAACTGAAATTGCCGAGCATTTCGAAGAACGTGAGGTGCGATTCATCCCCCACCTCGTCGATGTCCGACGTCCGGAACGATTTTTGGATCGATGCGGCATTCTTGCCGACCGGTTTCTTGATGGAAGGGTGGATCGTCGTTATGGGATCCAGTTCCGAATAATACGGCTTGAATTGCTGCATGCCGGCCGTGGTCAGGAGGACCGACGGATCGTCCGGAATGAGCGAAGAAGAGGGCACGATGGTATGATTCCGCTCCTTGAAAAACTGCAAGAACTTGTCCCTGATCTCGTTCGATGTCATTATTTCAATAGTAAATCAACCACCGTTCAACGGCAAGATTCTGCAAGGAGATTCTGGTTTTTGAATCAAACCGTCTCGGAGGCCGAGCGGGCATGGTTCGAGCGAAGCGAGAGAGCGAGGCCGAGAGCGAGCGGCTGAGTCTCGCTGGGACTCGGCATAGCGTGTTTGAGAAGAAAACCAGAATCTCCTTGTGCTATAATGAGCGCATGAACGAAAATAAGAAATCGTTGGTCCCGTTCGGGATCATCATGGGGGTAAGCCTCGTCGTCGTATCGATCATCGTCGGGTATGTCATTTACTACGTAAAGACATACGACAATGCCGTGATCACCGTCACGGGCGTCGCAACGAAGGAAATAAAATCCGACGACGCGAAATGGCGGAGCAGTTTCTCCGACCAAACCGGCGCAGCGACCGCCGATCTGCAGAAAGGATCTGCTGACATGCAGAACGAACTCCAAACCATCCTCGCTTACTTCGCATCGAACGGCATCGCAACGTCATCCATCACCGTGAATCCGCTTGAAGTCGATCCGATGTACCAAACCCAAAACGGCATCATGAGCGGGAAGTATTACGGCGCCGGCGGAACGCTCGTCGGCTACAGCTTGACGCAAAGCTTGCTCGTCGAATCGGGCAACGTCGACGAGATCACGAAGCTCGCGCAGGACGCGCCGCAGTATTTGATCGGCAAAGGCATCGTCTTTTCGAGCCAAGCTCCCGAATATTACATCACGAACTCAACACTCGATTCGATCCGCCAAGAGATGCTCCAAAAAGCTCTCGCGGACGCGAAGACAAGGGCTGAAGCGATCACTGAAGGCGTCGGAGCTTCCGTCGGGAATCTCCGCTCCTCGAGCATCGGCGTCACGCAGATCACGCCCGTGAACTCGACCCAGATCTCCGACTACGGCGCGTACGATACGACGACCGCCGACAAGCTCATCACGTATCTCGTCCACACGACCTTCACGCTGAGATAGAAACAGATAGTGGATATTAGATAATAGATACTTGATAGGAGGAGCAGAAAAAAACCGGAGCAGGCGCTCCGGTTTCTTTCATTTTCTAATATCCGCTATCTTTTATCCGTCTTACCCAATATCCCGTCTATCCCCCAGATCTTCCCCGCATTGAACGCGAAGAGGAGCACAAGCGCCGCAATGTAGATCACGTGCTCGTCGACGATGAATCTGCTCGGAAC
>JAKAGX010000015.1 GCA_021825465.1 bacterium | reverse complement strand
GGTCCAATGCTCCATCAAGTGCTTTGCGTTACGCTCCTTTCAAAATGGCTGGGAAGTGCAATACTAAGCTCAAAGGGAACTCCCTTGGCATCGGCAAGACTCTGCCTCATTGTGTTCACGTCATACCGATGCCGACGTTGCCGGCAACATACAAAAGGCCCGTATTTGCATTCAAACTCATAGCCGGCGCGCTGTAATAATTGCTGTAAGAGGGATCGTATGTACTCGATTCCCATACCTGGTGTTTCCATGTGAACGTGGTGGGACCGCTATTTGATCCGTAAAACATGATCTCCTGTAAGTTATCGCCCTGGCCGATGGGCATAATGCCGCCACTTTCACTCCCGTTACTGAAACCGATCCCGTAGGGAGCTGGCATATCTCCCGTTGTGCGATACATCGTCGGCGGCGCGAATCCCCAAAGCTGCAGAAACGTTTTTCCGCTGCTATTTCCCTGCCAGCCGTAGACGGTCTCGATGTCCACATTGCTCGAATCCTTCGCTCGCCGGTTCGTCTCCGCAAACGCCACGCTGGGTGTTCGAAATGTTGCGTTTGCTTGAACAACGCCATTAACGTCTAATTTATATCCCGGATTTGTCGTCCCGATGCCGACGTTGCCGTTGGGAGCAATGTGCATCCGCTCTTGGAAACCATCACCCCCGCCGTTGTAGGTTGAGAATGTCATAGCCCCCTGATTACTAGTGCCCGTATTAAAAACTTTGATCTGTGCATTGCCAGCACCGTTCGCAGCTGTTGAATTATCAACGCCGAAATCGATCGCCACAGCCGTGTTGGCACTAGATCCCCCCTTATTAGCAATTACCAAGTCAGCACCTAATCCACCATCGTTGTTCTTTTCAATATGCAGGGAGGACTCCGGCGCCGTCGTGCCGATTCCCACGTTCCCCGCAAAGAGCGCCGAGTACGGCATTACGTTCGCTGCCGCGTCGATGTAGTAGTTCGTGTTGTCGCGATCGTAATAGACGGCGGATTGGATATTCCCGTTCACGTCGAGATTCGTGGCAGGAGAAGAAGTATTAACGCCGACATAACCGTTGTCCCTGATAACGAAAGCGAAGTTGGTCCCCGATCTCCAAAATCCAATGCCGGTATTTACGTCCCCAGTGTTATCTCTCCCGAACCACCATGCCGCAGATCCATTATCAAAAAAGCCGATCGCGCGTTCCGCGTTTGTCGGGCCATCCAAAATCAAGCCGTAATCTTGATTTGATGTATCGGTTGTATAGAGGTGAATGCCGGGGTTCGCCGCAGTATACCCACCAACATATAGTTTGTTTGCTCCCGGATTTGTCGTTCCGATGCCGACGTTGTAGCCGGTACTCGAGGGATACAAACTCGATCCGGAAAGCGTCCAAGAATTGCTCGCGCCCGTAACCAACGGACTCGGCTGACCGCCGGATGAAGTGCAGAGCATGAATTGGTCCGTCGAAGAAGAATAGAAAATCGTCCCCCGCGCGCAGGCCGGGTAGCTTCCCTGGGGAACAAAGTTGATCGATTGAAGCTGAGCGGCCGAAGCAAAACCCGCTACTCCCAGGAAAGTAGCAAAAAAGACTGCTATGATCCCCCTCCCCCTCATTACCTTGATTATAGCAAAGAAGTCACCCACTCCACCGCTCCTAATATTAGGAGCGGTGCTCCTTCTTCCCTAATGCTCCCATGATCCCTTTGTACAATCCCTTAAAAACAGCAACGGCAATCTTCACGGCAAATTTCACCGCCTGTTCGACAAGTTGATCGAAGCTCGCCTTAAACTCCTGCTGAACCTCTTTCCCCTTCTCCGATGAAAGCATACCAAGCTCTTTCATCCGTTCCATTCGTTTCATCTGGGCTTCCAGTGCTCCGAGGCGCATTTCGAAGGATTTGTTCCATTCCTCGCGCTCCTTGTCACCTTGCTCCACATCAGCATTCTTCAATTTCTCAAGATAATCCCTTAACCCTTCCGGAGAGACCTCAATACCAAGAGCTTTAGCCCGCTCGACAAGATCGTCGACAGATTTCTCGTACCCGTCGAAGCGTTCCTGAAATTCTTTTTTAGCTTCCACCTCCTCCGCATTCTCGGAAGAAGATTCGACATCTTTGAGCTTTCCGGCAAGATCCGCTTTCTCTTCTGGTTTCAGATCTTTAGCTTCTTTAGATAATGTCTCGGCGTCCTCAGGTGTTAAGGTACCGGCATCAATCCGCTCTTGTATCGTCTTACCAAGTTCAGCATCAAACTCGGATGCCTTTTTCTCGATTGCCTCGGGGGAAGATTCTTCCTTCCCTTCGCGCTCTATTTCTCTCGTTTCTTCTTCATTCTTTTCAATCTTTTCGATTTGTTCAGCAGAAGGAGTTGTTGCGCCTTCAACTCCCGAGAATGATTCTGGTGCCATACGAATATTGTACTACACTTCTAGACGAGGGTAAAAGAGAACACCGCTCCTAATATTAGGAGCGGTGGAGTTCAATATTAAATAATGCTCGGAGCACCTTTGTAGTAACCAAGAAGCGGGCGCCGCTTGCGGAGCTTTCGGTTGTACGAATATATTCTTCTCCTCTTCGGGTTTCTGCCATAACCGCGATGCTCGAGAATATCCCTCACGTTGCTGATGGTGCTCTGGGAAATTTCCAAGAAGTCGCGTATCTTCCGATAACTCATCTTTCTTTCCAGAAGAATTCCGACAATAACTCTCCGCACAATTATTTCTTTCTCACTCTTGTTCAAATACTTATCAAAGAAAGAAACGAGATCGCGTTCAGATTTTATGATACCGATCTCTCGAAGCAATATCTCAACCGCCTCTTTTTCGAGCGGTAATGGAAATTTTCTTCTTGATTGAATAAGACGTGTCATTTCCCTATGCTCTTTATATTAAGAGCGGTGAGGGATAAGCACTTTTACTGTTCCTGGTTATGGTTATTATAACAAAAGGGAGGTGTATACAGTCTCTCGACGCATCAAAATAACGTGCCGCTGTACTCTACTCGAACCTTGGTGAGAAACGGCGAGGAGTACGGATCGCCGGAAGGATTAAAAAGGATGCGCCAAAAGATTTGATTGGTCGGAGTAGAAAACGAAACCTTGTTACCGGGCGTTGCGGCAGTCCAATTCACACCATCGTTCGAAAGATAAAAGGAAACATCCCCGGCTCCGGAAGACAATCCGAGCTCCGATATGACGGCTTGGCTTATTTTTATCGGGAATCCATTTAGGTTTACCGAGTCGATCTCGAGCGGCTGCGATCTATCAAATCCAAGATCGGTGAACTGGTAATAAGAAATGGTACTCGATGCACCGACGACCTTGGCAAGCAACGTTGGGGCTGGCGAAGTATTTGCAACGCTGAACTCGGCGGACCTTTCGCCATGCGTGAAAATATTCTGGCTCAAATCGACCGCCCCCTGGATCTGGCCGGTACCGTTCGTGAAAAGCTTGATAAGTTTCGGGTTGCCGGTGGTAGCGCTCCAAACATACCAGATCCCGCTTACCTCGATGATCTCGGGTTGAAAGCCGCCGTTCATTTGGCGAATGCCGAAGAACGGCGAGAGATCTTGGATCTGCCACGATCCGTTCGTCTTCACGATCCGCGCGCCGGCACCCCAATAACTTCCGTAGACGACGAGAAAATCATCCGCGGTTCCACCGATGCCGACTGGGCCGGGATAGTTCGAAACGATGGGCGTATTCGTGGCACTTAAAATCTCCGATCCGTCGGGAGCATAGACGAGAACTTTGTAGGTGTCGCCGGATTGGATGACTTTCGTGGTGACTCCCGCGGGCCCACGGGGCGCCTCCGGTGCCCCGAGGGAACCCGCGGCGGGCTGCCACAAGAATTTCGGCGGGAACATCATCGCTGCTTCGTTGTTGTCGCGATACGCGGTTGTCGAAGCGGTATTAAGCCACCCCACGCCGGAGAAGAAAACGATGGAAGTATAAGTCGGAAGGGTCGGAGCAACTTGCGGAGATGGGGCCGGCGCCGACGGTTGAGCAACCGGCACGGTGAATGTCGGCTGCGGCGCGGGCTGAGTCGGCTGCGTAGCTTGATTGATCTGTTGCAAATTGGTCGAGAGGTTTTCGGTTATTTTCACCTCGATCGCCTGCTTCACGAACCGCGCAAGAATGAGAATGGCAGCCGAGAGGCCGATAACGGCGATGGCTGTGACGGCAGCGATGCCGACGCCGGAAAACAGGTTCTTCGTTTTCCGGTCAAAAACTTTTTTCCCCCAGTTCTCGATCTTATGTTTCGGCTTCCCCCAATCCTCGAACTTCCATCTCTTTCCCCTGGATCTTCGATGTTGCTTCATTCTATTTCAGTGGCAGCGCCGTCCCCTGCTCGCCGGCGGGCGCATAGTTCGTCCACTTCTCCGAGTCATACCGCGGCGCCACCAAGTGATAGCTGACTTCGTAGCTAGTATTTGGTATTTGGAATTTGTCATTTGGAATTGCATAAATGACTATTTCCTTCTTGGCCGGCTCAAGAGTATACCAGGCCTGTCCCGCAAAGTCTGGGGTCAAGTATACGCTGATATCCTTCATGTCCTTCCCCTCGTTGATCGTCTGCCAGAAAAGCCAGAGATCGCTTCCTTTTGGCGCGCTCCTAATATTAAGAGCGGCGCTGTACAACGTTGGGGAGCTTTGAACCCCGGCATTTGTTAAGGTTACTTTCCCAAACACCTCTGTTTTAATGCCGATGATGTCCGGCGCGTACGTCGCATAGTTCACATGGCCGATGTTATAGACCGGGTCGACGGTGTTCACCGAAAGCTTGTAGACGCCGGTGATGCTTCCTTGATTCATCTGGATCGCCGATGAGGAAGTTGAGTTGATGACGAGCTGGGTTGCGCTCGAGAGGGTGACGCTTGCTCCGTTCACCGCAAGCGCTCCGCTGAAGGTCCCTCCGCCGCCGATATTGATGCCGCCGCCGGTATTCAAGGCGTAGGGCATGATGTTTCCGGAGGGGTTCAGATAGTAGTTGGTGTTCGCACGATCATAGAGGACGGAACCGACATTGATGTTCCCGTTCACATCGAGGTTCGTCGCCGGAGAAGTAGTGTTAACGCCGACATAACCATTACCACCGAGGATATTTATGGCATCGAGAACGGCACCACTTCCATTGGGCACCTCGAACCGCAATGTCTTACATCCCCACCCACCACAATTCTCATTGCCACTCCTGATAGCGCCAATCCAGCCGGTGTAGCCAGTGGTAGTATCCTGAACAAAGAAGCCAATCCCATTTGATGGGTTGGCTCCATACGCTCCGACACCTAAAGCGGGGGTGGGTAATCCGCCCAGCGTGAATGTCATGGCAGAATTCGGCGAAACCGTCAATACTTGTCCAGGATTCGTCGTTCCGATACCAATATTGCTTCCCGACTGGTAGATTGCCGAGTTCCCGACCGAGTTCGTGCCCGTGAACTTTGCAACATACCCCGCAGTTCCTGAGACACCCCCACTCACGCCCGTTACGATCGCGGAATCAACATAGTTCTTTGTCGCAGCATCCGCTGCGTTCACCGGCGTGCCGACATTTTGGATACGGTTGTTATTCACGTCAATGCCGACGGTCGAGACGTTTGTTGTAACGACTAGGCCGGCGGTCGTTGGACCATTAGTTCCAATACCGACGTTACCGTTGTTTGCTATGTGCATTGCTGATGTAAAAGTCTGGGCAGAGCCTGCGGAGACGGCGGGGGCAACCGAGAAATCAATTTGGCCGGTCCCCTGCAAAATACTGCTTGCCGCTCCGGCCCCCACCGCAATTGATTGGGAGCCGTTGAAGTATGTGTTATTCGCCCATCCCGATTGCCCATATCCTGTCCCAGACCAGCCTGTTCCATTAGAGCTACCCATGATGGCTCCATAACCATAAAGATCAACTACTTTATAAGCACTCGCCCAGGCAGGGCTCGCGGAATTACCCAGCGTCAAAGTGTTATTCGGTCCAGTTGTCCCAATTCCGACATTACTGCCATAAATTGTCATCGCAGGGTCAGTCCAAGATCCATTATAAGAAGCAAAATTTAGCGTAGAGGCACCATTAGAAACATTTACTAGTTGACTGTAAATCAGACTTAACCCAGAACCCTTGGAAGATTCTGCAGTAAACTTTATACCAGCTTTAGTGCTAGTACTTTGATTTGTATTCACAACCTGCACAAAACTGCCAGCACCAACACCAGTCCCACTATCTGCACCCGATACAGTCAATAGACTGCTCGGCGCCGTCGTCCCGATACCAACAGCTCCGGCTGTCACAATGGAGTACGGCATCGTGTTTGCCGCGAGATCCATATAGTAGTTGGTGTTGTCACGATCGTAGTAGATAGAAGACTGAGCGTTTCCGTTCACGTCGAGATTTGTGCCGGGCGAAACAGTGTTAATACCAACATACCCAGCTGTAGAAATTATCATCTGGGTTGTGAAGTTGGAATCATTCCCATTGGTACTCGTGACAGCCGTAATATCGGTATTGTTGACCATCCCAAATCTCAACGGGATGGCATTGTTATGAACCAGCGAACCTTCTATACCAACATACTTCATTAAGCCGACGCGCTTTTGGCCGGAATCCGCAATAAATCCATACCCACCATCGTGATTTACATAAACGGACCCTTGAACTTCCAGTTTTGCCCCCGGACTCGCCGTCCCGATGCCGACATTTGTCCCATTGTCGTAGACCAGAGAATTCCCCACCGCATTCGCACTGGTGAACTTCGCGATGTAATTCGTGGTACCCGTTATACCACCGCTCACGCCTGACGTAATCGCGGAATCCACATACGATTTCGTCGCGGCGTCGTTCGCATTGATCGGCGTACCAACATTGATAACCCGGTTGTTCTGGACATCAATACCAACTGTACTTACATTCGTCGAAACCACGAGACCAGCTGTCGTCGGGGTTGTGGTCCCGATGCCGACAGCACCACCCCCTGGATTCAATACTAACGGACTTTGAGAATGCGTTTGCCAAATGGCATTGATGGAGCCGTAGTGATTTGTCGTGTTGTATCCAAGCTCCAACTGCATGTTCGTATCTGTTTTACCCCTTACAATAAATTGTGCTGCATCAACCTGTCCCGCAAAGTCACCACTAACATAAGCTGATGGAATATTCGCAGTCGAATTGTAAACTTCCAGCGTTGCTCCTGGACTCGTCGTCCCGATGCCAATATTGCTTCCCGACTGATAGACGACGGAATTCGCAATCGTCGAAGTACCTGTCCACTTCGGAATGTAGCCGGAGGTGCCGGTGCCGCCGACGTTGCCGGACGATCCGCCGGGAGCATACGCGCTGTCGACATAATTCTTTGTCGCCGCATCGTTCGGGTTCACCGGTACCCCAAGATTCGCGATACGGTTCCCCGTCATATCCAAACCAACCCCGCTCACATTCGTCTGAAGGACGAGACCCGCAGTCGAGGGGCTTGTTGTTCCGATGCCGACGTTGCCGGTGCTGACATTGACAGTGAGGCGTGCCGTGGCGTGTGTTGCATCGGTAAGCTGCGAAATTTGGAACAAGTTAGTATATGGACTAGAATTACCCCCCCATAGTAAGTAGCCAGGGTAAGCAGCATTAGGCAGTAAGGCTATGCCAACGCCGGTCGAGTTGATGCTTTCAATGTTTACCGGATGCCAATTACCGCCACCGTTCACATCCAAGCTCGTTTGCGGCGTCGTCGTCCCAATGCCGACGTTGCCGCCATTGAAATACGAATTACCTCCCGTGTTTAAACTCACCTTCACGTTATTTGATCCATCATACAAACTGAGAACCGAACCATTCGGTTGGGAACCGCTAAGGTTCATAAGATAAACTGTGCCTAAACCGGTATCACCCCTCTGCCAAGTTGTATTCGAACCAGCATACCTGTCGTCATAGGTTGCATAACCAGTGCCGTTAGCATTATCTGTTCTGATGATGCTGTACTTGCCATAGCTAGGAGATCCGTTCGCCCCCATTATGATGGACGTACTCGTTGTACCTCCGGGAGTCTCAAGATCCAATCTTCCCATTGGTGCTGTCGTTCCGACGCCAACATTTCCGGCGAAGATCGCTGAATATGGCATCAAACTCATCCCCGGATCGACGTAGTAGTTTTGGTTGCTGATGCTGTGGTAGTCGTAGCCATACACCGTGCCGCCCGGCGTGATTTGGAAAACCCTGTTTCCCCCGCTCCCATTGGTGGAACCGGCTAGGCTCAGCGTTCCTGACGCCGTATCGGCATACCACGCATACCGATTGGTGCCGGTAAGGAGCGAGAAACCCGGATTTGATGAAGAAGAAATGGTGAAGAGCCTGCCGAACGAAATGCCGCCGGATGGCGTAATCGACGCACTCGACGTACCCAACCCGACGTTGTAATTCGTATCAACTTGGAGCGTTCCGCCACCGGCCGGCGGCGTCGATCCCGGCCCGACAAACTGGGCAAGCGCAAAAAAAGCGGGCGTCAATAGAAACACCGCCGCCAAGATCAGAAAAAGGTATCTCCTTTTTGGCATTTAGATAATTATACCAGAAATAAATAGTAATAGCGTGGCATAATGGACTCAACAGACAATTCCTTATCCCCCAAGAGCTTTGGCGTTTGTCATTTGTCATTTGGATTTTGGAATTAAAAACAGCCCGAGGACTTCGGACTGTTTTTTCTTCAGTTGTATCCCCCTCCTATTGCACGATCATTTTTCCGACGACGCCGGCAGCCGTGTGGCCCGGAACATCATCGTGGAACGAATACGTGCCCGCCGTGGTCGGCGCATTGAACGTGATGACGCGCGTCATCCCCGGACCAATGCCGATCGCAACGGCTTGAAGCGATGAATCATCGAACCGCAACACGTGCGTTTGATCGTCAGTTGCCGTAAGTGACAAGGTCACCGCCGCACCGGCCTTCACCGTGAAGGTCGAAGGAACGAATCCTCCAGCCGTCGAAACGTTCAGCTTGATGGCGCTTGCAGGGATGGAACTCGAGGCAACCGGCGCAGATTGCGAAGGAGCAGTCTCGGAACCCGGCACTGCAGCGTTATTCGCGACTTGACCGGACGGCGCAAGCACTTCACCATTGTTCGTTACCGGGCTTGCTCCCGGCGCAGCAACCGTTCCCGATGCCGTCTGCATTCCGGACGTTTGGCCGGATTGATTGCCGGATGGAACGATCCCTCCGCCTTTTACGGCAAAGTATATTACGACCAAGGCGACAATGACGCCGACGATGATCCACGCGTAGATTTGTTTTTTATTATCCATCGATGTTTAAAATCACGACCTTTGCTTTCTTGTTGCTTTTATTATAGCAAAATCAACGGATATTAGATACTGGATATGAAAGGTTAGAAGCATTATTCAATATCTGTTATCTGCTTTCCGTTGCGGTTCTATCCACCCCGCGCAAATAGTCGTAGATATTGAGCACGGCTTTTACCGCATCGCCAACCGAAATATTGTTTTGCTTGTAGAGAACATCCGTTACATCCCCCGCCGCCCATATGCCCGGCACGCTGGTTTTCTGGGTTTTATGGTCGACGACGATCTCGTTCATTGCATCGATCGCAACCATATTCCGCACGAGTTCGCAATTTGGAACGCTTCCGATCTCGATGAACACGCCTTGCACCGGAAGTGTCTTTATTTCATTCGATGCCTTGTCCAAATACCGTACGCCTTGCACCATTTTGCCGTCTCCGAAAACTTCCTGCACTTCGCTTTGAAACAGAGTCTTTACTTTGGGGTTCGCCTTGATCTCGTCTTGCGTCACCGGATCGCCCCTCAAAACGTTGCTTCGGACCATAAGAGTTATCGACTTCGCGTACGGGATCGAATCAGCGACTCCTTCCAAAGCAGAATTTCCGCCGCCGACGACCACGATATCTTTGCCGTTGAAAAGCGGCGCGTCGCACGTCGAGCAATACACCACGCCGTGACCCTCGTATTCTTTTTCGCCGGGAACGCCGAGCTTTCGCCGCGAGCTGCCGCACGTGAGGAGAATGGTTTTCGTTTCGAACGTTTTGCCGTTCTTGGTCTTCACCGTGAATGGCGCAGCCTCCGGGGCGCCGCCGGTGCCCCGGAGGACCTCGGCGACCAAATCGCCTTCGTCGATCTCGATATCGGGATGCGACTTCAAATGCTTCTCGAGCCGCTCGGCCAAATCGAACCCGGAGATCTGCACATCTCCGATCCAGTTGCCGATCTCATTCGAAACAAGCGACTGCCCGCCGAATGTATCGGTTATAAGAACTGTCTTTATTTTCTTCCGCGCGGCATAGACGCCGGCCGCAACTCCGCCGGGGCCGCCTCCGATTATTACCAAGTCGTACATACCACAATTTTAATTGCTCGAACTTCAAAATGCAAAATTGAACTGAATTTGGGCGGGGGGCCGTATTTAGTCTTCTTTATCCTCCCCGTCCTCTACCTCTACCATGGGGATGTTGCACATCGGGCAGTCGCCCGGTTCGGCGGACGTGTAACCGCACTCAGGACACTTGTACATAGTTTTTAAAAAAGGAGACCTTTTGAAAGCTTATTGCTCTTTGGTTGTGGAGACGTTCCAAAGCGTGAAGACAATGACAAGGGCACCCATCAGAATATTGTTCCACGACGGCAAATTAAGGGCGGAATAAGCGAGAACCCATGGCGAAACAATGAGCCAAACGCCCAGAATTACCAATACGATGTGATTCCATTTCATACCTTTATTATAACAAAAACCCGCCTGAGAAGTCAGGCGGGTTTTTTCATTACTTATCTGCGGAAAGATCTCGTTCTTTCCCGGTGGCAATCCCGGCACAAGAGCTTATCGGCTCTCGACGGGTCCGGATCGAACGGAAGTTCGGTGATGTCGGCACCGCACTTCGCGCACTTCCAGTTTCCATGGAACATTTTCTTCTGGAAACCGCCGCCGTTATTCTGATCAAAATCCATTTTGCTGATTATAGTCCACGACCTTTTTACGCGAATCGGACAAAATGAATGGTCACTTCTTACTCTACTCACTTTGACGACTGCTCTTGGTATCGATTTGGAAATTTATGAGTTAGCACCTTTCAGCGCTTGATTGATGATCGATTCAACGTTCGCGATCGGCAGCGCGCCGTCGATCGGGTACTTTTGTCCGGCGCTATTCACGACGATGGAGTACGGCGTCCCTTGTCCGCCGGCGTTGATGGCATCGTTGTATTCTTTCTGGATCAGCGCTTTGCCGTAATCGGACGCCTGGCACGCCGTAAACTGGCTCACATCGAGGCCGATCTGGCCGGCGATCTTCGGAAGCTCTGTCGGATCCAAGCCATTGTTCGACGGCGTCACCGTGAACACTTGGTTGATGAAATTAAAGAATGCCGTGTTGCCGCCCTGCTTATACGCGCATTCCGCTGCTTGCGCTTCTGCGGGCGCCTTCGAGTGGAGCTGTGCCAGCGGGAAGTGGCGGTACACGAGCGCCACTTGATCGCCGTAGACGCTCAAAACCGCATTCAAGGTTGCGTGGAATTCTTTGCAGAACGGGCATTCAAGATCGGAGTATTCGATGATCTTGACCGGCGCATTCGGATTTCCTTCGATGTGATCCGCAGACGTGACCGGCGGAACGCTCGTGACGCTCGGGGCATTCGCTGCCGCTCCGAGGTTCGCTTGGTTGACGGCGGTGTCCGGCTTCTTCCCGGCGTTGTAGATCAACGAGACCGAAACGAGGAGTGCCGCGACGACGATGCTCGCGGGCAAGAGCCAATCTTTTTGCTTCTTCTCTTTTGGAGTTGCCTCCGGAGATTCCTTGGGAATTTCTTCCATTTGATAAAAGGATATATCTCCCCTATCATAAAGTCAAACTATGGAAAAATTGAGGTCTTTTCTCCTTGAAAACAAGACCAACCGGCAAACCTTTTTCAAAAATTCCTTCTGGCTTGTCGCGGGAAATATCGTAAGCAAGATACTGCGGGGGGGGCTTATCATCCTCGCCGCCCGGATCCTGCAAACCGAAGGGTACGGCATTTACGCCTATGCCCTTTCTTTTGCCGGTTTCTTTACCATCTTTTCCGACATCGGTCTTTCATCTCTCCTCACAAGAGAACTGACGAAGCACCGCGGCGAAGACATCAATTCGTATATTGCAACGACTTTCTACGTCAAGATATTTTTGGTCGCCCTTTCCGTCGCCTTGACGGCCCTCGTCGGCCCCCACTTCACGAAGATAGCCGAAGTGCGGACCTTGATGCCGATCGTCGCTTTTTTGACGGCCTTCGACAGCATGCGGGGATTTTTCTATTCGATCACGCGATCGGCGAACCAAATGGAGGTGGAAGCACGATCGATCCTCTTGACCGAAATAAGCATCGATTCTTTGAGCGTTGCGGTCCTTCTTCTCCATCCGGCAGCAAGCTGGGTACTCTTTGCTTATGTCATCGGAGATGCCATCGGCTGTCTTGCGATCGGCTGGAGAACGAGAAGCATTTGGCTTCCGGCGATGAAAAAACACTTCGACAAGAAATTGGTAAAACAAATCGTGGGCTCCGCTTGGCCGTTCGCCATCATGGGCCTTTTGGGAAGCTTTATGATCAACATCGATTCCATCATCATCGGCTGGTTCCGCAATACGTATGAGCTCGGCCTGTACGCCGCCGCGCAAAAGCCGGTGCAATTGCTCTACATTCTCCCTTCGCTCTTTTCAACCGGGCTTTTCCCCATCATCACCAAGATGGCGCACCAAAACGAAAAGGAAAACGTCGAGAACGCGACGAACAAACTGTTCCGGGGAGTTATCTTGATCGCGCTCCCCATTACGTTCGGCGGCATCGTGCTCGGCCAAAGCTTGGTCAATTTCATTTTCGGCGCTTCCTATGCCGGAGCGGCGCTTACCTTCGAACTCTTGCTCTTGACGCTTGCGCCGGTCTTCGCCGGCATTGTGTGGGGGAATGTCATCTTTGCGTACGACAAACAAAGGATCTTCATCATCACCTCTCTCGTCGGAGCGATCTTGAACACCGGTTTGGACTTCTTGCTCATCCCGTCGTACGGCCTCCCCGGCTCGGCGGTCGCAACCATCATCTCGCAGCTCGCTTCGAACGGCTACACGTGGTACAAGCTGAACAAGATCGTTGCCGTCCCCATTTTCAAGGGCCTCGGGAGAGGGATCTTTGCAACCGCCCTGATGTGCCTTGCCGTGTTCGGCATGATGGCGATCGGCATTTCGATCGTACCGACGATCATCGCAGGAATGATCATGTATCCCCTCCTCCTCGCCCTCTTCAAGGAACCGCTCCTTAAATCGATCCCCATCGTGGACCGCTTCGTGCGATAGCCCCCGACTTCCGCCCCCCGCTCTCCTTCAAAAATTGAAGGCCCCCCGGTCTCCCTCAAAAATTCGAGGAGAGCGGGGGGCCAAGGTTTTGGGGGATAACCAGCCAACCAGAAAGGGAAAGCCGCCGAAACATTTTGAAAATGCCGGCGGCTTATTTGAAATTCATCATCGCCTTCTCACTTGAGATGCGGAAAGGGCTTCCCGCATTTCTTGATTGATGGAACGTCGATGAGCGAGCCAGAGCTCGAAGGAGGAGACTTGCCCGACGACCCCTCCGCCAAGATAGACGAATTTCGGCGGTGCGAGGAGGATGAGGTAGGTAAACCATCCTATTCCCACAAGAAGGAGGATCGGACCGAGGATCGCAGCCATCGCAACGAACCATTCGGAACAAGCCATCAACAGGAAAAACCTGAAGATAACCAGACCGAGAAGGAACGGGATGCTTTCCTCCGGACCGTCGCGGCGGACAAGTAAAAGGGAGATCAGTGTTGCACCGAGGAGAGAAAAAAGAAGTACGAGAATGGCAATTTTTTCTATCATGGCAGTCACTCCGTACCGCTTGTTCTCAATATCTCTTCATCCTCTCTATCAATTTCGTTCATATAGTCGATGAAGAGTTTTGCGCCATAACCGATGGCACAAAGGATAACCAGAAGGATCCCTCCGGCTACCCAGGCGAGTACTATCCAGAAGTTCATGACGATGCCTCCGAAGCTGGTTGAAAAATATTTTCGAACTAGGATTAGGGATATACCAAAAAAGGTATATTGTCAAACAGCGGCACGGCCGACCTTGCCGAGGAGGGCTTCTTCGGCCGTATAGCGATAAGCAAAATTCAAATCCCGCTCGATCTTCGATCCGTCGACATTGATCGGGTAGATGAGGCCGGAGACAGCGCCTACGGGGATCAGTTTTCCGAAGCTCACTGGATAGAGGACAAAAAGCATGGACCGCATGACCCACGCCGGCATGCGGACGATCTTTTTCTGCAAAACGCGCGCGATATCCCCGACCTCGAGGAATTGCTTCGGCGCAATGTTGTAGATCGCAAGCGCTCCCCCGCTCCGCAGCGCGGACGCAAGGATCGCGTCGACAACGTCATCCTCGTGAACGAATTGCCGCGCCCAGCGCGGGTTGAGCTGGATGACGAACGGTAAAAGCTTTTTCAAAAACGTAATGAGACCGAATTTCGACGAGAGGCTCTGGCTCCGCGGCCCCGTGACGCTGTTCAACCGGAGAACCGTCACGGTCGTTACGGGGTTCCCTTCGTGGAGGAGCTCCATCAGATCTTCCTCAATGAGCTTCTTTTGATAGCCATACGGATTCTTTGTTTCGAGGAACGGGTCGGATTCCGCAAGGAGCCGGCCGATATTTTCTTTCCGCGCTCCGTACGACGAAACGGTGCTCAAATATACCAAGGAGGGGACGTTGTTTTTTAACGTAAATTCGAAAGTATTTTTCGATGCAGCCCGATTGTTCCGTTCGTACGCCTTCACTCTGCCGAAAGGCGTCCGGATGCGGAAGGCGCAATGCACCACAAGATCGACAGGGCCGCGTTCGAGCGCCTTCTTCTGCCAATCGCCCGACGCAAGATCGGCCCGGATCCAATAAATGTTCCGGTTGGGATGCCATCGCCTTGGCATCGGCAAAAGATCGATGCCGGTTATAACGGCGGTCGGGTAGAGCTCGATCAGCCGGTCGACGACCATCCCGCCGATGTACCCGGCGGCTCCCGTTACGATGATGTTTTTTGGCGAGGTGTCCATGACTATAGGTTATCCACAGATTTCTCCTTCCCCCGCTCTCCTCGAATTTTTGAAGGAGAGCGGGGGGCGGAAGCTTGGTTGGGGTTGGCTGGGATCAGCGGCCGGAGGCGGTCACGACCGTCTTCAGAGTTTTCAAAACGATCAGCAGGTCGACCATGAACGAGTAGTGCTTCAGGTAGTAAAGATCGTAGGAAAGGCGGACGCGGGTTTCTTCGAGCCCGATCGTCACGGGGTAGCCGACCTGCGCCCAGCCCGTCACGCCCGGCTTTACGAGCGTGCGGATCGCGTAGTACGGAATCGCGCTTTCGAGCTTCTTGAAAAAATCGATGAAGTCGGGGCGCGGCCCCACGAGCGAAATGTCGCCTTTCAACACGTTCCAGATCTGCGGCAGTTCATCGATATGCGTCGCGCGGAGGAGCTTGCCGACCGGCGTGATGTACTTGGCGTCCTTGTCGAGCCAGCCGTTTTCGCCATCGCGTTCATACATCGTGCGGATCTTGTAGAGCGTGAAAGGAATGCCGTTTTTCCCGACGCGCGTTTGCTTGAAGATGAACGGACCCTTCGAGGTCAGTTTCACGAGCGGGTAAAGCAAAATACCAAGGACCAAAAAGACGGCACCGACGATGACCCCCGCAAGGATGTCGATGCCGCGCTTCACGAAGTTG
>JAKAGX010000014.1 GCA_021825465.1 bacterium | reverse complement strand
TTTTTGGAAGTTCGAGCCAGCCATTTTCGGCAATAGGGGAGAGAAGCTACTTTTTAAGGGCGGCGGTCGATTTACCTTTTTGAGTACTTACCTTTTCGCCCTCTGCCGAAAAGTTCGAGCCAAGACTTAGATTTGCTCACAAAGGTGAGCAGGGTTAGAAAGATTGAATTTTTTAGACTTGACAACCCCTTAATATCCTATATACTTGGGGTATGAAATCGAAACTCATAATTCCGCCAGAATCGGCGGAGCTCAAGAAAGAAGTAAAGCATTTACGTGATAGCATGGCTGGCCCCGGCGTCAATTGGGATCCCCTAGCGGTATGGTACGGCAACAAGATACCCAAATATCTATGGGGTTATTGGAAAGATGAATTGAAGCCACAAGGGTTCACGTGGCAAAAGTTTCTAAAATTACTTCGTCATCGGACCGATGGTGCAGTGATGTGGTTCCACGGCTCGCTTCCATGGAATGACTTCGTCAGGCAGATTATTGAGTTAGTTGAGGGTCCATTAGGGGAAACGATCTCACATGCTTAGTTTTCAGTCTTGGCTTGCAGTAAATGGATCATGGCTCGAACCACTGGGAGCGGTCATTGCTGTATTAACTGCTATATTAGTGATAATTAGATTTTTTGGACGGAAAATTCTTGATGCGGCCTCGTGGCTAAAACAGAGATTTAACATCAATCAGGCGACACCGAATACTCTCGTTAGCTTTGTGTCAAATCCGCGAAGCACTCTTTGGAATATAGCCCGAACGGCTACGGAACCAGCTATATCGATTATGACATCGTGGTATATTACTAATATATCTGAAGTGCCGCTGCGCATTCTTAGCGCTGGTTTAACCACTCCCAGTCCGCGTGGACGTATCTGCAATGATCTCGTGCTTATTATGGAGCGTGGAAATAATTGGGGACATGAAAGCAAAGATATAGAGATACCACCGAAACAAACCGAAGCACTCGAGGTTACATTTTTCCTATACCCCTCAACCCAAAAAGAAAACAAACCATTAATAGTCAGAATGTATGTTACTGATCAGTATGGTCACAAACATAAAGCACCGAGAATAGAAGTACCATACAAGTTTCCATCCGTTGAAACTCCTCTCGGTTAACACAAGATGCGGCGGGCACATATGCCACGAAACGTCAGAAAAGGTCGTTGAAGATAAACAAAATTCAAATGAGTTCTAGATGTGGTCATTGTAATGGAACGAAATGGGAACTTGCCGAAGAATCGCCGGATGGTTCGAGATATAAGTTTTACTTCGTCCGATGCGCTAAATGCAAAGTTCCGATTGGCGTAGTCGATTACTACGACACCCACGATGAATTAAAGGCAATAAAGAAACACTTAGGTATCCTATAGGTTAACTACCGGAATTGTCCCTGAAAGAAGTTTAACTGTCTGTCCGCCGTTGAGGTGGATTGTCAATTAGGGCGCACCCTAAATTGCCGGAATGGTAGAAAAAGCCTACCTTACGAGGTGGGCTTTTCCGTGGTATAATGTGCTCGTAAATATCAAGGTTTAATACAAAATGTTATGGGCACATACTCAGCTGGGAACCATAAAAGTGGTAATTTGGGTGAGGAAGCCGAAAATCAAGAAAAAGAATTAGTAGCAGCTCGGACAAGCACTAGAAAGTGGATCAGTAAGATAATTTTTCTAACTAGCGGAATCGCAGGATTTTCGGTTTCCCTTTTTTCCATCAACGTTATCCAATCATCCGTCAATCTAGGATCGCTTGAAACTTCGTGGTATTTTTTCTTAATAACCATTGTAGTTGGTACACTTTCACTGATGTTAGAAAGCCGCATTGTATATGCAGCCGTATTCAGGGAACAAGGGCTTTTATGGAACTCATCTCATAAGAATGTAAAGGCTTATTGCTGCAAAGCAATCGTTATTTTCGTGCTAGCCATTTTTTACCCTTCACATATGATTTTCAACAAACTAAAAGAGGGGCGAGAACGAGATAGATTACTAGCCACGCACAACCTGGCTATAAAGTGGCTGAGGTACGCGTCAGATTTAGCGTTTCTACTGGAAGATATTTTCATTGTTTGCTTTGTACTCGGCCTCTATTTCCTTATTAGGTCAGTTGTGGTGCGCTGATATGTGGACATCCGTAGAAAATATTTTAGACAAAAGGAAAATTAAGAAAGGGCGCAAACCCGACCCTATCCAAAATTTCTACGAAAAGCGCGACCGCGCATTTGACCTCTTACTCGCCGCAAGGAAATCCAAAAACAGGAAAATTATAGCAGAAGCTAACGATCATTTTATTATCGCTCTTGTAACAGCATTTGAGGTCTATATGGCCGATCTGTTGAGTGAACTTATCGCCAAAAATAAGTTAGAGCCGTCAGAAGTCAATATTCAGATTCGAGATTTTAGATTTAAGGATGTTGCCTCCATGGTGAAAAATAGAATTACATTGGGTGAGCTATATTGTAACGTTATAAACTTCGATAATTTCAAAGACCTCAGTCAATTATTGAACGGTTTATTTGGAGTAACGTTTTTTGATTACATCAAAGGCAACAAATTCAAATATAGAACCACCAGAAGGAGTTACGTGACAATAGAGTTCTATAGAGATTTTGAGGCAAGATTAAAGAACATTTTTGAGGCAAGACATAAAATTGTGCATGACATCTCTTTTAGAAAAACACCCACAAAGCCCCAATTAATAAATATGTATGGAGTAATGACCCAATTTGTGCACGCTATTGAAGTCATGGCAGACAAGTTCCGCCATATTAGGGATTGTGAAATAATCGGTAGAGATTAACCCTGAAAGTACTCATGGATTAGATTATTGGATCGTACAAATGACATTGATTTGTTTTTCTCTTCCGTCATTTTCACCCGCCTTATCTTGTACGCATCTTTTTCCTTAAGATGATTTAATAACGCTCTCGGAGTGCTTTTTGAATTGCCTGCGATACATGAAAAAGGTTCTAACGTCCTCGACCACCGTGCACATTAAACCCCCGACCCCCGTCTGGGACACCCTCGGGTTTCCCATCAGCCGCACTTTGTGCGGCTCCTTCCAACACGGGGGTTTAATTCTTCCTTCTGCTTCGCAGAAGGATTCTCATTTTCGGAAGAGAGGATGAGAACCTTAAGGTTCCTTGAACATCTGTTATAATTCAGGTTAATGCAAACTAAGTTCATACTCCACGGCGGATTCACCCCCAAGACAGTGCAAGAGGATGATGCTTTCTTCAAGGAAATATTGAAGGATGCGCCGCAAAACCCGAAGATCCTTTTGGTCTACTTCGCCAAAGAAGAGGACCGGGTGGCGAAAAACCGGGAAGAGGATATCGCCCAGTTCGAAAAGAACAGGGGAAACAAGACCATCTCGTTTGAAACCGCGAACGAAAAAGAGTTTTCCGATCAAATTGCCCGGTCGGACGTCATTTATCTCCACGGCGGAAGATCGGTAAAGATACTCGAAACGCTCTCGAAATTCAAAAACCTGGGACAGCTTTTCAAGGGGAAAACGATCGCGGGCGATTCAGCAGGAGCGAACGTCCTTTCGGTATGCTTCTACAGCCGAGCCAGTGATGGAATATTTGAAGGGCTCGGAATTCTGCCAATAAAACTTATCCCTCATTACTCGGAAGATCAAAACGAAAAACTCCAGGAACTCAAAAAACGCCATTCAGATATGGAGACGGTGATACTTTCTGAATACCAGACGAGGATCTTTTATTTGTAGCCATCCATTGACGCAGTGGCCGTGAATGTTGCATAATATGCTCCAGTAATTGGGGGCTAAGCTTTCAACCAACAACAAAAAATAAGGAGTAAGAATGGAACATCAGAAAACAGCGCTCGTTTCCGTCTATAACAAGGACGGGATAGTCGAGTTCGTTCGGGACCTCATCGGCATGCAGTGGAGGATCATTGCATCCGGCGGAACGGCAAAGGTCCTTATGGAAGCCGGACTGCACGTTACCGACGTTGCAAGCCTTTCCGGCATGGGCCCCATCCTCGACCATCGGGTCGTAACCTTGGTACCCGAAATCCACGGCGGTTTGCTCGCCCTGCCAAAACACTTCGACGAGCTCGACAGCCTCGGCATTCCCTGGATAGACCTCGTGTGCGTGGATCTCTATCCGCTGGAAGAAGAGATCAAAAAACGGACATCGACGCGGGAATCCGTCATCGAAAAAACCGACATCGGCGGCCCGACCATGCTCCGATCCGGAGCCAAGGGACTGCGCATTGTCGTTTGCGATCCGAAAGACAGGCAAAGGATAGTCAAGTGGATCAAGAAGGGGGAACCGAACAAAGAAGAAGTTGTCAGGTACCTCCAGGGGAAGGCGGAATCGGTGGTAGCCGAGTACTGCCTGCGTTCCGGCGTCTATCAGACGCGAGGGAAAAAAGATCTTCCCATGGAAATAGGAAGATACTTCCGGAATCTCGTGTCGGAAGCCGAGCATCAGATAGTCAAACTTACCAGCTGATACCAATTTTTATTTGCCCGCTACAATGCCAATGTAGCGGGTCTTTCGTTTGATATAATCAAAGAATGAAAAACAAAGAGGGATTCTCGAAAATAGCGACCCAACTCGCCGTACTCGTCGTCATCGTCGCCGCGGGAGGAGTCTTGTGGTATCTCACGTCGGGGACGCCTCAAGCGAACGTGCCGACGGAAACATCGTTGCCATCAACGACAACATGGGCGACATTCAGCGACCCGGCATTCGGATTCACGTTCCAATATCCGAGCGAATGGGGAACGCCGACGACCACGCTTCTTAGCACACGGAGAAGTATCTCTTTTTCGCAAAATAACGATTTCATCGTGGAAGACGGGGGATACTACAACCAGCCGCTCGGCAGGATGCTGACGCTTCCGGAAATAGTGACCGGCCTGCAAGGCGAAGCGACCGGCTCGATGAGCGCCGCGATCACGTTCGGCGGCGAGCCGGCGACGGCGGTCGTCATGCCCCTCGAGAACGGGGGAGAGGAGGTGGACATTTTTGCGAGCGATAAAACCTCAAAAACCAACATGATCCACATCGGCTATGCATTCGACGCAACTCAAGCCGCCGCCGCCCAAACCTTGCTCAACAAAATACTCTCAACGTTCAAATTCACACCGGCGAAATAAAGTCCGATCTCTCGAGCCATCTTTCATTCGAATTGCTATAAATCTGATTTCTTCAAAGCGTTCGCTTGCTCGGGATCGCGTTTCTTGATGTATTCAAAAAGGAGCGCTGCATGCTCTTTTTCTTCGTCGCGGTTATGGACCAAGATCTTCCGGAGCTCGCCGTCTTTCGTCGCTTCTATCCGCTGGTTGTACCAGTTGATCGCCTCGAATTCCTCGACGAACGACTGCCTCGCCCTCTCCAAATCCTTCACTTGATCGGGAAGCTTGTCCCAATTCTCCTCGTAGGTTGCCATACGATCATTTTACCACAACGAACTCCGTAAAGCCCCTTAACGATGCTTCAGCGCAGCACCCCTCCAAAAAAGACTGACCACGAAAAGACCGGCGCTCATCATGACCGTCATGATGCCCGGATTCAAATCATAGACCTCGCCGATCAGGAGGCCGGAGGCGAGCGCAAAGACGGCAAGGGCAACCGAAACGGCCAAAAAACCGTTGAAGCTTTTTGCGATATTCCGCGCCGCAGCGGCAGGAATGATGATGAGCGCGCTCATAAGGAGCACTCCCACAAAGCTGATACCGATCGTGATGGTGAGAGCAATAAGGACAAGGAGAACGAATTGCATTTTGAACGACGAAACCTTAAGCGAAGCGCTCAAATCCGGCGCGATCGAAAAGAGCGTCAGTCGCCGTAGATAAGCGAGGATAAAAACGATGATCGCGAGAGCAATGATCGTCTGAAGGCCGATTTGGAGGACATTGAGCTTGGTAACGCTCCCGAAAAACGCTTCGAGGAGATCTTGCTCGGGTATCATGAGAGCGCCGATCGCAAGAGCGGTCACAAACATGACGCCGGTCACCGATTCCGTTGCAAGCTTTGTCTTGTTTTCCACGAGCCAAATGAGCGTTATGCCGAAGAAGAGAAAAAGAAGGCCGCCCCAGATCGGCGCAAAATGGAATACCAAGCCGAGTGCAATGCCGGGAAGCGCAACATGCGAAAGGGCATCGGACATCAAGGCCATCCGCCGCAAAATAAGGAACGAGCCAACGAGGCCGCTTGCCGCCGCCACGAAGATCCCGGAAATTAAAGTAAGAACGAAGATATCCATTTGTTTGAATTGAAGCTTATTGAGAATTTAAGATTTCGTGGTTTTCTTCATGGTGATGTCCTCCCACATGATGGTGATGAAAAAAGGCATGATTGCCGTAGAGCTCCGAGAGCGTTTGATTCGTCAAAGCCGTAATGGGCTCTCCATAGCAAACCATCCGTTCGTTCAAGCAAAGAACGGTATCCGCATACTTATAAACGACATCCAGATCATGCGAAACGATAATGATGGAAATGCCGAGGCGGTCCTGAAGTTCGTGGAGCAGATCATAGATCGATTCCTCGGAAACGATGTCGACGTTTTCCGTCGGTTCATCGAAAAGGAGCAGCTGAGGCTGATCGACGATGGCCCACGCAAGGAGGATCTTTTGAAGCTGGCCGCTCGAGAAGGTTGCGAGATTTTGCGCGAGCCAAGCATCCGGAATCCCAACCAACCCTAAGACCTCCTTCAAGGAATATTTATGATCCGGCTTCAAATTCAGAAATTCTTCCACGGTCATGGGGAGATAGAAATCGACATGGAATCGCTGGGGGAGATAGCCGATCTTTACCCCCGGTGCGAAGGAAATCTCGCCCGAATATCGTTTGTTTATGCCGACAAGGGTCTTCAAAAGCATCGACTTGCCGGCGCCGTTCGGTCCGACAACGGCCAATACTTGCCGCGAATCCAACCCGAAGGAAATTCCTTCAATGATCTTCCTGCCGTCCAGCGTGACGCTGAGATTTTTGACGCCGATGATTTTTTGATTCTCCATTGTTCTCTTTATGCTATCCGCCGCCCGGCGGCCTGTCAAATTATTTGCAAATAATTCGCATTTATAATACCATAACCGGGATGCGGAAAAAAGGGGACGACAAAATGATGCTCCGAAAAAGCGGCTATAAAGCGACGCCGGCACGACTCGCAATTTTGAATGTCTTTAAAAGAGCAAAAAAACCCTTGAGCGCACAGGAGGTCATTGAAACGCTTCACGAAACCGACCAAGCAACCGTCTATCGGACGCTCAAATCGCTCGAAGAAAAAGGGATCCTCCGGCACATCGATCTCCGGCACAACCACGCCCACTACGAGCTTGCCGACCTTGCCGAGCACCACCATCTTGTCTGTCTCGAATGCGGGAAGATCGAGATCGTACATCATTGCGGCATGGAGGAAACGCAAAACCGCATCGTGAGGTCCTCGAAGCATTTTGCCGAGATCAAACAGCACGCACTCGAGTTCTACGGTGTTTGTAAGTCCTGCGCCGCGCGGCAAAAAAAGCTATAATAAGAACCGATATGATCCGGGGGAAACGAAAAAAAGCCCTTCACGGGCTTACCATCATTTTCAAATATGTTAAACCGTACCAGAAGGTCATTACGGTGATCTCCGTTTTGAGCATTGTTTCGGCGATCGCGAACACCGCCGTGCCGTACTTTGCCGGGCGGATCATCGACAGCATCGTGAGCCAAAATCAGACATTTGCCCTCTTTGGAAAAGTAATGCCTCTCGTCTTCCTTTTCCTCGGCATTTGGATCGTCATCAAGTTCATCGCTGACGCATCGAGCTGGCAGATCGAACTGAAGCAAGAAAAACTCCTTTCACTTGTCGAAGCGGACTACATTGTAAAAGGAATGAGCAGGCTCCTCGAGCTTCCGCTCTCGTTCCACAAAGAACACAAGATGGGCGATACCATGGACCGGATCAACCGCGCTTCGAGCTGGCTCCAAAACATTTTGGGGAACGTCCTGATCGGCCTCGCTCCGCAGATCTTGAGCGTCGCGGGGGCGCTTGCGGTAACCTTCGCCATCAAGCCGATCCTGACATCGTTGATCCTCGTCGCCGTCGTGATCTATGTCTTTATCCTTTTCAACGTGGCGCCGAAGCTTTCGGCGCTCCAGCGGAAGATGCACCATGCTTACAACCAAGCCTACGGCGACGCGTATGACGCCGTCATGAACGCACAAGCCGTGAAGCAAGCGACCGCCGAAGAGTACGAGCATAAAAAATCGTACAAAAATTTCAATTTGAAAGCCGCCAAGTTTTGGCAGGAATTCATCGGTATTTGGCAAAACATCAGCTTTTCCCAGCGCGTCATCATCATCGTTTCCCAGATCATCATTTACGCTTACGCGATCAACTCGATCTGGCAGGGGAGAATGACGATCGGCGAACTTGTCATGTTCAACGGCTATGCGGCGATGTTCTTCGGGCCGTTCGTCATCCTCGCCCAAAACTGGCAAACGTTCAACAATGGTCTTGTTGCCCTCGAGCGGGCAGAAAAGATCCTGACGCAGCCGACGGAAGTTTACGTACCTGAAGCGCCCGTGATCCTCGAAAAACTGAAGGGGGGCGTCGAGTTCAAGAATGTGAGCTTTACTTATAAGAACAACAAGACGCCGACTTTGTCCGACGTAAGCTTTTCGGTCCATTCCGGGGAAATCATCGCACTCGTCGGAGAATCGGGCGTCGGGAAAACGACGCTTGTCGATCTCATCTCGAATTACATCCAGCCGACGGCGGGGGAAATTTACCTGGACGGCCACGACATCCGGAACATCGACCTCAAATTTTTGAGGACACAGATCGCCGTCGTTCCGCAGGAGATCACGCTCTTCAATGAAACGGTCAAGCAGAACATCCGCTACGGCAACTTCTCCGCATCCGACCGGAAGGTACTGGAAGCCGCAAAGCTTGCCCACGCCGATGACTTCATCAATACATTCCCCAAGCGATACAATCAGGTCGTCGGCGAGCGGGGCATCAAGCTTTCGACCGGCCAAAAGCAGCGCATCGCGATAGCCCGGGCGATCCTGAAGGACCCCACGATCCTCATCCTTGACGAGCCGACGTCGAGCTTGGATGCCCAATCGGAAAAATTCGTCATGGAAGCGCTCGAGAAACTCATGGAAGGAAGGACGACCTTCATCATCGCGCACCGCTTGAGCACCGTGAAGAAGGCCGATCGGATCTTCTTCCTGCACCGAGGGCATATCGCGGAGGAGGGGACGCACGAAGAACTGATCCGAAAATCCGGCGGCCTCTACAAGAAGTTCTACGAACTCCAGCAGCTGTGATATACTTTACATATGTTCGAACTACCCAAATTACCATACTCCTACGACGCGCTCGAGCCGTACATCGACGCGAAAACGATGGAGATCCACTATACCAAGCACCATGCGGGGTATGTGGCAAAGCTGAACGATGCGCTCGCCGGTTTTCCGGAGCTGCAGAAGAAAACGGTGCGGGAATTGGTCGAAGAACTGCAAAACATGCCGGATTCGGTGAAGTCGGCGGTCAAAAACCACGGCGGCGGCCATTTCAACCATTCGCTCTTTTGGGAACTTATGAAACCCCAAGGCGGAGGAACACCGACGGGGGAGCTTTCGAGCGCGATAACGGCGACCTTCGGCAGTTTCGAAAAGTTCCAAGAAGAGTTCACGAAAGCCGCCGCGGGCGTCTTCGGGAGCGGCTGGGCGTGGCTTGCCATGAGCGACAAGGAAGGATTGAAGGTCATCCAAACATCGAATCAGGAAAACCCGATATCGAGCGGGATGAGACCCATCCTTGCGATCGACGTGTGGGAGCATGCCTACTATTTGAAATACCAGAACCGCCGGCCCGATTACATCACCGCTTGGTGGAACGTGGTGAATTGGGACCAGGCAAACTCGAATTTTACCGCGCATTAGCTGGCAAAGACCTGCGTTTTGTGATACAATAGATCTTATAAGAGAGGTCAAAAGCCCTTATTTTTTATGGTGAAAATACAAATAAACAAAGAGAAGGAAACGCCAAAAAAAGAGCCGAAACGAGAATCAAAAGAAGAGCCGAAGAAGGCCGAAAAGCCGAAAGAAAAGGAAGCTTCATACAGTGCGAAGAGCATTTATGTTTTGGAAGGCCTTGAACCGGTCCGAAAGCGTCCGGGCATGTACATCGGCTCCACGGGCGTCGACGGCCTTCACCACTTGATCTGGGAGGTCGTCGACAACTCCATCGACGAAGCGATGGTCGGCTACGCTAAAAATATCGTGGTCGAGCTTTTGAAGGATAACCGCGTCGCCGTCACCGACGACGGCCGCGGCATCCCCGTTGATATCCATCCGCAAACCAAGAAATCGGCCCTCGAAACGGTTTTAACGACGCTCCATGCCGGCGGCAAATTCGGCGGCGATTCGTACAAGGTTTCCGGCGGCCTCCACGGCGTCGGCGTCTCGGTCGTGAACGCTCTCTCGACGTGGCTCCGCGTCGAAGTTTACCGCGACAACACGGTCTACTTCCAGGAATACAAGCGGGGGAAACCCGAATTCGCCGTGAAGAAGAACGGCAAATCGACCCACACGGGAACGAAGGTCATTTTTGACGCAGACCCGGAAATCTTTCAAAAAGTGGAATACGACCGGAAGCGGATCATCGATCACCTCCGTCAGCAGGCATATCTCACGAAAGGCGTCCGCATCACGGTCGTCGACGAGCGGGGGGACGAGCCATACCGCTATGGTTTCTATTTTGACGGCGGATTGAAATCGTTTTTGAGCTACTTGGTGGACGGCGAAACGCCCATCCAAGACGAATTCTTTTACGTCCATAAAACATACCAGGATATCGAGGTGGAAGCGGCGATCACGTATATCGACGATCAAGAAGCGAGGGAATTGAGCTTCGCGAACAATATTTATACATCCGACGGCGGTATGCATTTGACCGGCCTTCGATCGGCCATGACGAGAAGTTTGAACGATTATGCAAAGAAAGAAGAATACATTAAGAACGGCGATGACGGCTTGACCGGCGACGATATTCGGGAAGGAGTCGTTTCGATCGTTTCCATCAAGATCCATGAACCGCAGTTCGAAGGACAAACGAAAGCGCGGCTCGGCAATCCCGAAGCAAGGACGGTGGTCGAGTCGGTCGTGAACGAAGCCCTGAAAGAATTCTTGGAAAAGCATCCGCAGGACGCGAAAAAGATCATTGAAAAAAACCTGATCGCCGCGAAGGCCAGGAAAGCGGCGAAAGCGGCGAAGGACACGGTCCTCCGGAAGGGGGCGCTCGAAGGATTGACGCTGCCCGGCAAACTCGCCGACTGCTCGTCCCGGAAGGCCGAAGAATCGGAACTTTTCATCGTCGAGGGAGATTCGGCCGGCGGCTCCGCCAAACAAGGACGCGACCGGAGATTCCAAGCGATCCTTCCGCTCCGCGGCAAGATCATGAACGTGGAAAAATCGAGGATCGACAAAATGCTCGTCAACAAGGAGATCCGCTCGCTCGTGATCGCCCTCGGAACCGCCATTTCCGAAAATTTCGACATCTCGAAACTCCGCTACCATAAGATCGTCATCATGACCGATGCCGATGTCGACGGTGCGCACATCCGGACGCTGCTTTTGACCCTCTTCTACCGCTACTTTCCGAAGATCATGGAGGACGGCTACATTTACATCGCTCAGCCGCCGCTTTTCCGCGTCCAAAAAGGGAAAGAATTCCAGTATGCCTACAGCGACGGTGAACGCGACAAGCTCATCAAGAAGATGGGCGGCGACGGCGTTTCGATCCAGCGCTACAAGGGCCTCGGGGAAATGAACCCCGAACAGCTGTGGGAAACAACCATGAATCCAGCGACGCGGCTCATGAAAAAGATAGCCATTGACGACGCCGTCGAAGCAAATCGCATGTTCGACATTTTAATGGGGGAGCTTGTCGAACCGCGCAAGAATTTCATCCAAGCGAACGCCGTTTACGCGAAGAACATCGATATTTAGGAATTCCAAATCCAAATTCCAAATCAATGAGGGTTGATTTGGTATTTGACATTTGAGCTTCGACATTATAGTATTGAATTGTTCCGTAGATAGCAGGGGCCGCAAGGCTTAATCATCCTGCCGAGGAAGAAACTTCTGGGAAGTCGGTCGATTCTTCTTGAAAACTGCGGAAACGCAGATTTTTTTGTTATATGAAAACAAAAGCGCAAAAAAAGGAACAAATCGAAACGGGAAAAGGGGAATTCGATAAAAGCGAAACCGTCGTCTTCACCGATTTCACCGGCCTCTCGGCGAATGATTTGAACGTGTTTCGAAAACTCGTCCGGGGACTCGGGGGCGTCATGGTCGTCATGAAAAAGCGGCTCTTGACCCTCGCGCTGAAAGAGAAAGGCATCGACTTCGATGCAAAAAAACTCGAAGGCCAAGTCGGCGTCGTGTTTTCGCCGAAAGATTCGGTCGAGACCGCAAACGTCGTCTATCAATTCGGCAAACCGTTCAGAGCAAAAAATATCTTCAATATTTTGGGCGGCTTCGAGGTCAAAGGGAAGCGGTTCATGGAGAAAGCGGAAGTCGAAACGCTCGGTCAGCTTCCGTCACGCGAAGTCCTCCTGGGACAGCTTGCATTCATGCTCACCGTTCCGATCAAGAAAGTCCTTTTCGTTTTGAACGAAAAGGCAAAACAACAATAAAGGTCAATTCATTCAAACTATCATGGAAAAATTCAACGACATCATAGAAAAGATCGAGAAGCTCTCGGTCATCGAACTTTCCGAGCTCGTCAAAGCGCTCGAAGAGAAGTTCGGCGTCTCGGCTGCGGCAATGGCCGTCGCGGGACCGGCGAACGGGGGAGCAGCCGCGGAGGAAAAGACCTCCTGGGGTGTGATGCTCAAAGCCGCCGGCGATCAGAAGATCAACGTCATCAAGGTCATCCGCGAAGCGACTGGCTTGGGCCTCAAAGAAGCTAAGGACGTCGCAGACGGAGCCCCGAAGCTCGTCAAAGAGGGGTTGAAAAAAGAAGAAGCCGAAGAACTCAAGAAGAAGCTCGAGGAAGTCGGCGCAACCGCGGAGCTGCAATAAAAGCAGTTCAGTATATATCTACCCTCCCAAGTTTCACGTTGAAATTTGGGAGGGTTTGATTTAACTTTAAGGGTATCGGGCGTTTAGCGAGGTGGGTTGAAAGCAAATGGTTTTGCTTTCAACGGGCGAATTCTTTTGCTCAAATATACAACACTTCGCCCAGGAAGATCGTTGCGCACGCCCCGCGCCAAAAATTGCACCCTTAGTTTAGTGGTAGAACGTCGCATTCACATTGCGAAGATCGCAGGTTCGATCCCTGCAGGGTGCACAGCAATTTTGGTGCGGGGCAGGTTGCAAAGATCGCTGGTTCGATCCCAGCAACGCCCACCAATGGATAACCTTTGCACCATCTACCTCGTAAGGCACGGAGAATCGGAAGGAAACATCGGCAAGGTCGTTGGAGGAAATCCTGCCCTCACGGAAAACGGCAAAAAACAGGCGGCCAAAACGGCACAAAAACTGAAAGACGTTCGCTTTGACGCCGTTTTTTCTTCGAACCTCCTGCGAGCAAAGCAAACGGCAGAGATCATAGCCCTCGAAAAGAAACTCGCCGTCGAAACGCGGGATATCATCCGAGAGCGGAGTTACGGTTCACTCGACGGGACGGACGCCGATAAGTTCGGGGAACTCATCAGGGAAGCTCGAGCAAACCTCGGCAAGCTCGCCGGCGCGGTGAAGTTCCACAATACCTACCCCGAAGGCGTTGAAAACAACATCGATCTTGCAAGCCGCATGATAACTTTTCTTCGGGAGATCGCATCGGCATATGCGGGGAAAACGGTTCTTGTCGTGAGCCATGGCGGGATCATGCGCGCATTCCTCATTCACCTCGGCTTCGGCACCTATCAAAATTTCAAATCAATGGACATTGGAAACACTGCCTTTGTGAAAATTGCGACCGACGGCGTTGAATTCAAAATACTCGAAACGGACGGCATCAAAATCCCCGCATAGAACCGGAAGTCATTGACTGAAAGGCAATTTAGTTATATAATTTTTCCAGCCTGGGGCATGTTTTTTTTCAATGAATTAACTCCCAGAACTGGTTTTTGGACAACCTTTCAAGAAAACAAAATATAGGAGGCATCAATGAAACGAACGACGGGAATCCTCGTCGCGGTCGGTACGGCCGCAATCAATTGGATCGTTTTCCTTCAAATAGGAAAATGGCTCCACTTCCAAGACCCGAATTTTTTTGCAACAGCGGTAACGATGACCTTGGTCATCCATGAATTGGGCCATCTCATCGTCCTTGAAGCAAACGGGATCAAAACGCATCTCATCTTCCTTGTCATACTCGGAGGAGCAATGCCCGATCCGAGCTCGAAAGACAAACTCGACAGGTTGCCGTGGTCGAACAAAGCGGCGATCTATCTAGCCGGCGTAACTGCAAATGTCTTCGTTGTCGTGGCTTACGGGATACTTACCGCCATGGGCGCAGTGACCGTAACGCATCTTGAAGCCGTAGTAAATATCAGCGGCGCTCTCATACTTTATAACCTGCTCCCGCTTTGGATCTTCGACGGAGGACATTTCGCAAAAGTGTTCTTCGACAGCGTTTCTGAAGACCGCGACGGCCACTTCGTATGGGGCATCGGCATAACATTCTTCATTGCAGCCGTTATGCTGATAGTATTGGGGGAGCAGGATCTCACGATGTCCGGCATATGGCTCTTTTGGGGCCTTCAATTCCGGGCGAAGCACGACGATCCATACGGCAGCCGCAATGAACTTGCCATGACCATCGATCAGCAGAGGAACTGGGCAATCTATTATTTGTTCCTGCTCATCCTCGGCATGGTATTCCTGGCAACTACCCGCGTCTGGATAAAAACTTTCTAAGCAAGGAGGTCCGGCAATGATCGATATCATCAACAAATACGAAGCCGGGGTGAAAAACCGGGAGATGTTCGAACTTTTCCTGAAGGAGTTCGAAGCGAAGCAAATCGGCATCTTGAACAGCGAAGAATTGTCCGATCCGCTCGCGACTCCGAAATTCGGAGAAGCGAAGGACGGGCAATTCCTTGCCATCGAGAAGGACGGAAAGATATTTATCTTTCCGAATCCCGCCGTGAAGGTCGACCGTATGGCCGTTGCCGAGCAAGAGACGATCTTCTTCGTCGACGTTCGGGAGATACGGCACGGGCAATCATTTCACGTCGTGAAACCCGGCGTCCTAAAAAGAGCCAACGGCTCGTTCGAAAGAACAGAGCGCGGAAGGCTCTGTGTATACTGACTTCGCATAACGTTATCCCGGATCCTGCACTTGCTGCGGAATCCGGGATACTTTTTTCTACAATTTGAAAGTGGAGAATCCCCACAAGTCAACTGTTGATAACTCATCCCGAGAAAGCAAGATAAAACCTAATGAATCCGCCAATATGGCGGTTTTTTTGTGTTGGGAGTGGTGGTATAATGGTACATAAGAGTGGTGAGAAGTGGATAAGTTTGTGGATAACTCGCCAATCTGGGGAAAACCGAGATTTTCAACATGATACTGGGAGAATACAAACATAGTTTGGATATCAAAGGTCGGGTAGCCGTACCGGCCAAATTCAGGGAAAAAATAGAGGCCGGTGCCATTATTACGAGGGGCTTGGACAAATGCTTGTTCATGTTCGGCGCAAAAGAGTGGGAAACGCTCGTTCAAAAATTGATGTCGCTGCCATTGGCTCAATCGAACTCTCGAGCGTTCGTGCGTTTGATGCTCGCAGGAGCATCGGATGTCACGTTCGATAATCAGGGGAGAATCTTGATCCCCGAATATTTGCGGAAATATGCCGGACTCAAAAAACAAGTCGTCTTGACCGGCCTCTTCAACAGAATTGAAATTTGGGACTCGGCCGAATGGGACACTTACAAAACAAAGACCGAGTCATCTTCAGATGAAATAGCCGAGAAGCTCGGGGAACTGGGAATATAGCCATGTCCCACGTTCCCGTTCTTTTAAACGAAGCAATAGAGATCTTGGACCCGCAGAAAGGGGAATTCTTCATCGACGGCACGTTCGGGGAAGGAGGCCACGCAAAAGCAATCTTGGAACGGCTGACGCCCGGAGGAACACTCCTCGGCATCGATTGGGATCGGGAGATCTTGGAACGAAATGCCGATTTGCCGAATCGATGGCCGGAGAATACGGTCATTTTGGAAAACGGAAA
>JAKAGX010000013.1 GCA_021825465.1 bacterium | reverse complement strand
TTGGGCGGGCGCGAGGCGCGGCTCACCGCGCCGAGCGCAGAGGATTTGTCGGGGCAAAACGCATGGGCGGCGCTGTGCGCCGCCAACGAAAAAGTCGGTCAATTTTCCGAAAGTCAGATTCTGGTGCCCTCGAGAGGAATCGAACCTCTATTTCGAGATCCGCAATCTCGCGTCCTATCCGTTGGACGACGAGGGCAAATTATGACCCCAGGCCTACTCGATCGATGAGAACGTCCAAGAGGCCTTCTTCGTAACTTCCTTCGGCGAGCTTCTCTTTCAAGAAATTGCGCACCTCGCTTGTTATACCCTTCTCGAGCGGCAATTTCAAATATTGGTTCACCGCGACGTTTCGCCGGAAAACAAGAAGGTTATTCCGGTGTTCGCGTTCCACGATGGCGAATCCCTTCATTTCGGAATAGCGGTAGGGCGTCTTTGAAGCTCCGATGGTACACGCTTCCTCTCCGAGGATGAATTTCACCTTTTCCGGTTTCCGGTTGCTCAATGCAACAACGAGAATGCCGGCGATCAAGAGGAAGATCATAAAGAAAAAATTGCGGTTGAACCATCCGAAGACGATCATGGCAAAGAACACAACGCCGAAAATGAAATACCATCCGACGCTCTTCTCGACATAATCGAATTCCGGCGCCTCCCACGTTATTTTCTTTTCGTCGTCCATACTTTCATTCTATACCCTAAATCCTGTTTGATCTATGCTTGTCTGGCGAGTCCCTCGATATACCCCTTTATTCTATAAAACAATATCCTATTATTTACGCGTATTGCCACCGTGCCAAACTGCAAGGATCTTTTGGGACGTCTCAACTTACTTGTAATGCTTATCTGTTTTGTAATGTAAAATCTATCTGCGGGTAGTTTGGTTATTCGAGACCAAAAAATTCTTGCGGTTGATTCTTTGATATTCGGATGAATTTGTATCCCGGCCCTGATTTTTTCTTCTTTCACCTCCAATATTTCCCTAATAAACCTCATAAATATGGAAACCATTTTAGGGTCGGAGTTGGAAAACGTGATATAAGGACCATGACCTTCACTTTTTGTGCCCTCACCCCAGTATAGAGCCGCACCTACTAAAAGTAAGTCGTTACGTGATATCTCTTTTATTGACCCGCGTCCATTCTCGATCTGATTTTTATTCTCTGCTTGGATTAGTTTCGTCCTTTCGCGATTGAAATTTAGCAATCCTCTTTGCTGCGCTAATAGTTTATTGTGTTCTAAGCGTTTATGTTCTATTGAGGAGAGTTTAAGTCCTTTAAACCACAGACTTAAAGTTCCCTTTGATTTGATGTTTAGGGTTTTTCTAATGTCGCCGTAGCTCTTGCCCAATTTCCTAAGTTGAATTGCTTCACGTCTTATTGTGTCTGAGTATGTTAAACCCATGAATGATACAACTATACCACATTCATAGGTTCAGTAGTAAGTACCATTTAGTGTCCTTATTGTAGCCCTAAGGAGAATCGAACTCCTATTTTATCCGTGAAAGGGATACGTCCTAGCCGTTAGACGATAAGGCCATCAATGCGGAGGCGGAAGGATTCTCCCTCGCCTCTCGGCTCACGCCTCGGGCTGGGCACCGCCTCGCGTCCCTCGACGAGCTCGGGACATGCTCCGGCGTTCGAATCCTCATGCGCGCAAAGCAGTTTGCGCGCATGGCACTCCTGCGGAGGCGGAAGGATTCGAACCTTCGAGGGGATTGCTCCCCTAACATCTTAGCAGGATGCTGCCTTAAGCCACTCGGCCACGCCTCCACACTCCGAAAAAATCCGCGAACTGCTTGTATTTATATCATTTATCTGGTAGTTTTACAACCATATGAGGCGTCCTCCTATCATTGTTATCATGGGTCACGTGGATCACGGAAAAACCACGCTCCTTGATTATATTCGGAAAACGAACCTCGCTGCGCGGGAAGCCGGCGGCATTACGCAATCGATCGGCGCTTACGAGATCGAACATAAGGGAACGAAGATGACGTTCATCGACACGCCGGGCCATCAGGCTTTTTCGAACATGCGGCAATACGGAGCGCGGGTCGCGGACATTGCGGTCTTGATTGTTGCGGCGGATGACGGCGTTCAGCCGCAGACGAAAGAAGCGATTCAAATCGCATTGAACACGAAGACCCCCTTTGTCGTTGCCGTGAACAAAATCGACAAATCGAACGCCAACATCGAGAAAACAAAAAAGGATTTGGCGCAAGCGGGCGTGCTGCTCGAAGGATACGGCGGGAATGTTTCGTGGCAAGAAATATCGGCGAAGACGGGCGAAGGCGTTCCGGAGCTCCTTGATCTCATTGTTCTTGCGGCCGAAATGGAAGATTTGGAGTATGATCCGTCACATGATGCGTCCGGCATCATCCTTCGGAGCACGAAGGATCCCCGGAAAGGAGTGGTTGCAAGCGGCATTTTGAAGGACGGGACGCTCCAAACCGGCCAAGCCATCAAAGCGGAGAGTGCGAGCGGCAAGGTGCGGCAAATCAACGATTTTTTGGGGAAAAATGTTCCGTCGGCGTCGCCGAGTTCCCCAGTTGTCATTATTGGATTCGAAAAAATGCCGGTCGTCGGCGAAGAATTCCATGCGTCGTTCAATCTCGAGGTCAAGAGCGCTGGAGTGGAAAAGATCGAAGAAAAAGAAGCCGTCGAATCAGACAGCCGTGAACATTTGAACCTCGTTTTGAAGTCCGACGAAATGGCGTCACTTGAGGCCTTGAAGACGATCATTCAAAACACGAATTTCCAGGTTCCGGTCAAGATCATTCAAGAAGGGGTCGGCAATATCACCGAAAACGATGTGAAGGATGCTGCCGCTTTCAACGCTTTGGTCCTTGGGTTCAAGACAAAGACGGATAAATCGGCGGAAAATCTCGCAAAGACGCAAAAGGTGAACATTATCGAGTCGCCGATCGTGTATGAACTCGAAAAGAGCATCAAGGAATACATCGAAAAATCGACCCCGCGGGAAATGCGAAGGATCGAAATTTTGAAAACGTTCGGTGCGGCAAAAGGCAAGGAGCAGGTCGTCGGCGGGAAGATCGTTTTAGGGCCGGTCAAGAATCAGGAATCATTCGAGGTATGGAGCGATAAGCGGAGACTCGGCGAGGGGAAAATCTTGAATTTGCAATCAGGGCGGAAAGATATCGCGGAAGCTCCTACGGATACGGAAGTCGGCCTTTTGGTTCAAAGCGATGCGCCGATCAAAGCAGGTTATCTTTTACTCTTTTCGTTATGAGGCCGTACCGAAATTTGAAGGTGGGGAGCGTCATCCAGGGAGAACTGAATAAGATCTTCCAGAGCGATTTCGATTTCGGAGGTGCGCTCGCGACGATCACGTCGGTCGAGGTAGCGGAAGACATGTCGGCCGCGAGGGTCAAGATTTCCATCCTCCCCTTTGAAAAAGAGATAGAAGTGTATAAAATAATCGAAGGACGGAGGCGCGAGATCCAGGGCAGGCTTCTTCGGAAAATGAACATAAAGCCGATGCCGAAGCTCGAATTCTCCATCGACCAAGCGAACGGAACGGCCTAGTAGCCAAGTGGTAAGGCGAGGGTCTGCAAAACCCTTATGCGGGAGTTCAATTCTCCCCTAGGCCTCAAAACCTCGCCCGGGTGGCGGAATGGTATACGCGCAACACTTAAAATGTTGTGACTGAAAGGTCATGTGAGTTCGATCCTCACCCCGGGCACAGCCGAATTATGCAAAAGAAAATCATATTTTATCTTTTAGGCATCCTTCTCTTTCTCATTGCCTTGCTTGTCGTTTTATCGTATATTGGAACGAAGAGTTTTCCGAAAGGCGGCAATGAGGCGACTTCAACAAACTTCGTCGGTCCGCCGCCGGGCGCGGTCCCGTACGTGAAAGGACCAACATCGCCCCCGCCGGGAACATTGCAATAGAAGCGGATGCGGTCATGGTTTAGTGGTAGAACACGTCCTTGCCAAGGATGAGACGGGAGTTCGATTCTCCCTGGCCGCACAAAATACAAAGCCCACTCTTGCAGTGGGTTTTGTATTTTCTATGCCCGGCCAGAGTGAGCCAACTGCTTGGCTCACGTGGGAAATCGAACGCCGGAGCATGTGCCGCAGGCACGCGAGGCGGTGGCTAGCCCGAGCGAAGCGAGAGGCGAAGCCGATTCTCCCTGGCCGCACTAGAATATAGAAGACCCACCCTTGTGGTGGGCCTTCTATATTTCTTAGTGTCAGTGAGAATCGAACTCGGGAAAGGGGTCGGGGAAACGGGAGTTTCCCCGTGGCGGAGTCCGCGAACCGCTGGGTTCGCGGGAGCGATTTGCTGTAAAGCGAATCGCGACGAGTTCCATTCTCCTGCCCTGGCCGCACAAAAACACGAAGATCTGCCCTTGCGGCAGGTCTTTGTGCTTTTCGTTTCCTTGCAAATCTGATAAAGTTAAATTGAACGCAACCTTCCCATGGAAGATGCAATTCGTCTCATCATCATCCTTCTCTTTATCGGTCTCATTGTCGTCGCGATCGTCTTCTTCGGTATCTTCTTTCTCGCGCCTCTCGGAAACGTCGGGGGTCTTTTGGGGGGCAAATCGACATCGACCGAAACCGTAACTCTGCCTCCTTTGAACCAGCAAACTCCGAACGGGAATCAAGGCCAAGGAACAACTCCTCCTGCGGAAACGCCGGGTCAGCCCGCGGAGACCGCACCGGCAACAAGCACCGGAAATCAAACTCCCGGCGAGCAAACCCCGTCATCCGGCGGATCGTCGGGTGGGACGAGCATCACGGGTCCGAGTTTATCCTCCGGCGATTACAGGCTGATCAGCCAATCGGGCCAAATCGGGCAGGATCAAATACCATCGAATGCGGTGAAGCTCACCGTGAGCTCGACCGGCTTTTCGCCGGTCGTCATTACGGGCCAAGCGGGTGGCATTATTACGCTTGCGATCATTTCAAGCGATGACAATACGCACGTCTTCAAGTTCGACAATCCAAGCCTCTCTTCAATCAGCGTCGGCGTGGGGCCTTCGAGTGCGCGGCTCCTCACGTTCGTCATTATGAAGCCGGGTATTTACGGATTTCATGACGACGTGCCGGGACGCGCTCAAGCCGGCGTCGTCGGCAAGCTCATCTTGAACTGATTTATTTCTTCCTGAGTTTAAAGAAACGGTGCTTGCCCACCTTTAAGACCTCGCCATCTTTTCTTTTCTCATTGGGGTCGCTAACCGTCCTTCCGTCAACTTTCACCGCTCCTTGATCGATGAGCCGCCGCGCTTCGCTGTTGCTCTTCGCTGCTCCGATAGCGACGAGCATCGTGGTGGTGCCGTTCGAAAAGGCATCGGGAGAAACCGTCTTTATTTCGATCTCATCCGGCAATTCCCGTTTGGAGAATGTCTTTATCCATTGTTCTTGCGCCTTGCCGGCCTCGGCGGGCGAGTGATAGAGGGAGACGACGGCGTGGGCTATCTTGAGCTTCGCATCTTTCGGATTCAACGTTCCTTTTTCCGTCTCGCTCCTCATTTTGGTTATCTCGATATCCGGTATCAGGGTCGAGAGAGCGGCGAGCGTGAACATGACGCCGTCGTCCAAGGCCATCACTTTGCCGAACATATTTCCCGGTTCGTCGTCCAAATTAATAAGGCCGCCCTCGCTCTTGTTCATGATCTTCTTTCCCGTTTCGGGATCCACGAGAAGCTTCGTCGTCAGGACGAATTTTTCCCTGTTCCGATATATCTTAACGAGCGTCCGCCCCGCCAGCATGTTGAAGGTTTGGTCGTTTCCGCCGATCTCCATATCGACGTCGAGCGCGACCGAATCGTATCCTTGCATCAAGGGATAGAGAAATTCATGAAGGCCGATCGGCTTTTCCTCTTTGAGCCGTTTCTGAAACATATCGCGTTCGATCATTTGTTGGACGGTGAAGTGGTGGGCGAGCTCAATGAGCTTGCCGAAGGTCATGTTTCTGTGCCATTTCGAATTGAAAGCGACCGCCGCCGGATTTTTCCCGGAAAAGCGGATGATCTTCGAAGCCTGATTTTTGAACGTTTTGAAATTCTCCTTTATTTGTTTTTCGGTCAGCGGCTGCCGCGCGGCGAGCTTGTCGGTTGGGTCGCCGATCCTTCCGGTAAAATCGCCGATGAGGAAGATAATTTTATGCCCGAGATCCTGCAGCTGCCTCAAGAGAAGGAGATTGGTCGCATGCCCGAGGTGGAGATGGGGACCCGTCGGATCGACGCCGAGGTAGATTTTTAGTTTTTTACTCCCCGCGAGGACTTTTTCCACTGCCTCCCGCGAAGGATAGGCATTTTCTATAAGCCGCCAGCTTATCGCTTCTTTTTTCATTGCACTTATTTTACTTCAATTGTCGTGAAACAAAAAGCCGCCTTCCGGCGTTTCATTTCCATTTCATGCCTTACTCGGCCTGCTCCTGTTCGCATTTTGAAAGCGGCTCTCGGAGGCCGCAAAAGCTTGGTTCCGCTCGTCGGCGGATTTTGCGGTCGAGAGCGCAGATGGGCATTTGCCGCTGGAGCAAATGAACCATCGGCGATTGAAAAATGTGAACAGGAGCAGGTTATTTTTTCGTCTTAATGATCTCGTCGATCAATCCGTAATCTCTTGCTTCTTGGGGCGTGAGATAGAAATCGCGGTCGGTATCGCGCTCGATCTTGTCCACCTTCTGTCCGGTGTGTTTCACGAGGATCTGGTTCAGCTTATCCTTCATTTTTACGATCTGCCGCGCAGTGATCTCAATTTCAATGGCTTGGCCTTCCGCGCCGCCCATTACCTGGTGAAGCAAGATCTCGGAATTGGGGAGCGCGAACCGCTTTCCTTTTTGACCGGCGCCGAGGAGCACCGCGCCCATGGAAGCGGCCATGCCGACGCAAATCGTCGAGACCGGTGCCTTTACATGCTGCATCGTGTCGTAAATGGCAAGGCCTGCCGTCACGGATCCGCCCGGCGTATTCAAATACAATTTGATGTCCTTCTTTTGGTCCTCGTGGTCCAAGAAGAGAAGCTGAGCGATAACGCTGTTTGCCACGTCGTCCATGATGGGCCCGCCGAGAAAGATGATCCGCTCCATAAGGAGGCGGGAATAGATATCGTAGGCGCGTTCACCGTACGACGATTTTTCAATAACCGTTGGTATTAAGTTCATGTTCCTTTATTAATGGTTGACCACCCGTATCACGGTCGCGTCGAAGCTCGAAACGTCGCGTATATTGGCGTTGCTGTCGACGGTGATGATCTGTCCGATCTTCAAATCGTTCAAGCTGATGGTGGCGGTCTTCGGATTGCCGTTCTTGTCAAGCGTGGAATAGTCGACCGACATGATCGTGGTGCTTGCGGTCGTATTTGCCGTAAGGGTGATTTGCCTGAAGGGGGAGCCGTCGGTGTGCGGCAAGTAATCGTTCGGATCTCTTGCCACAAAGGTGACCGAATTCGCGGTGATCGATTTGACGGCACCGGATATTTCGTGAATTTCTTGGGCCGGAGCGGGGTAAGCCAAGTCAACCAGTGCCTTGTACTGAGATTGGCCGGCCGCTTCGCCGATCGCTTGCCCGTTTTGCCTGCCGGCATAAAAACCGACAATGAATCCGATGACTAAAATCAAGATGCCGGCCAAGACGTATATGATCACCTTAAATTTATTCTGTTGCATATGGTATAATCATTATATCATATTCAAGTTTAAAAATGTTTCCGAGAAACTTTAAAATTTTTGCCGTAACACTCCTCTTGGTTTTAGGAATCGGTGCGTTGATATCATCGCCGAAAGGCGTTTTAGG
Source organism: bacterium (assembly GCA_021825465.1). Classification (GTDB taxonomy): domain Bacteria; phylum Patescibacteriota; class Minisyncoccia; order UBA6257; family GWB1-50-10; genus JAKAHT01. The sequence continues at coordinate 8,473 of JAKAGX010000013.1, read as the reverse complement.
CGCACCCGTTGTCCCTCAAGAACCGTGCCCCCCAACGAACCCCAATTGCAATAATACTGGCGGCGGCAATAAGACCACGCGTCCACAATCGGCAGTGGTCACGGTAGCGACGAATACGTCTCTCTATGCGTCGACCGTTACCCTTACCATAAAGTTTTACAATCCCAACTCGACGATCCAGCCGTACTGGATCTATCGCTCCGAAAATTATTTCTCGAAATCGAATGCAACGCTTGTGGGAAGCGGCAGCATCAACCCTTATCAGCAGAACGCCAATATGATCGTTTCCTTTTCCGATACCGTGGCGAACGCCGGTCAAACCGAAGCATACGGAATATATCTTGGCCCTACCACCAATCTCTCGAGCGTGAAAGTCGTTAACTTCAACTTGAGCACCGGAACCGGCCCAACCGGCCCGACGATCAATAATCCGAACTACGCACCGAAGAACCAAGTCGGGAATTTCCTTGATATCGGTTCGACGACGCAAGTCAAGTCGGGGACCTTGAGCATCGCGAACAGTTCGTTGAGCAGTATCGGCATCAGTTTACTTCCCAGTGGAGCGGTCGATTTGATCGACCCCTTGAGCTACAACCCGAAAGGGGGAATGTACTACGACAACGGCAGAAAGAATTTCTACATTACCGCTACGACCGACAGCGTGAGCGGATCTCCGGAATGGGGGTGCGGAATGTCGTTCGACAGCGCGGGGAATATAGACATCACGAGCGCCGTGGGGCAATGGGTTCAAGTGGGAACGCAAAGCTATGTCGGCAATAACGCGTTCGGAGGAGGCTGCCCGGCTTTCGGGGACACCAAGTATGTTTCGCAATACTCGGCAAGTTGCACCTACTACAATTTCGACGGTAGTAACAATGGGCCGGGTTCTTGTAGTGTGTGTAGTGCCCCCTATAAAGCTAGTTATGCTTACAATTCTCAATATGTACCCGGCTGTTATACAACGTCAAATAGCGTTGCAACAAGCTACACCGTATATAAATGGGAACCCACGGGAACCGTCTTGTCGGTCCCCGGAGGCAGCGCTTTGACGGTGAACGGGATCCAAGTTCCGATGCGCGGCACGTGGTGCGGATTTGTAACTCAGTATCCTCCGATAGTCCAAAATCTCACCAACCCCCCACTAACGTCAGCGTCGATGCCATGTCAGGGAATCCTGCCGTCGAACGGCTGCCCGGCGGGGTATGAACACGAGCAATGGGGGTATGCGGGGAACGTCGTCGATACATGCTTTAAAAAGTAAACCGGAACCATGAAACAAAAATCGCTCATCACGCTCTTTATCGCCATCATCCTCGTTGAGGGGGCGACTCTTTTTGCGAGCGCGCAACAGTCGCCGATGCCCGTTATGACGAATTCTTCGGGGCAAACGAAATCGGGCGACCTGTCGATGAGCCAATCTTCCTTCCAGACGCCCCAAGACAGCGTCACGTTCAAGGCGAACGGCGGATGCATCATATTCAGCGGCAACGGCAATCAAAGCTGTGCGCCGAACAGCGGAAGCAATCGGATAGGTTTCGGGGGCAGCGGACTGAACGTTTTCTTTCCGGCGCCGGTGACCGGACAAGACATTGGGTTTACCATTGGGACTGACGGCAGCGTGAATACCTTGATAAGCCAAGCGATCTCCGGCTTCGGTGTTTGGCAAGAGGACGGGGTGTACGTGTCGACCTCTTCCATGACGGCGGCGCAGCAGTCTGAGATACTTTCTTGTGACACGACCGACAACATCGATTGCAGCGGTGCCGTGAATGCTCCATATAAGGGTCAATCGACGCCTCCGCCGATCGGAAGTTACGGATATGATTACGAATCGTATACGCCACTCTTGTATTTCACCAACACAACGCCGAGTTACCCTGTCTATGGTCCAACAGTGTATGACTACGCAGAGCTCGTCTATCAGCCGATGGGCGGGGGAGTGAATATTCAGGCAGGCACCGTCATGGTGAACAACAACGATTTTCCGATCCGCGGCGAATGGTGCGGACTCTACACCGATCACTTGGTCTATGATTGCGGCGGCTATAACCCCAACGGCGCTTATCAAAGCTGCCCCGCCGGGTACCAGCGCGTTAACTTTGGCAAGTACTCGGTCGACGGGAGCACTAACGATATCCATGTTTGCGTGAAAACATAAAAGCCATGAACAAACAAACGAGTTATTTGATCATCGTCGCGATTTTCCTTGCAACCCAAGTGGCTTACTTCGGCTTTGTAAGAGCCGCTTTTGTGGAGCCGACAGTCCCGCCCTATGTGGCCGGCGGCGGTGGCGTGATTCCCGTCGATGAAGGTCCTGCGGCGCAAATAAAAACGGGGAATTTCTCTGTCGGGTCGGTCAGTATACTGGGCGGCAATTTTTCCGGATCTCAAGTTCCCGGGCAGCTCTCTTTCGGGAGCAATACTTTTGTTAGTTTCCCGCAGCAGTCGATGCTTTCCGTCGCGAACGGCCAAACGCATTTCTCTTCGTATGAAGACGGGCAGACCGGCAACTTGGTTTTGAGCGGCGGACTTTTCAAAATGAGCGGTAATGTAACGGTTGGGTCGCTTGTCCTTCCACCGCAGGGGGATATTTGCGGCATTGCCGGGACCACTCAAGGTACAGTAAATACATGCGATAATAACGGAAGTTTCAATGATCAAGCTGTTGGTATCAGCAACCAATTTTCGAGCGCCAATGGTTGCGCCGCCGGTTACACCATGGCGAGGATTTTGGGGGGTGAAAATAAAGATGGGGGGTTGGGATTTATTTACACATGCGTGAAACAATGAAGAAGTTAAAAGTTCCATTTTTTATATTCCTCGCCGTTCTCGCGGCCGGCTTGTGGTTGCACGGTCAAGTAAAGGCTCAAACGACGTTTCCCTCGATTTCCAACTTCACGGCGACTCCTGTTTCAGCTTGCGCCATCGAACTCGGCTGGCAGAGCAACCCCAATCAGCCGAGCGTTTCGTTTTGGTTTTCGCGATCGGGGAGCATCAATACCTCGCAAGGGTTCAATTTGGGGAATGATCCCCAAAACACCTCGCCGAAGGTTTGTATCGACGACGCTTTGGGGGCGAGCGTGAACGGCACGGCGGCTACGGGCCTCACTAACATCCAGCAGTGCGCTCCGGGTTCGTCGAACCTCTCGAATTACGTCGGCCTCGACCCCAATATGCAGATCAATTATTTGATGTGGCCCGTCGATTCATCACAGCAGGTCAGTTATCAAACGGGCGCCAAAGTTTCGGCGTCGGCAACGACGCCTGCTCTGCCGTCGATCAACCAAAATGGGCCGCAAGGCGCCACGTTTACGACGACCGGCGGGAGTTCGGTCAGCATCAACATCCCGATCGATCCGGAATTCGGCGGACGAGATCTGAAGACCTTCGGCATCATGATCAGCAAGAGCGGTCCCTATCGATGGGGGCTCACGAGGTACAGCGCATCGAGCATTTTCAGCGGCGGCTCGCTCGTCGTCCCCGACAGCAAGGTTTCTTTCAACGGCGACAGCATTTACTCGATCAATTACTACCAAACGGATTTATACTGCCATCCGTTTTCCGACGACACGGTTTCTGGGAACAGTGTAACATTGAGAGATCCGAATGATCCGAGTCAAGTGACCATTGCATCCGGCAAGGCGACCGTCATCGTACCGCGCACGCCGACGGGGTTTTCCGCGACGACGACCGGCACGGGCCTTCATCCCGACCAAGGCCAGGTTGCCGTAAAGCTCACGTGGAGCGACGCGAGTCCCTCGAGCTACGTTGATCACTTTAACTTGTATCGTACGACCAATACGAACGGCACGCAGGCCTTTTTGACGACAGTTCCCGGCAGTGCGAGGAGTTTTACGGATAATCAGGCAAGCTACGGGACCGGTTACACGTATTCCATATCAGCGTGTAGCGTGAACGGTTGCTCGTTCGCGGGACAAACCTCGATCACAACCGCCTATGTGATCGGCAACTTCCGGGCCGTCGTGCAAAACGTGAATTCGAACAATACCGTCACGGTGCCGGTCTTATGGAGTTCGGCCGGACAGTTCCAATCGTTCAATCCGCAAAAGAGCACCGACAACGGCCAGACATGGCAAACACTCACCGTGCAATGCCCCGGTGCGCAGTCCCTCAACTGTTATATCGATTCACCGACCATCGGCCAGACGGTTCAATACCGCATAACGAACTATCAATTGAACCCGGGAGATGCAACGCCGGTCATCATCGTCCCCCGGTCTTCGATAACGCTCGATCTGAGCAAGATGTCGCCCGTGAAGGGCTGGGCGTGGGCCGGCAGCTCCACGATTCCCTCATCGGCGGCAAATGCCGTCGGCTGGGTGAAGTTCAGCTCCGACACCGTTTCGCCGAACTTGAGCGGCACGAGCCCGATTTCTTACGGCGTTTACCTGAATCCCGACACGGGGGGACTTATGGGATATGCATGGAGCGGCAATTCATGTTTGCCGGGCGACACGCGTCCGAGCTGCGGCTACGGCTGGCTTTCGTTCAATGAAGGGGATATGGATCCGACGTATCCGGGCTTCAATCTTCCAACGGTGAACATGAGCACGGGCGCCCTTTCCGGCTATGCAAGATTTTTGACTTCCGATCCTTCCCTCGGATCGGCTGACGGCTACGTTAATCTTTCCGGCGTATCGCTTGCTCTCGCTTCCGGCACGTTTTCGGGAGCCACGACGCCCGCGAACGTCATAGGGCAAATTTCTTTCTGCGATCCGAGCCACGTGAGCGATCCGCAAAACGGGCTCTACTGCGTACAGACGTCGTCCACCGCTCCTGTGGCATCGAACACGTGGCCGACGAACGTCACCATTCAGCCGGGCAGCGTGACATCGAACAGCTTCACGGTGCAGTGGACCAATCCGCAGAGTTACGCGAGCGGGACGCAAGTGTGGTATACAAGTGACCCAACTCTTAATCAATGGTTAAAGCCTATCCCTGCGTCAGGTGCTACCGGAACGCAATCCCAACCAGTAAACGGCCTCTCTGCCAGTACTACTTACTACGTAAAAGTGCGAGGATTACTGCACTAAATCGACCCCCTTCCTTTTTTCAGGGATTTGTGGTATAATACTTGATAGTCAAGGATTAAGTAGCTTTTGATCCTTGTGAAAAAATTTTAATTAACTGATTGTTTAACTGAATAAAAGCTCAGAAAGGAGCGATTCGAAATGAAAGCGATCATTCTTTCGGCTTTTGTGCTCCTTGCGAGCATGATGCCGGTAGATGCCGTGGCACAGCAAAGCGCTACGACGAATTTCGGCGTTGATCGGGTGTTGGATGGGGTAAAACTGAAAATTGGAGTTGGCTCCCTTTTCGTAGGCGCCAATAACAACATTTTCGCTGGAACCAGCAACTATCTCTACCGTTCTTCCGATAGCGGTACTACATGGGTTCACCTGATGAACGGATTAGAGAACAAATTACCCTTTAATGATGTCTATGCAATTTCGGCAACTGCTAATGGAACTATGTTTCTCGGGAGCGGCGCTGATCTCTTTATGTCAACTGATGCTGGCAATTCATGGCAAGACATTGTCCTGCCAAACTCCAGTGAACCCGCCGCAATTGCCTTGGCGGCAAGAGATAGTACGGTCTTTGTCGGTACATTTTTTGGAAAGTCCATTTACCGTTCCCATAACTGCGGATCGAATTGGACCCAAGTTTTCAGCACCGCTGGAGGATTCAATGCCATAATGATCACGCCAAAAGGAACTGTTCTTGCCGGTACTGGCAATGCTGACCCCCAAGGATATACCGAAGGGATTTACCGCTCAACCGACAATGGAAATTCGTGGTCCCATGCCGATAGTGGTCTCATTGGCGAAATCGGAAAGATCGGTGATGGAACGGTAGATTCGAATGGTAATATGGTGGCTACTGGATATAATATTCAGGGCTTGTCATGTGACTCTTCAACAGGTGTCGTGTATGCGGCAACCAACGGGGAGGGGATCTTCCGTTCGACGGATGATGGTCAAATCTGGACACAGGTTATTGGAAAAACTCCCATGCCCATGTACGCTTCCGCAGTTCTTGCGGTGGGCGGAAAAGTATGGGCCGCTTTCCATAACGATATCGGAACCGGTATCGCTGGAGACGGAGGGCTCTATTATTCTTCCGATTCAGGTGCTACGTGGCAGGACGTCGACTTCATTGGGAAAAACGTAAGTTGTCTGTATCCCTACGGGAAAGACAGCGTTCTCGTCGGTACCGATGATGGCGTGTACGTCGTGTCGTCAACAACCGTAACTGCTGTTGACGAGCCAACTCACAACCCGAACTTTACCTTATCTCAGAACTACCCGAATCCGTTCAACCCGAGTACCACAATCAGATATTCAGTGCAAAAGAGAAGTCTTGTAACGCTCTCGATCTACAACGTCCTCGGCCAATCGGTAAAAACGTTGGTCAATGATGTAAAAGCACCGGGAGTATACGAGGCAAGCTTCGATGGGGCATCACTCCCATCGGGAACCTACTTCTATCGCTTGACCGCAGGCGACTACAGTCAAACGAAAAAGATGGTTCTTTTGAAGTGATCTTGTTCAAAGAGGTTCAACTTTTTAAGTTGAACCTCTTTTCCGTTTTTGACAACATGACGCATTTATTGTATGATTTTTACAGAAGTTTTGCGAAAAACAGAAGAACATTTACATATATTTATAACGAAAAAGAATTTCTTGAACAGGAGGTAATATGAATCGATTAGTTATGCTCTTGGTGGCTGTGGCTACCCTTGCCGGGTGCAAGCCGCCGGATGCCCCGTCTCCGGATCCAACCCCGAAACCCAATCCTCCGGACACCCTGACGTTCGTATCTCAGTACGAGAATTGGCCTTTCGGAGTCAATGCATGCCTTGCAACCCGCTACCAGGGGAGCGATACAACGCTTGTCGGTACTGCCATTGCAAAAATGGCGGATGCCGGGATCCGATGGCAGCGGGAATCGTTCGAATGGACGGTTCTCGAGCCTCAAAAGGGACAATTCAACTGGACGCCGTTCGACAGAGCGGTGAACGGAGAATTGAAGGCGAACATTAACGTGCTGGGGCTTCTCTGCTACGGAGCGTCGTGGTGGGGCGCTGCCAACAACCACAAGGACATGTCTTCCTTGACAGATACCATGCTCGCTGAATGGAGCGGCTATGTGAAAGCGGTCGTGGGTCGGTACAAAAATCAGATCCACTACTGGGAGGTCTGGAATGAGGAGAATTTCTCCCAGTTCTGGTATCCCGCGCCGAACGCCGCGGACTATGTGCGTCTCTTGAGGGCAAGTTACGAAGCCATCATGAGCGTCGCGCCGGAAAGCCATATCCTTATGGGAGGCATTGTCGGAACTGACACGTCTTTCGTGAGCCAAGTGTACGCCGCAGGCGGTGCGAGCTATTTCGATATTCTCGCACTTCATTTGTATCCCGGCGTGGCACCCGACATCGCGGTCTACGGCGACACGACATATCCCAGCATGCTCGTCGGACAGATCGCCGGTTTCCACGACTTGTTTCCGGATAAGCCCCTCTGGGTTACCGAGATAGGATGGACGACGGGAGTGTCTTACGTATCAGAAAGCCAGCAAGCCGACTACCTGGTCCGCGCATATGTCCAACTGCTCGCTCTGCCGGAAGTTCAAAAGGTCTTTTGGTACGATTTCCGGGATGACGGGACGGGTGATCCTTATGAGGATAACTTCGGTCTCGTTCATCGCGATCAGGTGCTGTCTTCAAAAGAGGACTACGATGCCTGCCAGACTCTTATGGGAATCCTCGGCGGAGCGACTTTCGAGAGCAATAGCTTCGGAAACGGGATCTTCGAATATCGTTTTTCCGGGAATCAGAAGACGATAGACGTCGTTTGGACTACGGCAAATACTCCACAGACGGTAACGGTCGGGAACATCGCGGGATCAAGCGCAACGCTCACGACGCTTACCGGGAGCAGCCAAACCGTAACCGTTCAAAACGGACAGTGTGTCGTGACCGCAAGTCAGGCACCGGTCTATCTCATTCACTAGCAACAAGCAAACCCCATGAGTGTGTATCTACCTCATGGGGTTTCATGTTTCTCGGCGTATCGATTTGCTATAATAAAGGAAATGACGGGGAAGAAAATTTCTTCAATCGTTTTCGTTGGAGTGCTCGTTATCCTGACCGGCTTTGTTGCCGTGAAGGTTTGGGCCGGCGCAGTTGCGCCGGGTGGATGTTTCTCATCGTATTGCGATTCCGAAACGATAACCGTCCAGACATCCCCGACACCTCCGCCTAAACCGCCGGTGCCGTACACCGTTAGTTGTCAGTCTTACAACAGTGCCATCTTTACGACGTGGACCGGCTCGAACTCTGCAGTGCAAGAGGTCGACCTCTTAAGAGTTTCCGGCAACTATGTTCCCATAACCCCCTCCGGTTACATCACGGGTTCCGTAACGACAAGTTCCATATGGTACGCTCCAAAAT
>JAKAGX010000001.1 GCA_021825465.1 bacterium | reverse complement strand
AGTGGAATCTGGAGGCTTTCTAGTTCTTGCGAGTGAATATTGTTCGAGGCTGCGCGAAAATTCCCGAGCGACGAGGAAGGAATGAGCACAATATCGCTGTTCGAGTCCCTTTAGGTCGAGTTCGATATTGTGCGGCTTTATTCCAACGAGGCGATCGGAGGATTTTAGCGGCCGAGAACCTATGAACGAGCAGGAATTAGAAAGCCCTTTGACAGGGAAAAGAGTGTTGGTAAAATAATAAGGTATGGAAAACCCGAACGTCACCATTTATACGACCCCCACGTGCGTGTTCTGCCGGATGGCGAAAGCCTTCTTCCGCTCGCACAACGTGGAGTATGTTGAAAAGGACGTCGCAAAGGACCTCCAAGCGCGCCAGGATATGGTTACAAAATCCGGCCAGCTCGGCGTTCCGGTGATCGACGTCGGCGGACAGATCGTCGTCGGCTTCGATCAAGCAACGCTCGCGAAGCTTTTGAACATAAAATAGTTCTCTATGGACCCGCTCCTCATACCGGCGTTTGCGGGCGGCGTCGTAACCTTCCTCGCCCCTTGCACCTTGCCGCTTGTGCCGGCCTTTTTGGCGTTCATAAGCGGCGTGCCGATGGCGGATCTCGCCGACAAGGAAAAGATGGAAAAGATGAAGTCGAAAATCGTTTGGAACGCGGTGTTTGCGATCCTCGGATTTTCGTTCGTGTTTGTTCTTTTTGGATCGGTCCTCGGGCTCCTCGGCATCCCGCTTTTGAGATACCGGCTTCTCCTCCTCCGGATCGGCGGGATTTTGATCGTGCTCTTCGGTCTTTTTATGGTGACGGAAGGCCGATTCAAGTTTCTTTCGTTTCTCTATAAAGAACGGCGCTTGAACATTGGCCGATTGCTGAGACCGGGGAATGCCTTAAGTTCCTTTATCTTCGGCGCGACCTTCGGCCTCGGGTGGACCCCGTGCATCGGCCCCGTTTTGGGGGCGATCATGACGATGGCCGCAATAACCGGCGAAGCCGTGAGAAGCGCGGCGCTTCTCGGCGTATTTTCTCTGGGTCTCGGCTTGCCGTTCTTTCTGGTCGCCTTGACCATTGCGTATGTTTCCGATTATTTGGCGAAGATCGAACGCTATTTGAATGCGATCTATTTCATTGCCGGCCTATTTTTGATCTTCATCGGAATTCTGCTCATATTCAATCTCTTGCCAATTTGGACCAATCTCTTTTACGGAATTGTGTGACATGGTACTATAGAGGGGACTTCGTATGAAAAATAAGATCAAGGGGTTTTTCCGGTTCTTCAAGCGACCGCGGAACATCATCCTCGCGGTTGTTGTTCTTGCAGTCGCCGCCTTTTTCGTTTTCGGCGGCAAAAGACAGCAAACAGCCGATCTCATTACGGTGAAGTCGGGGACGATCACGCAAGATGTCGTCGTGACCGGCGACATCACGTCGTCGGAAAACGTCGATTTGTCGTTTCAAGGAGCGGGTACCGTCGCCAAGGTCAACGTTGCGACGGGGGATAAGGTGAATGCGGGAGATATCCTTTTGACCGAGGATTCAAGCGTACTTCAGGCGGAGCTTCAGCAGGCCGAAGCAAGCGTGGCGCAAGCCGAAGCGAATCTCGGCGTCCTTCAAAACGGCGCAACGCCGCAGGATATCGCGGTTTCTTTCGCCGAAGTTTCGAACGCCGAAAGTGCCCTTCTTGGAGCGGAAAAGAACGTCGTTTCGACCGTTCAAGACGCTTACACGAAGGCCGATGACGCGGTTTACAACCAAGCCGATCAGATTTTCACGAATCCTCGAACGAACCCACAGCTCGTCTTTTCGATACCCAACCAACAGCTTGCAGTGGACATTCAGTCGGAGCGATTGAGCATCGAGTCTGATTTCAGCGCGTGGAACAGTTCGCTTTCCGGCCTCACGGCGACAAGCGATCTTCCCGCCATCCTCAAGGAGACGAAGGGGTATTTGGGCGACATTCAAAACTTCTTGGCGGACGTTGCGTCGGCCCTGAATCTCGTGAGCCCTTCGGGAAGCGTTTCGGCATCCAGTCTCGATACGTGGAAAACAGACGTTGCATCGGGAAGGGCGGAAGTTGTGGCGGCGGTCGGGGATGTCGTCACATCGGAAAGTGCGCTGGATTCGGATCAAACGGCGCTTGCGGTCGCCGAAAAGCAACTGGCCTTGAAACAAGCTCCCGCAACGCCGGACCAAATAGCGGCCGATGAAGCAGCCGTTTCCCAAGCAAAAGCTCAAGTGTCGCTTATCCAAGCGCAGATCGATCAAACCATTCTCCGGTCGCCCGTTGCCGGCACGGTGACGAACGTCGTGCCGAAGAAAGGTGAGGTTGCCACCGCCGGAGAGACCGTCATCTCGATCATCGGGAACAACAGCTTGGAAGTCGAAGCATACGTCGCGGAATCGGACGTCGCAAAGCTCAAAGTCGGCGATCCGGTAAGCATCACGCTCGACGCTCTTCCCGGAGAGACGTTCACGGGACATCTTCTCTCCATCGATCCCGCCGAGACCATCGTGAACGGCGTTGCCAACTATAAAGTGAAGGTCAGCTTCGACTCCGTTGACCCGCGGTTCAAGAGCGGCCTTACGGCAAACCTCACCATCGAGACGCAAAGGAAAGACAATGTGCTTATCATTCCCCAGTTCGCGATCATTCAGAACGATCAAGGGACCTTTGCCGTGAAGATGGTGAACGGAAAGCAGGAGCAGGTGCCGATCACGCTTGGGATCCAGGACCAAAACGGGAATGCGGAGGTTGTGAGCGGCCTTTCGGAAGGGGATCAGGTTCTCAATGTTGGCTTGAATCCCCAAAGTTAGTTTTCGATGATCTCCGTAAAAAATCTCAAAAAGGTGTATCAAGATGACGGATCGGAAACGCAAGCGCTTCGCGGCGTTTCGTTCGAGATCCAAAAAGGGGAATTTGTCGCGATCATGGGACCATCGGGTTCCGGGAAGTCGACGCTCCTCCATATCTTGGGATTTTTGGACCGGCCGACGTCCGGTTCTTATTCGTTCATGGGGAAAGCGATGGAAGAATTGAACGATCTCGAACTCGCGGAAATACGGAACGAAGAGATGGGGTTCATCTTTCAAGATTTCAATCTTTTGGGGAAGCTTTCGGTTTATGAAAACGTCGAACTGCCGCTCCTGTATAACGACAACGTATCGCCGCATGAAAGAAAAAGAGAGGTCGAGAAAGCGGTCGAATCCGTCGGCCTTTCGGAAAAGATCGGCGTCGTGGCGGGAAATCTTTCCGGAGGGCAAAAACAGCGGGTCGCGATCGCGCGAGCTCTCGTCAATAATCCGAACGTCATTTTTGCGGATGAGCCGACCGGCAATCTTGATTCGAGATCGGGCGGCCAGGTTATGGAGATTTTGCGGCGCTTGAACGACGGGGGGCGCACGGTGATCCTTGTGACCCACGAAACGTACACGGCGGAATTCTCCGAGCGGTTGATCCGCCTCAAGGACGGCGAGATCGAAAGCGATGCGCCGGTCCACAACCGTCGGAAGATAGACGATTTCTTCAAATGAGATTCAATGACGCATTCAAAACGGCGCTTCGGAACGTGGAGCATTCGAAAATGCGCTCCTTCCTTACGATCTTGGGGATCGTCATCGGCGTCGCGTCGGTCATCATTTTGATGTCCGTCGGCCAATCGGCGCAAGATTACATCTTGAACCAAGTGAAGGGCGTCGGTTCCAATTTGATCTTCATCATACCGGGCGGCACGGGTGGATCGAAGTTTTCAGCTCCAGCATCGGAACGGGGGATCGTGATCAAAACCCTCGTCGCGGGCGATGTCACGGCGCTCGAACGGGAGCCGACCATTACGGCCGTTGCGCCGATCGTGAACGGGCAAGCGACCGTCGCGTACGGCAACAATGACACGTCGGTCCCGTACGAAGGAGTGACGTCCGAATTCTTCCCTATGCGGAATTTCGGTGTTTCATCGGGAAGGATGTTCAATCAATCGGACATCGATTCTTCGAATCGGGTCGTGATCCTCGGTTCGACCGTCGCAAAGACGCTCTTCGGCGGCGTCACCCCGATCGGAAAGTTCGTTCGCGTGCAAAACATCCCGCTCCAAGTGGTGGGTGTTTTGACGGATGAAGGGGTGGGGCCGGGAGGGATCGACCAAAACAACATGGTCTTGGTTCCTGTGACCGTCGCACAAAACCAGCTCTTGGGCATCAACTACTACAACTACATCCTCGTACAAGCGAACAGTTCTTATGACATCAGTTTCGTGACATCGCGGGTGAAGACGGTCTTGAGGCAAACCCACCACATCACGGATCCGGTGAAGGACGATTTCACGGTCGAGACGCAAGCCGATATCCTTTCCATTTTAGGGAACATCACGTCCGTCATGACCATTTTTCTCACGGCAATTGCCTCCATTTCCCTCATTGTGGGGGGGATCGGGATCATGAACATCATGCTCGTATCGGTCGTCGAACGAACGCGGGAGATCGGTCTCCGGAAAGCCGTCGGCGCGACGACCGCGGATATTTTGCGGCAATTTTTGATCGAAGCAACGCTCTTGACGCTCCTCGGAGGCATCGTGGGGATCATCCTCGGCGGACTTGTAACGTTCGGGGCGTACCTCGTGATCGCCCGGCTTTTAAACGTCGCATGGACGTTCGCCTTGCCCCTCGGCGCCGTCATGCTCGGTGCCGGCGTCTCGATCTTGGTGGGACTTGTCTTCGGTTTTTACCCTGCGCGCCAAGCCGCCAAGAAAAGTCCGATCGAGGCATTGCATTACGAATAAAAATCCGTATACTGAAACCCATCATGTGGTCACGGATGGAATTTTGGATCTTTACCATCGTCGGGTTCGCTCTCGTTTACTACGGGTATACCCGCGTGTTGGGGTAAATCCTCGAGACTCTTATCGCTCGACGAGAACCCTCTCTTTTTTCTTCCCCGTTCGGGGAGATTTTCGTTCTTCTTGTTCTCTTCTCGGTCCTCGCGGTTCAATGCCGAGCAATTGTTCTCTGAGGAGATTGATCAGCTGATCGTCTTCTTTTCCGCGGAACGGTATAAAAAGCTTCATCCAGCCTGAAATCTCGCTCGTTTGCGGATTCAGGCCGTTTTTCCTCGCTTGATCCGCGATGGTCCCAAAAACTCCTTTTGCATGCCTCACGGGAAGGTAAGCGAGGAGATGGTCTTCGTTGGCCTCGAAGTATCCGTTGATCTTTTTCCACAACGGCCGGCGGGTCCGCTCGTCTTGCGGAGCGTCTTCTGCAATGGCGAGGAGCGGAGCGGGCAATTTTTCACCCATCCCTTCGACGAAGATCACCTTTCCGAATCGGCTGCCGAACGAATTTTTGCCGGACTTGAGGTATGCTTCGGCTTCCCGCGATTCCCTCATATGTCTGTTGACGAATTCTTGGAGCCCGCGCTTTTCGATGAATTCTTTGCTCAAGGGAGCCGAAGCCTTTTTGACGATGATGTCCTGGATCCTTCGGTTCATTGCTCCGAAATCCCGCGGCATGTCGTCCATCTCGCCGGTCAAAAAATCGTTCATGATGTTTCTGAGTTGTTCTTTGGACAATTTTCGGTTGATCTTGAAAAGATTGATTTCCCGGTCGTCGAAGAAGCCGATCTTCGCGAAGTCGAGCCACTTGCCCTTTTCGATGAGATCGGCAAAAACGGCAAGTCCCATCATTTCGGCTTTTTCCTTCGGGTCAAGGTGTTCAAAAAGCCCTCCTTCCCACAGTTTCTTGAAAAGGAACCACGTCGTACCGATGGAAGAGTGATCCCGGTCGTTGAAATAAACTTCGAGCGCGTTCCGCAAATTGGGGACGGCAATTTCATCTTCCTTCCCCGGTTCGAAGAAGCCGACGTTTTCCGGATCGATCGAAAAGCCCGCGTTCTGTATCATGATCTGCTGGATCTCATAGCCGAGTCCTGATGGTTTTCTGATCTCGTACCGATGATGCCTTTCGGAATACCCGACGTTGCCGGGAAAATAGAAGAAACCGTAATGGTCTTTGAGTTCCTGCCGGGCCTTCTCTGCTGTGTAAGGTGGTATATCGGCATTTTTGAAGGAGTCGATGATATTTCCGAACGTTGAAAGGTTGAAGGCAGCTTCCTTTCGGGGTATCTTGTCCCATTCCGGATCCGCCTTCAGGCGTTTCCTGATGTTCCCGAGGAAGAGTGCTGCTTCGGCGCGCTCAGTGATCCTTCTTGGGATCGCTGTATCTTTTGGAACTTCCAGTTTTTCTCCTCGTACCTTCGCGCCGGCAGCCTTCGCGCCCCAAACATCGATCATCTCGTCGAATCGATCTTTGTCTTTTTGTTCCCCTTCGTTCTTGTATTCCTCATACTCGGCTTCCGCCGTTTCATTGATCTTTTCCTTTTTCTTCTCCCTTCTTTCTTCGTTTTCTCTTTCTTTTTCCCAGTTGATGTTCCAGGGCCCGTGTTCCATACCTTTATCATATACCATAAGGGGTTTGTGGTATAATGGAGGCATGGTAAATATCACGGCAGGCTTGACGAACGGATGGATTGTTCTCGCTCTTATTATTTGGGTGCTTCCGTGGAAAGGCGTTGCGCTGTGGCGCGCGGCGAAACTTTCCCAAAAGTGGTGGTTTATCGTGCTTCTCGTTTTGAATACGATCGGCATTCTCGAAATTCTCTATATCTTCATCTTCTCCCGGCCGGCCATGAAGCGGCAGGGACTCCTCAAAACCGAAGAAAAGAAGGCGGATGCGTAGGGAAGTTTGGTACGGAGCGGCAGGATTTGCGGCAGTTGCCCTCGCGGTCGCGGTTTTAAATCTGCCGGCTGATATCGTTTCCGACGACGCCGACTCGACGAGGGAAACCTCCGTCGTAAAAGTGTTTTTCGGGAACGGTAATCTCGATCCGAACGTATCCTGCAGAGAGGTGTTCCCGGTTGTGCGCATGGTCCCGAAAACTCAAGCCGTGGGGCAAGCGGCGGTGAACGAACTGCTTCAGGGGCCCACCGATGAAGAGCGGGCAGCGGGATACTTTACGAGCATCAATTCGGGCGTTGCGCTCAAAAGCCTTCGGATCGCAAGCGGGACGGCGTATGCCGATTTCGATGAATCTCTCGAAGCGGGCATCGGCGGTTCATGCCGGGTTGCCATGACGAGGTGGCAAATCGTCGAAACCTTGCGGCAGTTCCCGACGGTTCAGAGCGTCGTCCTATCGATCAACGGTCGGACCGAAGATATTTTGCAACCATGATGAAGAAGAACAGTAAACCGCAGGCAGGGGAACAAGCTCCCGATTTCGAGCTCTTGGATCAAAGGGGAAAGCTCCATTCACTTTCCGCATACGCCGGAGAGTGGGTTCTTTTGTACTTTTATCCGAAGGATGATACGCCGGGATGCACAAAAGAAGCATGCATGATCCGGGATTATTTTCCGGACTTCAAAAAACTCAAGGCGAAAGTGCTCGGCGTGAGCGTCGATTCGGTGAAGAGCCACGGAAAGTTTGCCGAAAAATACCAGTTGCCCTTCACGCTCCTTGCGGATGAAAAGAAAGAAGTGGTGAGAAGGTACGGCGTATGGGGAAAGAAGAAGTTTATGGGGCGCGAGTATGAAGGAACGCTCCGTACGTCGTTTTTGATCGATCCGAAGGGAAAAATCGCAAAGATTTATAAGGATGTGAATCCCGCGGTTCATGCCGAAGAGGTCGTCAAGGATTTGAAGGATCTAATATCAAAGTTCAAATGACAAATGCCAAATCAATGCATGAAATCCAAATGCCAAAAACGGATAACATTTTGACATTCAGTCATTTGGGTTTGATTTGATATTTGAAATTTGGATTTTGGAATTTTGTAAATCTTTATGCTCATAGATGAATTAAAAAAAATTGTAAAGGGAGATGTAGCAAACGACGAGAAAACCTTGGCGGATTACAGTCATGATTATTCGATCTTCAACGTACGGCCGGAAACCGTCGTTTTTCCGAAAGACAAGGAAGATGTCGAGAAGCTCGTTCAATTCGCGGAAGCGAAAAAGAAGGCAGGCGAAAAAATATCCGTGACCGGCCGATCTGCAGGGACCGATATGTCAGGCGGGCCCTTGAACGAATCGGTCATCGTCGAATTCACGAAGTATTTCAACCACGTCCGAGAGATCAATGAAAAGGAAGGATATGTCGTCGTGGAGCCCGGCGTTTACTTCCGCGATTTGGAGCGGGAGCTGAAGGCGAAAAATCTGCTTTATCCGGCATATCCGGCATCGAAGGACCTGTGCGCACTCGGAGGAATGGTAAATAACAACTCCGGCGGCGAACTGACCCTGCAGTACGGTAAAACGGAAAATTTCGTCGAGGGCCTTCATATCGTTCTCGCCGACGGCAAAGAACATTATCTCGAGCCTTTATCGGGGGAAAAACTCGAAGCAAAGCTCAAGGAACAAGGCTTCGAAGGCGATGTTTACCGGAAACTCTATCAGTTGATCAACGACAACTATGAAACGATTATGGCTGCGAAGCCGAAGGTCAGCAAAAACTCCGCCGGCTACTATTTGTGGAACGTGTGGGACAAAAAAACCTTCGATATCACGAAAGTGATCGTGGGGTCGCAGGGGACCTTCGGGCTTTTGACGGCAGCTCGCCTCCGCTTGGTCCCTGCGCCGAAATACACCCGGCTTGTCGTCATCTTTTCGAAGACGCTCGATCCCGTGCCGGATCTCGTGAACGACCTTTTGGCCTTGAAACCCGAAAGCATCGAATCGTACGACGACAAAACGATGGGTCTTGCGATCCGCTTTTTCCCGACCCTGATGAAGCTCATGAAAGGCGGCCTTTTCAAGCTTATGTTCGAGTTCATTCCCGAGATCGGGATGCTCCTCCGGAGCGGAGGAATGCCGAAAATGATCATTCTCGTTTCCGTAACGGCCGACGACGAAAAAGAATTGGAGCGGAAAGCCCAGGAGATCGTCGCGGCAGCCACAAAATACAAGCTCTTGGTCCGGAACGTGAAGAGCGATGCCGAATCAGAAGAGTACTGGACCATCCGCCGGCAAAGCTTCGCCTTGATCCACAGCCACGTGAAGGGAATGGATGCCGCTGCCTTCATCGATGACATCATTGTCGAGCCGAAATATATGCCCGAAATATTGCCGCAGGTGAACGCGATCCTCGACAAATACAAGGACAAACTGGTCTATACGATCGCCGGCCACCCGGGGAACGGGAATTTCCACATCATCCCGCTCGTGCATATGGACGATCCGGAAACGCGGAAGATCATCCCGGAGGTGACGGAACAGGTCTATCAATTGATCTTCAAATACGGCGGTTCCATCACTGCCGAGCATAACGACGGGATCATCCGGACGCCGTACCTCAAGGAAATGTACGGTGAAAAGATCATTTCGCTCTTTACAGAGACGAAAAAGATCTTCGATCCGGATGGCATTTTCAATCCGGGGAAGAAAGTGGGGGATACGCTCCAATACGCAGCGGAGCACATGAAGAAGTAGGGGATCGGCGCTCGGTCGGCATTCCCGCTCAGGCTGTCTCCGGGGAGGCTCAAGTCTTAGCCTTCGCGGAAATGCCGTCATCGCGCCGAAGAAGTTTTATGTTTAGTTTTAAAGTTGTAAAAAAAGATAAAGATTCGCGCGCTCGAGTGGGCGTCATTGAAACGCCCCACGGCACCGTTGAAACGCCCGCCTATACCATGGTCGGGACGAATGCTGCCGTCCGGACGCTTGCACCGGAGGATATCGCGGAAACGAAAACCGAGATCGTCATCGTGAACACGTATCATATGTGGAAGGATTTAGGCGATGAATTGGAAACCTTCAAAGGCCTTCATAAAAAGATGAAATGGCAGGGACCCCTCATGACCGACAGCGGGGGTTTCCAGGTTTTCAGCTTCGGTTTCGGCCGGGAACACAAAATCGGAAAGATAGCGCAGAGGTTTCCCGAAAGCACGTTGTCTCGAGGCGGCTCTCGGAGCACCGTCGAGCTTGGTATTCGCGAAGCGGATTCGACGGCGCGAGAGCGCAGGTTGGCTTCGGCCGCTGGAGCCGAAGAACAACCGGCGACGAGAGATAACGTGCATTCGGGAAGAAGCGATAGGAACTTGGTAAAGATAACCGAAGAAGGGGTCTATTTTTACGATGGAGAAGAGCGGTTCCTGAACCCGGAGATCTCGATGCACATTCAGGAGAAGCTCGGTGCCGATATCATCTTCGCGTTCGACGAATGTACGTCGCCTTTGAACGATTACGAGTATACGAAAGGAAGCATGGCGCGGACGCATCGGTGGGCCCTGCGGTCGCTTGCGGCGAAAAAGCGGGAAGATCAAGCGCTCTACGGTATCGTCCAAGGAGGTGAGTTCAAGGACCTGCGGGAAGAAAGCGCGCGGATCGTGGGATCGATGGCATTCGATGGTTTCGGCATCGGCGGATCGTTCGGCAAGGAAGAAATGCTCGATGTTCTCGACTGGGTGACGCCGCTTCTCCCCGAAGGGCGTCCGCGCCATCTCTTGGGCATCGGGCGCATCGAGGATATCTTTGCGGGCGTCGAACGGGGGATCGACACATTCGATTGCGTGATACCGACAAGAGAGGCGCGCCACGGATCTCTCTGGACGAAGCGGGGTCGTTTCGATGTTCGAAAAGGAAAGTATGCGGAAGATAAAGGAAAGATCGAAAACGATTGTTCGTGCCCCGTCTGCTTGCGGGAAATTTCTCGCAAGGAGTTGCACGATCTTTTCAAGGCAAAGGATCAAGAAGCAGGGAGGCTGGCAACGATCCACAATGTTTGGTTTTTCAACGACCTTATGGCGAAGATCAGGGAGGCGATCATGGAAGGGACATTGAAAGAATTGAAGGAAGAAACTTTTGCCGCCCTCGGCCGTTATAATAAGTAGAAGACCAATGAAAAAGACCATCTTTTGCATACTGTTCATTTCGGGCATTTCCCTTGCCTCTTTTTCTTCTGCTGCGGTCCTTTCGATCTCCGTTTCCAATATGTATCCTGTCCAAGGCGATACGGTACGGATCACGGTTTCGGGAAGCGCAAGCGCGCCGCAAACCGCCACGCTCGGGGGCGAAACGGCGAACTTCTTTCCGTACGGAGGAAGGTACATTGCGGCGGTCGGGCTGAAGGTCACGGCGCAAACCGGTTGGCAAAAAATAACGCTTGCGTTCGCGGACGGTGCGACAAGGGTAAAGTGGATCGATGTTTTAAAGAAAAAAATAACGGTGGAAACCTTCGCCGTTCCGCCGCAAATCGGCATGACGCCGACCGAACTCGTTCAAAGCTTGAATGACGAAAATGCGACGCTCGACAAGATCTTGAATGCCGTGACGCCGCAGTCGTATATCACCGGCGCGTTCGGGTTGCCTCTTTTGAATAACACGCACATCACCGACTGGTACGGAATCTTGCGAAAGATGGGGAGCCAAGAATTTTGGCATCTTGGTACCGACTTTGCATCGCCCGCCGGGAGCGCCGTCGGCGCGATGCAAGCAGGCATTGTACGATTCGCGACATCGACGGTCTCGTACGGCAATATGGTTGTCGTCGATCACGGCGAGGGGATCTATTCGATGTATCTGCACCTTTCGAAGATCGTGGCGAGCGTAGGGCAAGAAGTGAAGAAGGGGACGGTCATCGGCCTTGTGGGTGACACGGGACTCTCGACCGGCGATCATCTCCATATCTCGATCAAGGTGAACGGCGTCTCCGTCGACCCGCTCCGCTTCGTGAAGGTTTTTTAGATAGAGCGGATATACGTAGATATGCGGCAGAGATAGATTGTAACTACTATATAATCTGCTTATTTCGTAAAGTAGAGGAACTCGAGAATGATGAGGATGAACCAGCCGACCTGGAGCACGAACCATGCGATGAGTTCCACCCATTCGGCTCGATCTTTTGCTGAAACCGAGAAATTTTCCACAAGGGAGGAATAAATATCCTCGAGCGAGTCCAGTTTTTCCTTGACGTCCGTCCGCCAATCGCTCAACTTAAGCTTGCGGCTTGCAAGGTCGTAAAATCGCGCCGAGTACCACTCGCCGATGAGCTTGATGTCCCGTTCGAGCGACTCGAATGCCGAAATCCATGTCAGCCGCCGATCGAGGATATCCTTTGCTGCGTCGGAAACGGCCTTCGTTGAGGAGAACCATTTCTTTTCGCCGAGTTTTTTCATGATGTCTTGGATGTTCAAAAGCTGGTTGTCCAACCGTTTGTCGAGGATGCGGTGGCGGAGGAGCTGGAGATTGGCGAGCATTAAAAGTTCCACGGCCAAGCCGAAGTCGCCTTCGACGTCAAAAAGGAACGCGCCGTCCCAGTCGATGATCGAGAGGTCGTGTTTGGCGTATTTGATTTGCGCGGAAAGAGTGTACTCCACCTCTTTCGGGTCGAGGCTGATGGTTTCCGATTTGAGGAGCGAGGCCATCGTCGAGGCATGGACGAGGAATTGTTCCGGATCGCCGACGTATCCCGAGATCTCGAAGATCGAATACATTTCGCTCATGTCTTCGCTGCCGCCCCACTTTTTGACGATCGTGTAGCTTTCCTCGTACAACCTCTTTTCCCAATCGCTCGTTTGCTCGCGATCGAAGATGTTTTTGAGCTCGATCGATGCTTGAATGACGAGAATGTAGGGGATATAGCCGAGGATCGAAAAGGTTACTTCGCTCCCGTCGATCTTCTTCTTTTCTTCGCCGACGGTCACCAAATGGGGAACGGACGAGGGGAAATAGTGCGGAGAGCTTTTTTGCGTCTCGGATTTAAAAACCTTCCCCCTCACCGCCTTGGGAACCTCGGAAAGTACGAGGGTCACCAGTTGATTTTTCATTCGCTTTCATTATAAACTATATCCGATGTTTCAGAAACTGAAACCAAAAACGCTGCTTTTCATCATTGTGGCCATCGCAGTCGTTGCCGGCATTTTTGATTATCAGCCGCTGTGGGGGACGATCTCGAACTTCCGGCCCTGGAATCTCGGTCTGGATTTGGCGGGAGGGAGCGTTTTGACGTACAACATCGATCTCTCGAAAGTTCCGGCGGCGGACGAACAGTCCGTTGTGAACGGCCTTCGCGATGTCATTGAAAAGAGGGTGAACCTCTTCGGCGTTTCCGAACCAAAGGTTTACATCGAGACCGTAGGGAGCAATGAGCGGCTGGTCGTGGAGCTTGCGGGCGTGAAGGATGTCAATCAAGCCATCAAAGAGATCGGCGCAACGCCGTTTTTGGATTTTCGGGAGGTTCAAGAGATCCCGGCTACGTCGACTGCTGCGCTCTCGACTTCTTCGACGTCGACCCTTGCCGGCCAAAATCTCGCATTCATTCCGACCGGTTTGAATGGCAGGTATGTCGTCGGAGCTCAAATGTCTTTCAATTCGGTGACCAATCAGCCCCAAGTGGACATCGAATTCAATTCTGAAGGCGCAACGCTGTTCCAGGATTTGACCTCAAAGAATGTCGGAAAGCCCATTGCGATATTTTTGGACGATCAGTTGATCGAAATGCCGGTGGTCCAGGAGACGATAACCGGCGGAAAAGCCGAAATAACGGGAAACTTCACGGTCCAAACCGCTCAAACGCTCGTTGAGCGGTTCAATGCCGGCGCTCTTCCGGCTCCGATCACGCTCGTGAATCAGCAAACGATAAGTTCCAATTTCGGTAAAAATGCGCTCGACACGGCTATCTTGGCAGGCATCGTGGGAACCTTGGCGGTCATGGTCTTCATGCTCATTTATTACAAGAAACTCGGCATCTTTGCTTCGGTAGCGCTTCTTATTTATATTGCGATCACGCTCGCCATCTTCAAGATCGTGCCGGTTACGATGACGCTGTCGGGGATCGCCGGTTTTATCTTGTCCATCGGCATGGCCGTCGATGCGAATGTTTTGGTTTTTGAACGGACGAAGGAGGAGCTCCAGCGCGGTTTGAGCCATGCTTCCGCGGTCGAGGAAGGATTCAAGCGGGCATGGACATCCATTCGGGATTCGAACGTGTCGACTCTCATTACGTCGGCAGTCCTTTACTATTTTACGTCGAGTTTCGTGCAGGGCTTCGCTTTGTCTCTTTTTATCGGGGTCCTCGTGAGCTTGTTTTCCGCCATAACCACCACGCGAACGCTCCTCAGGGTTTTTGAAAGCCGCGAAAAGAAACAACTGGCATGAACACCAAAATGAAATTTTTGAACGTCGTAGAAAACAGGAAATACTATTTGTCGTTCGCGGCGGTCATTGTCCTTGCAAGTTGGCTGTGCGTCATTTTCCTCGGCTTGAAGCCGGGAATCGATCTTTCGGGGGGGACCGAATGGCAAGTTGCGTTCACAAGCGGAAACGTTTCGGTTTCCGAGGTGCAATCGGTGCTTTCGTCCGCGGGTCTTTCGGAATTGACGGTGAGGAGCCTCGGTCCGAATCAGTTCGATATCGAAACGCCGGAGATGAGCGAAGCAAGCCATCAACAGTATGCCGACGCCCTGAAGACGAAGATCGGAAGCTTCAACGACGAGAATTTTTCGAGCATCGGCCCCACGGTGGGGAGCGAGCTGGCGCACAAATCAATGACCGCCATCATCCTCGTTTTGATCGGCATTTCCCTCTACATCGCGTACGCCTTCCGGAAAGTTTCGGAGCCGGTCAAGTCGTGGAAATACGGACTGATAACGCTTGCGACGCTCGTTCACGACGTTTCGATCCCGGCGGGTTTTTTGGCGCTTCTCGGATTTTTCAAGGGCATTGAAATAGATACCAATTTCATCGTGGCGCTTTTGGTCATCATGGGCTTTTCCGTTCACGATACCATCGTCGTCTTCGACCGAATTCGGGAAAATCTCTTGGTTGCCCGGGGAAAGAAGACATCGCTTGCGGAGGTCATCGACTACAGCGTCCGCGAGACATTTGCGAGGTCTGTGAATACGTCCTTCACGCTCGTCTTGGTCCTCGTTGCACTCCTCGTATTCGGCCCGCAATCCCTCTTTTATTTCATCCTTACGATACTGATCGGCACTATTTTTGGAACCTATTCTTCCATATTTGTTGCGAGCCCGCTCCTGTATCTGTGGCAGAAGAAGGACTAGTTGACTACTTTTTAACCTTGTGGTAGAATGATTTTACGATAAATTCATGAAAAACGTGAATGCCATCATTGACGATATTCTTTTGACTCTACCACCCAAACAGCGGCGGATCGTTGTCGGCCGGTTCGGTTTGAAGAACGGAAAAACGGAAACGCTCCAAGAGATCGGCGATGAAATAGGCATTACGCGGGAACGGGTACGGCAAATCGAAGAACAAGCATTGAAGAAGATCCGGGAAAAGACGAAGACGGATGGAAAGGAAATCGTCGATTTTGCGAAAAAACACCTCCTTTCGGCGGGTGGCGTGAAACTGGACGAAGATTTCTTGAACGACGTCCTTTACGGCCTGAAGATCGATGCAAAGACAAAGAACGCGAAAGAAAAAGTGCGCTTCGTTTTGTTGGTCTCCAACGAACCGATGTATGCCAAGGAAGACGACAAAATGAACGCTTACTGGTATGCAACGAACGATGCGCGGAAGAAATTCCTCGAGTTCGTGAACGGTATGACGAAGTTTTTGACCACGAAAGAAAAAACGGCGATCTTGACGAGCAAGTCGTACCTCGGCCAGTGCAAGGATCTTGCATCATGCCATTTCCTCTCGATCCCGAAGCACTTCGGGACGAACATCTTCGGAGACTTCGGCCTTAAAAACTGGCCGGAAATAGAACCGAAAACGATCCGCGACAGGGTCTACTTGGTATTAAGGAAACATGGAGCGCCGCTCCACTTCACGGACATCGCCAAGTACTCGTATAAATACGGATTGGACAAAAAAGTTCCGCATGTTCAAACGGTGCACAACGAACTCATCAAAGATCATCGATTCGTTTTGGTCGGAAGGGGAATGTACGCGCTTCGTGAGCACGGCTTCGAGCCGGGAACGGTGAAAGACGTTCTGGTGGATCTTTTGAAGAAGAACGGGCCTCAAAAGGTGGACAAGATCATTGAACTCGTGAAGGCACAGCGGTTGGTGAAGGAAAACACGGTTATCTTGAATCTGCAAAATAAGAATCATTTTAAGAAGCTCGATGACGGCAGGTTCTCCGTTCGGGAGGCGTAGAAAGCCGGCTCGGAACGTAGTATAATTCCCGTAAGGGAATGCTGAAAGATATTGTTGGCGGTTTTGGCGACATCCTGAAGGATCTCTTCTCGACGTGGGAGATCTGGCTTGCTATTTTTGTTGCCGGGCTCATTGGATCTTTTTTGGTGCCCTTCACCGGCCCCTCGTCCATTTGGAGGGCTTTTTTGTATTTTCTCGAATATACGTGGTGGCTGTGGGTTTTCATCATTCTCTTCAATCTATTCAAGGAATTGTGGCTCCATTACAAGCGGGAGATGTATAAAAAGTCTTTGAAGTGGGTCCTTTTGGAGCTTCGAGTTCCCCGGAACATTCAAAAAAGCCCTCAGGCGATGGAGCAGGTCTTGACGGCGATCCATGCGCTCCGGAACGCACCGTCCGATTTCAAGGAAAAATACATCGAAGGAGAAGTGACGCGGTGGTTTTCGCTCGAAATGGCGAGTTTCGGAGGAGAAATTCATTTTTATATCCGCATTTACGCCGGCTTGAAAAATCTGGTTGAAGCGTCGTTCTTCTCGTATTATCCGGATATCGATATCATCGAAGTGCCCGACTATATTGACAGGCTTCCGAAGAGCGTTACGTCGATGTACGAAGAAGGATTCGATCTGTGGGGGACGGAAATGCTTCTCCAAAAGGAAGAATTGTACCCCATTAAAACGTATGCCGATTTCGAAGCGAGCCCCGACGAAGAAAAAAGATTCGATCCCATTTCATCTTTCCTCGAGGTCATGGGAAAGCTCATGAAGGATGAGTTCGTGGGGATCCAGCTTTTGATCGCGCCGACCGGAAAGGACCCGATGACCAATCACGACAAGTGGCTCGATGATTCGAAGGGGGAATTGGAAGAGCTGCGGCAGCAGTCGAAAAGAACGAAAACGGAAATAAACCCCGGCGAAGGGGAATTCAGCATGTTCACGATGCGGAGCCCCCGCCAAACGGAAATTTTGAAAGCCGTCGAGGAAAATCTCTCGAAGCCGGCCTTCGAAACATTGGCGCGCTTCGTGTACATTTCGCCGCGCGCCACCTTTACGGACAGCTATCCGCGGCGAGGTTTGATCGGCGCCTTCAGCCAATATGCGGCGCTTGATATGAACGGTTTTACGCAAAACTACAATGTCTCGACGCGTACGAAGCTTTGGAGCAGCCCGTACATTTTTCCCAAGACGCGCGGCGAATACCGCAAAGCCCGCATCCTCTTTGATTATAAAGAGCGAGAAATTCCTCCCGAGAGCCTGGTGGGTCGCGTCATGACCTCATATTTCTTCAACTGGAACGCATCGAGAAATTTCCTTATGAATACGAAGTGCATCGCGACGCTCTTTCATATCCCAACGTCCATCGTTCTCACGGAACCGCATTTGAGACATCTTGAAAGCAGAAAGACGGGCCCGCCGGCAGGGCTCGCCATCTTCGGCGCCGACGAAGAAATAGAGCGGTATAAGTAATCAATGATCCATTTTTTTGAAGCGATCAATTGGGAAGGGCTCTATGGCGGTTTCCGCATCGCGTTCATCGTTTTGGATGCGATCCTTTTCGTGGCGGCGATAATTTATTTCGCAAAGGGGTGGGAGATCCGCCCGCCCATTGAAGGGGAGTTCGAGGAAGAAGGGATTGAAGGCAAGAAGGAAGGATCGGGGGCGGAAGCAAAACCTTTTTCCTTCAATACGGCGAACTTTGCGGCGCATTGGTCCGGCATCGAAGAAAAAGCGCGGGAAGGAAAAGCGCAATCGCTCATGCTCGCCGTCATATCGGCCGACAATCTCGTCGATTCCGCACTGAAACAAATGGGACTCCCGGGGGAACATATGGCCGATCGGTTGCAACACTTCACCTACGACGATTTCAATCAAATCGAGGACCTGTGGCGGGCGCACAAGCTCCGGAACGAATTGGTGCATACGCCGGGCTTCGAATTGAAGAAGGAAGAAGCGGAAGAAATGCTCCGCGTTTACGAGTCGTTTTTAAGAACGATACGGGCCCTGAAATAACGAATATTCATGCCGCAACCACAGCAACAAAGACAAACAAGGCTCCAAATCATCAAGTATGCGCCCCCGCCGCCGCAATTGCCGGTTTACGGGAAAGTTTCGCCGTCCGAAATTTCATATATCGGCCGCACGAACTACGTCGCTGCTCTTGAGGAAAAGAAGTTCATTTTCGGCCTGAAACGGGTCGACCGCCGCCGGCATACCTACATCATCGGCAAAAGCGGCGTCGGTAAATCGAAGCTGATGGAACTTTTGGTCAGGCAGGACATTGAGTATGGGTACGGCCTTTGCTTGATCGATCCGCACGGCGATACCATCGACGACATCCTCCCGTCCATTCCCGAAAACCGCATCGACGATGTGTGCATCATCGACCCTTCGGATATCGAGTATCCGGCATCGTTCAATCCCTTGGCAAACATCGATCCTTCGTTCAAGCATCAGCTGACGCAAGGTTTGATCGAGGTCATGGAAAAACAGTTCGGCGCGAACTGGACGCCCCGCTTGGAGCACGTGTTCCGATTCACATGCCTTGCGCTCCTCGATTATCCGCATGCCACGATGCGCGGCATGATTTCGATGCTTTCCGACCGAAACTACCGGCAAAAGGTTGTGGAGTACATCGAAGACGACATGGTGAAACGCTTCTGGGCCATCGAGTTCGCCGACTGGTCGGAGAAATTCGATACGGAAGCCATCATTCCTTTGGTGAACAAACTCGGCCAATTCCTTTCGAATCCGATGCTCCGGAACATCTTCGGCCAAAAGGAGAACAAGATCGATCTCGAGAAGCTGATGAACGACAAAAAGATCATTCTTATCAATCTCTCGAAAGGGAAGATCGGCGAAGAAAATTCAAGCTTCTTCGGATCGATGTTCATTACGAAGATCAAGCAAGCGGGCATGGCGCGGGCAACCTTGCCGCAAGCCGAGCGGAACGATTTTTATCTGTATGTCGATGAGTTTCAGAACCTCGTGACCGATACGTTCGAAAACCTTTTGTCGGAAGCCAGGAAGTACGGCCTTTGCCTTACCGTTGCCCACCAGTACGTCGGACAGCTGCTGCCGAAGGTGCAAGCCGCCGTTTTGGGGAATACCGGAACCATCATTATTTTCCGCGTCGGCGGCGAAGATGCAGTAAAGCTGAAGCCGGAAATGGCGCCGGTTTTCGACGTGAAGGATATGATCAATCTCGGCATGGGCCAAATTTACATCAAAATGACGATCGACGGCGAAACCTACGATCCATTCTCGGCGGAAACGTTGCGCGTTTTGCCGCCGACCCATCCCTCGTTCAAGGACGAGATCATCAAGCGTTCGCGCGAAAAATATTCCATTTCGGCAGATGCTGCGAAAAAACTTATCGCCGAGGAAGAAGCAGGCATTTGGCGGAGCGCTCAAGAAAAGGCGGCTATCACGGGGAAGCCGGCGGAAGACAATCAGACTCCCGAACCTTTGGTATAAATCCATCTCGAGGAAAGGTCGAAAATAAAATAACGTTATGGTTTTCATTTATTCAACCTGTGAAGGTGTTGAGGAAGCCAGAAAGCTTGCAAAGCTCATTGTCGAGCGGAAGATCGCCGCGTGCGTCAACACGTGGCCGATCGAATCGTGCTATACCTGGGAGGGGAAAATGAAGTGCGAGAACGAGTATGCGCTTCTCATCAAGACCAATGAGTCGAAGGTGCAGGATGTCGAAGATCTCATCCAGCAAAACCATTCCTATTCAACGCCGCTTGTTGCGGTCGTGGATGTTCGACGCGTCAATAGGGCATATAAGGAATGGATGACGACAGTTGTGGGATAGGAAAAGAAATCTTGATTTTTCATCATATTTGTGATATAATACTTTCACGATGAATGTTTTTTGGTACATCGTAATAGGATTAGTCATTCTTTTTCTCGCGTACAAGATCGTGAGAGGTTTGATTTTGACCGCTCGATGCAAGAGGATTTTCAAAATGCAGCAGAAAAAACTGAAGGAAGCCGGGCTCCTTACCGAGAATCATATTAATGTAGAAGAGGAAGGCGACGACGCGGAGTAGCTATGGGTCCCCGGAAAGAAGTTTGCCAGAACTGCCGCCGCGAATTTGTCATTGAGCCTGAGGATCTCGCTTTTTATGAGAGGATAAAAGTCCCTCCGCCGACGTTTTGTCCCGAGTGCCGCGAAAAGCGGCGCTTGGCGTTTATGAATGTCATCAACCTCTATAAGCGGAAGTGCGACTTGTGCAGCAAGGATACTATTTCTGTTTACGCGCCTGACGCACCCTACCGGGTTTTTTGTTTGCCTTGCTGGTTCAGTGATACGTGGGATCCCCGCGATTACGGCCGCGATTACGATTTTTCGCGGCCCTTCTTCGAACAATTCAAGGACCTTGTGCGCGAAGCCCCGCTTCCGGCGCTCTCGACGGATTTTATGACCCTGAAGACCTCGCCGTATTCACACTTGAGCGGCAATAACAAGAATGTCTATATGCTCTTTCACGCCGATTTCGACGAGGATTCCGCGTACGGCTTTTACGTCACAGAGAGCAGGTCGGTCTTCGACTCATCGCTCATCATGAATTCGGAGCTTTGCTACGATTCGATGCATACATACCGATGCACCCGATGTGCCGGCCTTCGAGGGCAAGTAACGGAGTCGATCGATTCATACTTCTTGAAATATTCGTGGGGATGCCAAAATTGTTTCGCTTCGGTCAATTTAAGGAATAAAAAATACTATATTTTCAACAAGCCGTATTCAAAAGAAGAATATTTCAAAGAGATCAAAAGATGGGACCTCGGGTCGTATCGCGAGTATCAAGAGATCCAGAAGCTTGCCGAAGAGCATTGGAAAAAGTTCCCGCCGAAGCCGGTCTTCGATGAATTTACCGAAAACTGCACGGGGAACAACGTGTTCCAATCGCGGAATTGCAAGGAATGCTACGAAGTTTTGGGCGCAGAAAATTCAAAGTATCTCGCGATGCTCTACCTTCCGGGAACGAAAGATTGCTACGACATTACAAGCTGGGGAAATAATCTCACGCTTTCCTACGATTCGCCGAATGTCGGTGAAAACGCGAGCGAAGTGAAATTCAATTATGGGTCGGGATTGAATTTGGTCGACTCCGAATATTCATTTCTCATT
Source organism: bacterium (assembly GCA_021825465.1). Taxonomy (GTDB): domain Bacteria; phylum Patescibacteriota; class Minisyncoccia; order UBA6257; family GWB1-50-10; genus JAKAHT01. The sequence goes on along the minus strand of JAKAGX010000001.1, from coordinate 55,712 downwards.
TACGGCGGGGCACATGTCTTCGGATCCATTTCCCTTAAAAAGGGGCAGTATTGCATTTTAAACAAGCAATATACCCCCGAGGAATACGATGCTCTCGTTCCGAAAATACGCCAACATATGATGGACATGCCGTACACCGATCGGAAGGGCAGGGTGTATCGATATGGGGAATTCTTCCCGATCGAAATGAGCACGTTCGCATATAACGAGACGTTGGCTCAAAATTTTTTTCCGATGACCGAGCGCGATGCGCGCGACGAAGGCTACGGATGGCGTGCTTTTGAAAAAAAAGAATACGAGGTGACGAAAAAAGCCGCCGATCTGCCGGATCATATCAAGGATGCGCCGGATTCAATTTTAAGCGAGATCATCGGTTGCGCTCGATGCGGCCGGGGGTTCAGAATAACAAGGGATGAATTGGAGTTCCTTCGGAAGATGAATTATCCGTTGCCCCGCGAATGTCCTTTTTGCAGGATCAATAAGAAGATCGATATATGGGTCGATAACTTGAAGATGGAAAAGAGAGCGTGTTCGAAGTGTGGGGCCGAATTTATGACATCGATCAGTAATCACGATGCCCAAAACATCCTTTGCAAGAAATGCTACAGTGAATTGACGGCATAGATATCAATTTTCAATATACGAATGACCCAATGACTAAAACCGAAACCAGAACTTGTCAGAATTGCCATGAGGAATTTGCCATCGAACCGGAGGATTTTGGTTTTTACGAAAAGATGGGCGTTCTTTCGCCCAGGCTGTGCCCGGCGTGCCGCGCACAAAGAAGATTGGCGTTCAGAAATGAACGCTCGTTCTATTCCCGGAAGTGCGACAAATGCGGCAAGGATGGCATCTCGATGTACAGTCCGAATAAACCGTACGCGGTGTGGTGCCACGATTGCTGGTTTTCCGACGGCTGGGATGGTCGCGATCTCGGTATTGAGTACGACCCCGCAAAGCCGTTCTTAAATCAGTTCGCCGAACTTTGGAACAAAGTGCCGAAGGTCGGTCTGATGCACGAGCGGAGCGTCAACTCCGAGTATGTGAACATATCGGCCGACAACAAGAATTGCTATATGCTCGTGGAGTCGTCGAACAACGAGGGATGTACCCACTGCTACTGGATCCAAGAGTGCAAGGATTGCGTCGATACGTCCTTCGCGAGCAAGACGGAACTTTCGTACGAGAGCGACGACTGCTACAACTCGTATCGTTTGTTTTGGAGCAAAGGATGCCACGATTCGCACGACGGGTATTTTCTCCTTGATTGCCGCGGCTGCTCGAATTGCGTGGGTTGCGTCAATCTGTTCAATAAGCAGTACCACATTTTCAACAAGCCGGTTTCGAAAGAAGATTACGAAAAGTTCCTCGAAGAAGCGCAGTTCGATACGTGGAGCGGCCTCGAGGCATTCAAAAAGAAATTCGAGGATTTCGCGATGGGGGAGCCGCGCCGGTTCGCTCAAGTCTACAACTCGCCCGGCTCTTCGGGGAACTACATCGAAGACGCGAAGAATTGCAAGTCATGCTTCCACTGCTACGATTCCGAGGACAGTAAATACGGCGTCCATATCTGGCGGAACGCGAAAGATTGCGTCGATGCCGACACGGCGGGCAGAAGCGCGGAGCTGGTCTACAATTCGATCAATGCCGGCATCGACGTCTCGCATTATGTTGCCACCGCCGTCTGCTGGTCGTCGAGTTTCATGGACTATTCTTTCTACTGCTTCAACTGCACGAACTGCTTCGGGTGCACGGGTCTCCGAAAGCAGAATTACTGCATCCTGAATAAGCAATATTCGCCCGAAGAGTACGGAACATTGCGGAAGGAGATCATCGCGAAAATGAGGGAGGAGGGGATCTACGGCGAATTCTTCCCGGCATCCGTCAGTGCCTTCGGATACAACGAGACGGCCGCAGAGGGCCAGTTTCCGCTCACGAAAGAAGAAGCGCTACGGCAGGGATTCAAGTGGGAGGACCATCCGCGGGGGACCTACGGCAAGGAAACGATGCCGTGGGACAAGATACCCGATTCGATCCGCGACATCGGAGGTATCGACGTGCCGAAAGAGATCTTCGCGTGCACGAAATGCAAGAAAAATTTCCGCATCATCCCGAGCGAATTCGAGTTTTACAAACACCTGGAGATCCCGCTCCCGCGCGAGTGCCCGGATTGCCGGCACGAACGGCGGTTCGCGGCGCGCGGGCCGAACAAGACATGGCACCGCAATTGCATGTGCGATAAAACCGGACATGATCATTCCGGCCGGTGCCCGAACGAGTTCGAGACGAGTTTTTCTCCGGAAAACAAGGAGATCATTTATTGTGAAGGATGTTATCAGAAGGAGATAGTATGAAGTATTTGGTATATAGTATTTAGTATGTCTGAAACCCATACCTGCCAGAATTGCCATGAGGAATTTGCCATCGAACCGGAGGATTTCTCGTTCTATGAGCGAATCCAAGTCCCGCCGCCGACATGGTGCCCGCTGTGTCGATTCCAGCGGCGGCTTGCGTATCGCAACGAGCGGAAGATTTTTTGGAATACGAGCGTTAAATCAGGCAAGCGGATCCTCGCTCTCTACTCTAAAGGGTCTAAAGTAACCCTGTATGACGAAGATGAATGGCGTGAAGATGACTGGGACGCTCTCCAGTATGGCAGAGATATCGACGAACATAAGACCTTTTTTGAACAGATATATGAACTTGCGCAGGCCGTGCCGCGGGTACCACGATCTACGGAGTCGAATGTGCGCTCGGATTTTACCGCGAATATCGGCTGGTCGAAGGATTGCTACCTGGTCTTCAACTGTTCGGGAGCGGAAAACTGCGCCTATGGCAACCAAGTGGATTTCTCGAGGGACTGTTTTGAAAGCTCCCACGTGAAAAAATGCGAGCGGTGCTATGAATCCTTCTGGCATACGTCTTGCCATCAGACCCATTTTTCCTCCCAGTGCGAGGATTGCACCGGCGTTTGGTTCTCCCGGAACTGCCGGGGATGCATCAATTGCTTCGGGTGTGTCAATTTAAGGAATCAAAGCTATTGCTTCTTTAACGAGAAATTGTCCAAAAAAGAGTATCAGAAGAGAATCGATCGGCTCCGCTTGGATAAATGGACTTCGGTGTCGGAGATGAAGAATAGAGTCAAAAAATTCTGGCTTGGTTCTCCCGTACGATATATGACCGGGACGAACAATGCGAATGTTCTCGGTGAATACATCTCCAATTCCAAAAATGTTTACCGCGGTTACCTCATACGGGGAGGGGAAGATCTCCGTCATTGCCAAGATCTAAACGAGCCGTCCACCAAAGATTCTATGGATGTTTCGATTTGGGGAAAGAACACGGATCTTTGTTACGAAACATCGATCTGCGGAGGGGATATTTCCCGCCTTAAATTTTGCGTGGAGTGTTGGCCGGAAAATTCGGATCTTGAATATTGCATGTTCATGAAAAATTCCTCGAACTGCTTCGGATGCGTGGGCTTGAGGAATAAACAATACTGCATCCTGAACAAGCAGTATCCAAAGGAGGAGTATGAGGCATTGGTTCAGAAGATCAGAAAACACATGGACGAGGATCCCTATGTAAATACGGAGGGAATTATCTATCGCTACGGCGAATTCTTCCCGATCGAGCACGCCCCCTTCGGCTACAACTCCTCGTTAGTATTTGATCACTTTCCGCTTACCAAAGAAGAAGCGCTCGCGAAAGGATACGCGTGGGATGATCCGGAAAGCAAGGAATACGAAACGAGTATGAATGCGTCCGAGCTTCCCGATTCCATCCGCGACGTTCAAGATGATATTCTTTCGAAGATCATTTCATGCGAGAGGTGCAAGCGCGCCTACCGGATCATCCGTCCGGAACTCGACTTTCTGCGCGCCGAAGGGATCCCGTTGCCGAGGACATGCGTGGACTGCCGTCATGCGGCTCGAATATCGCAAAGGAACAAGGTCCAGCTCTATGCGCGACAGTGCATGTGTGATTACAAGATATATAAAAATTCCGGAGAACATACGCATCATCCGGAGGGGAGATGTTCGAATGAATTCGAAACCTCGTATGCGCCGGATCGCCCCGAGATCGTGTACTGCGAACAGTGCTATAACAGCGAAGTGGCATGAATACTGAAATCAAAACCTGCCAAAACTGCAAAAAGGAGTTCACCATCGAACCCGAGGATTTCTCGTTCTATGAGCGAATCCAAGTCCCGCCGCCGACCTTTTGCCCCGAGTGTCGGCTCGAAAGGCGGCTCGCATGGTTCAATACCTTCAATCTCTTCAAACGGAGGTGCGATCTTTGCAAGAAAAACGTGATCTCGGTGTATGCGCCCGATGCGCCCTATGTTGTTTATTGTCCCGAATGCTGGTGGGGTGACGGATGGGACCAGTATGCGGAGGGGAGGGAATATGATCCTTCTCGGCCGTTTCTTGAACAGTTCGACGACTTGATGCACAAAGTGCCGCTTTTGGGGTTATCCGTCGACATCCAGACATCGAAGGATTCCCCCTATACGAGCAATGCCGCGAATCTCAAAAATTGCTATCTTCTCTACCAGGCGAATTACGTCGAGGACTCCGCATACGGGTTTTATGTGGAACATGATAAATCCGTTTGGGATTGCACTCTCTGCCTCAATTCGGAATGGCTCTATGATTCGATGCATGCATGGAGATGCAATCGCGGGATCGGCCTCCGGAACTACGCCGTGGAACTCTTGAACTGCGCTTTCATGAAAGATGCTTCGAATTGCCAGGATTGCCGTATGTGTGCGAGCGTCAAGAACAAGAAATATTGCATCAAGAACAAGCAATACTCGAAAGAAGAATATCAAAAAGAGATCGCGAAATACGATCTGGGGTCGTACGAGGGATACCAAAGAGCGCTCCATGAAGCCGAAGCGTTTTGGGCGACGCAGATTCCGAAAGCGGAATTCGGCGACCGGAACGTCGATTGCTGGGGAGCGCACATTTATGATTCCAAGAACGTCAAAGATTCGTTCCAGGTGAATGACGGCGAGAACTGCCGGTACGTGAGCATGGTATCCGACGGCATAGCGGACAGCTACGACATAACCTATTGGGGAGAAAACCTTTCTCTTTCGTATGACGCTTCGGTTGTCGGCAATCAAAGTTCGAACATCAGATTCAGCCAGGAGGTTATGAAGGGAGAAGATTTGGAATACTGCAAAACGCTTACCTCGAGTTCCCATTGTTTCGGCTGTGCCGGGATGAAGAAGGCGGAGTATTGCATCTTGAACAAGAAATATCCGAAGGAAGAGTATAAAAAACTGGCCGAGCGGATCAAAAAGGATATGGACGCGAATGTTTACCGGGACAAGAAGGGGCGGGAATACCGGTATGGCGAGTTTTTTCCCGTCGAGCTTTCGCCGAACGCCTACAACGAATCGGATGCCAACTGTTTTGTCCCGCTCTCGAGAGAAAAAGCCGCAGAAAGGGGGTATGAGTGGCGCAATCTGCCGAAGAGTGAATTTCAAACGACGATTCCGGCCGCCGATCTGCCTGACCACATCCGGGATGCGAAGGATGGTATTTTGAATGAGGTTATCGGTTGCTCGAAATGCGGACGGGGATTCAAACTGATTCCTGCGGAACTCTCGTTCCTGCGCCACATGGACCTGCCGCTGCCCCGTGAATGTCCCTTCTGCCGCGTCAATGAGAAATTCAAACTGTGGCTCGGAAATATGGCTCGGCATCCGCGCACCTGCTCGAAGTGCGGCATCCAGTTCGTTTCGCGGTATCCCGAGAAGGAGGCCTCGATCGTTTATTGCAACAAGTGCTATCAATCTATTGTTTTATGATAAAAGCGGTTATCTTTGACATTGACGGGACGCTCGTGAAGGGGAATTCGTGGATCGCGATCACAGAGGCCATGGGCGCGTCTGTTGATGATCACCGCCAGTTTTACCGCGACATGCTGGATGGGGACGGCGATGATTATGAAGATTCAAAGCACAAACTGCTCGATATGTGGGCAAGGACAGAAAAGGATAATAAAGAATTCTTTACATCTTTATACGACGATATTCCTCTTGCGGATGGTGCGAAGGAAATCATCGGTTGCTTGGAGGAGAGAAAGATTGTGCCGTGTCTCATCACTGGCTCCACGGACCTCTTTGCGGAGATCGTGGCGAGGAAGTTGGGTATTGATTGCTATTTCGCAAATGCTACGCTCGTTTGGGATAAAGATGGAAAGTTGGTTGACTTCGAATATTTCAAAAACCAAGCTGTCAAGAAGCTGGAACAGTTCGAGAAATTCTGCGATGAGCGGGATTTGAGACCTGAGGAGTGTATTGCTGTGGGCGACAGCGTGAATGATATAAGTCTTTTTGAAACAATGCGGGGCATTGCTCTTAAATCACCTGATTCGGAGGAACTCGAAAAGACTGCTTGGAAAACGGTAAATAGTCTGTCGGAGCTGAAGACTATTTTATAAAAACCTTACGGTCCCGGTATTTTCTGCTTTTTAGATTCTTTACGTATTCCGTGTACGCTCTCTCGATTCTTTCGCTTTCCGCAGGCATTATTTTCACCATTTCTTGGAGATTGTGTTTTCTGTTTTTTGCCTCGGAGAGAACCTTCAGGAGGTCGTCATAGCAACCTGCTTTGGTCATGATGCTCACGATGGCGGGGTAGGTTTTCATGAATTCTTCCACAGAAAGATTCTTGTCTTCAACGAAGTTTCCCCAGTCGCTTCTTAGCCGGTGAGCTTCGTCCGTGTATTTTTCCAGTTCTCGGGCGTCTTCTTTTTTCCATTCCGGGTCTATTTCCTTCAGCAGTATCTCTCCTTTTTTCTCCGACGGAAGGTATTTGCTCAAGAATTCTTCGATGGGAATGTAGCTGAGCGTCACGGCATATGGCGGCTTGCCCGTTCTCATGAACTCATCGAACCGGCTTTTGCTGATGTTTCCGTTTTGATCGATGAATTGGGACCAGAGGCTGTCGCCGTCGAACCGGTTTTCGAGCGTCATGACCTTTTTGAATCCGAGTCGTTCTGCGGCGGGAAGGGAAAGGAGCCACGATTCGCCGATGATTCCCCGTGCTTCGGGATATTTTTGTGGGACTATTTCGGCAAGTTGGGTGAATGACGCATTGATTTCTGTAAGCAGCGATTTTTCCGGCCCGCTCTCGTAGAAGGCGGGGAAGTGGATCGGTAGGAATTCCTCCTCCGGGCCGAATCCCGCTTCCGCCATACGGCGGTTTTCGTGTGTTCCGGGCTCCACTTTTATAACTCCGATGGTTGTGTCTTTTTCTATCATTCTTTCGATTTTGCTCGGTTCTTCTTTTTTTAAATTGGCGTAAGCATCGAAGACATACTGAGTGATCAGTTCCTCCCTCCGTTCCCGATTCGGCGTTTCTTGATATATCCTATCAACTTCGTGGAGGAAAAAAGTTGCGAATGATTTCAATTTCTGGTTCTCCTCCTTATCTCCATGGACGGTATTGGAATATCTATTAAGCATCCTTCTTATGATGGGAGTGTTTTTATTAAGTGAATCACTGAAATCGGAATAGATCCTTTCTCTTTCGGTAACTTGATCCTGGTACCGTACGTTCGCAAAATGGACCTCAAGGGCAGTCAGCCGCTTGGCGAGTTCTCTTTCTCGTTCCTCCCTATTCTCGGTTTCTATAGGCTGGGTTATCCGTTCCGGGTTCATGCCATTATTTTCCTTCTCTTTTGGATATTTTTCAATTACTGGTATGAGCCCTCAATCTCAGTGCCACAAAAAATACGATCGTTGGAAATGTAGCACTTCAAATTTCGGCTCCCTCTCTCCTTTAAAACCCCTCGGGGACCGAAATTTTGGGGATAACTCGACATAATGATGATCGATCGATAAATTAAAATAATTCAACGTCTTTTCGTTTTGGATCGTGATTTAGGGTAAAATAAACATATGCTTTCCGAAAAGAAGGTTTGTCAAAATTGTCATCGGGATTTCATCGTCGAACCCGACGACTTTTCTTTTTACAACCGCATCGGGGTGCCGGCGCCGACTTTTTGTCCTGACTGCCGGCGACAGCGGCGGCTCGCGTGGCGGAACGACTACAATTTCTACAACCGCGAATGCGGGCTCTGCGGCCGGAAGATCATCTCCATCTACTCGCCGGAGAAACCCGTTCCGATCTATTGCAACAAGTGCTGGTGGGGCGACGGCTGGGACCCCGGGCAGTACGGGCGTGAGTATGATCCTTCACGGCCGTTTTTCGAACAATATCGGAAGCTTCTCGATGCCGTGCCGGCTCTCGCGATCCTGAACGACAACAACATCGCGAGCGTCGGGTGCGAATATACGAACTATTTCGCCCTCGGCAAAAACTGCTATCTCACCATGAACTCATGGAAGGTGGAAAACTGCCTCTACTGCTACCATATGGTGAACGCGAAGGATATGGTGGACGTGATGACGGTCTTTTCGAATGCGCGGAATATCTACGAATCGATCTACGTGGGGGACAGTAATTCGTGCCGGTTCGTTTTCAATTCCGAATCGCTCATCGATTGCGCGTTCTGCTACGATTGCAAGGATTGCACTAGCTGTTTCATGTCGATCGGCCTCCGTCATAAAAAGTACTGTGTGAAAAATCAGCAATATTCGAAGGAAGAATATGAGAAAATCCTCGGGGAGTACCAGCTCGATACGTGGAGCGGATCGGAGCGGGCCAAGAAGGAATTCTTCGATTTTATTCTGGGATTTCCGCGCCGTCCGGCGAATTTTATGAACTCGGTCAACTGCACCGGCAACTATCTCGTGAATTCCAAAAACGCCAAGAATTCTTGGAATGCCGTCCGCGTTGAAGATTCGAAGTTCTTCGAGAACGGCGACACCATCAAAGACAGCTATGATTGTGCAAGCGGCGGCGAGCAGGAACTGTGCTATGAAGGGATCAATCCGGACAACTCGTATAATACGCATTTCACTTCGTATTGCCACAAGGATCGGAATGTCTGGTACTCCGACAGCTGCCAATCGTCGGAAGAACTCTTCGGGTGCGTGGGGCTCAAAAGTGCCAAGTATTGCATCCTAAACAAGCAATATTCGAGGGAGGAATATGAAAAAATCAAGACGGAAATCGTCGAGGATATGAAAAGGAAGGGGGAATGGGGGGAATTTTTTCCGGCATCGCTCTCGACATTCGGATACAACGAAACGCTGGCAGAAGATAGCTATCCGCTTATGAAAGAAGAAGCGCTCGCGGAGGGGTACCGGTGGCAGGACAAGCTTCAGTTCACGACGGGGAAAGAAACGATGCGGGAGATCCCCGACGCGATCGCCGGTGTTCCGGACTCGATCGTGAATGAGATCCTTGCCTGCGCCGAATGCAGCAGGAATTACAAGATCCTCGCCGAGGAACTCGCATTCTACAAGCGGAACGGCATCCCGGTTCCTCGGAAATGTTTTTTCTGCCGGCTTAAGGATCGTTTGAGGCTCAAAAATCCCGTAAAGCTCTGGCATCGTTCGTGCATGTGCGACAGGCCGAACCACGGCCATTCGGGGAAGTGTCCCAATGAATTCGAGACGAGCTTTTCTCCGGAGAGACCCGAGATCGTGTACTGTGAACAGTGCTACAACAGCGAAGTGGTATAGCGCGAATCTCGCCGGGTCGTCACCTTGCGATCGATCATTTTTTGGAGATCGATAACCCGCACCCTCCATTGTTTGCCGATCTTGAAAGCCGGAAGCTTTCCTCTCCGGCACCATTCGAGAACGGTTCGTTCGGTCACGCCGAAGAATTTGGCGAGTTTGGCGGTGTCGTAAATGGCATTCTCGCGGCTTTTCATCATTCTTATTATACCACCCGACTCCGCTCGGTATGGTATAATCGTTCTTACTGTGGAAACTGAACTAAGGCCCAAGAAAAAAGGCATTTACCTTATTATGGTTTCAAGGATCACCCGGAGCATTGCGGCCGGGATGATCAATATTGCATTTCCGTACTACGTGTTGGTCGACCTTCATCAAAGCGCCGGGATGATCGGCCTTATTTACGTCGCGGCGACGATCGCGACGGCAGTCTTGAGCTTCCTTGCCGGCATCACGACCGACGTGTGGGGGAAGCGGGGGACACTTTTCATCGCAAGCGCCCTCCTGCCGGTGAGCTCCGCCTTGGTATATTTTTCATCGAGTTTGTGGGTGGTATTCCTTGCAGCGATGGTGGGGGGGTATTCCGCGACGGGATCCTTGGCCGGCGGCGGCATCGGCGGTGCGGTCCAACCGATCCAAAACACCGTCATCACGGAACTCACGCCGAGCGAAAAACGGACGAAATACTTTTCCTTCTTTACCTTCCTCTCGGGCATCGTGGCGGCCGTCGGCGCGCTCTTTGCGAAAGTTTTCTCGGTCCAAGATATTTTTCTCATTGCGACCGTTGTCGCGGCATTGGGTGTCGTTGCATTGCCGTTCATCGAAGTTACGGAATCCAAGGGCAAGCTCCGCGTTTTGAAGACGAAAACGACCATCGGAAAATTCACCTTGACCGGCATTTTGAACGGATTTTCGCAAGGCCTCATCGTTCCGTTCCTCATCCCGTTCTTTCTTTTGGTTTATAACATTCCAAAATCACAAATGGCGGAATACGCTTTTCTCTCGGGCGTTGTCGGGTCCGTTGCCATTCTCGCGGCGCCGCTTCTCGAAAAACATCTCGGATTCGTAAAAAGCATGGTGTGGAGCAGGGGGATCGGAACGGCTCTCTTCGTCGCTTTCCCGATCATTCGTTTCCTGCCTTTTGCCGTTTTCGTGTACGTTTTTGGGCCGGCGCTCCGCATCATGGCGCTTCCGATCCAGCAGGCGGAACTTACGCGCCGGGTGGATGGCGATGAAATGGGCCGCGCGCTCGGCGTGAACCAAGTTGCGCGGCTTGCGGCATCCTCGGCCGGCACGGGGCTCGCCGGCTATCTCATGGATGCAGCACTCCTTGATATCCCGTTTTTTGCGTATGGCGCCGTTATGGCCGCAAATATGTATCTCTACGTCCGCTTTTTCGGCAAGAGGCGGACGGAGGTTGACAAATGACGTAAAAATAGCTTATAGTATGGTCCTGTAACTAAACATATTTTTTCACTAATCAAGGAGGTGGTTTATGACCACATTTCTCCAAGATCTCCAAAAGGAGATCGACAATACTACAATCGTGAAGCCGGTAGCGGAAGGTCCCTACCCGGAAGGTCGCGTAATGCTAGAGGTCAATGACGACTTGAAGCGGACCTATTCTCTTCATGCCAAACTTGCCAAAGAGGCAAGCAAGATGAAGAAGGATCATGAGCAGAAACACGCTCGGTTCCTCTTCGGCGGCGATGGCATGGAAAAAGAGTGTGAGAAGGTTTTCCGCGATTACCGCGCTCTCATGGACAAGGCGGATATTCTTCGCAAGGTGTTTTGGTCGTCGGTGCACGCCGAACTCGGCGATGCCGAATATGACGATCTGAGCTTGCGATCGGACTGGAAGATCATTTCTTTCGAATCCAAGGAAGAGGAAGATCCGATCCTCGGCGGGATCATCGTTGTCAGCTCCATGAAGATGTGACGTCCTCCTGTTTGTGATTGTTTCGATGCTCTGCGTTTAACCGCGGAGCATTTGTTTTATAATGAACTCAATGAATTCAGAGGGCCGAATATGCAGGAATTGCGGAAGGGGGTTTCAAATCGACCCCGCTGATCTTGATTTTTACCGACAGATCGGCGTACCGGCGCCCACGTGGTGTCCGGAATGCCGCGCCGCGCGGCGGATGGTGTGGCGGAACGAGCGCACGTACTATAAGCGGAAATGCAATGCGCCGGGACATACGGAAGACGTCATCAGTCTTCATCCGGCAGATATACCGTATACGGTATACGATCAAAAATATTGGTGGAGCGACGCATGGGATCCGATGCAATACGGCAAGGAATACGATTTCTCGAAGCCGTTTTTCGAACAGTATGCGGAGCTCCTGCACCGCGTGCCCTTGATCGCGCTTTCGAACACGAATTCGGTGAATAGCGAATATTGCAGCTCCGCCGCGTGGAACAAGAACTGTCACCTCGTTTCCGCCGGCGGATGGAACGAGAACGTGATGTATGCGAACCGTATGGTGAAGGACAAGGATTCGCTCGATCTCTATATCGTCGACGGCAGCGAGCTTTGCTACGATGATTCGTACGTCAGCGGTTCGTACCGGCTCTTGTATTCCTCGAACTGCGAGGGTTGCAGCGATTCCTGGTTCCTTTACAACTGCAAGAACTGCCGGGACTGCATCGGATGTGCGAATTTGAGAAATAAGCAATATTGTATTTTCAATGAGCAGATATCGAAGGATGAATACGAAAAGAGAGTCAAGGAACTGAACCTTGGAAGCCGGAAGGCCCTCGAAGAAGTCCGACGGAAATTCCAGGATGAGGTGTATGTGAAGGCGATCCATAAGTATGCGGACATCGTGAATTCGGTCGGTTCGACCGGCGATCATTTGCAGAATACGAAGAACTGCCGGGATTGCTTCGATTTCGTGGGCGATAACACGGAAGATTGCCGGTATGTGAACTGGAGCGGATTCGGAAGCAAGGGAATATACGATTGCGGGCCGGGGGCCGGCTGGAAGTCGGAACTCCTCTACGAAGGCGTCGATATCAACAGCTCGTCGAGGATCGTGGGCGGTGTCGTGGTCTATGATTCGAGCGACGTGTGGTGGAGCGTCCATACGCACGGGTCGCATAATATGTTTGGCTGCTACGGTATGCGGAACAAGGAGTATTGCATTTTGAACAAGCAATACTCGGAGGAGGAATATGAAGAACTTCTCCCGAAAATTAAAAAACACATGGACGAGATGCCGTATGTCGATAAAAGGGGAGTGCGGTACGGTTTCGGCGAGTTTTTCCCGCCGGAAATCGCCCTTTTTGCATACAACGAGACGGTGGCCGAGGAGTATTTCCCTTCGACGAAAGAAAAAGCAACGGCAATGGGGTACCAGTGGCGCGATCCGGAAACGCGGAATTATGGAATAACCCTGAAACCGACCGACTTGCCCGATACCATCCGCATTGTTTCGGACGATGTCGTAAAAGAAACGATCGGTTGTGCACACGAAGGGAAATGCGAAGAGCAATGCACGGAAGCATTCCGCATCACGCCGGAAGAACTCGCGTTCTATAAAAAAATGAATATTCCGCTCCCGACGCTTTGCCCGAATTGCCGGCACTACGGACGTCTCAAGAAACGAACGCCCATGAAGCTCTGGCACCGCGGGTGTATGTGTGACAACCAAAGCCACGGTCATTCGAGAAAATGTTCCAAGGAATTTGAAACCTCGTACGCTCCGGAGAAGCCGGAAATCGTGTATTGCGAGGAGTGCTACCAGAAAGAGATAGTATAAGATATTTGGTATATAGTATTGAGTATGGGAGGGGAAGAAACAAAAATATGTAAGACGTGTAGAAAGGAATTCTCGGTTCCGCCGGACAGTCTTGTTCTCTATGAAAAAACCGGGATCCCGGTGCCCCAGGAATGTCATGTTTGCATTTGGAAGAACCTTACGGCTTTCTGGGTTTTCGGCAAATTCCGCAAAACGACGTCGGCACTCTCCGGGAAAACCATCATCACGACGTTCTCGGAAAAAACGCCCTTCCCGCTCTACGATTACGACGAGTGGATGTCGGACGTGTGGGATCCGTTGCAATACGGCAGATCGTATGACTTCTCACGGCCGTTCTTCGAGCAGTATGCGGAAGTCCAGCGAAAAACGCCGCATCCCCACCGGTCGGGGACCATGAGCACGAATTGCGATTGGAGCGACGATGCCTGGAGCTGCAAGAATTGCTACCTCTGCCGATCGATGCTCGACTGCGAAGAAGTGAACTATGCCTACCGTACGGTGAATTGCAAAAATTCAACGGATCTCACCTTCTGCTTCGATGTTGAGCGTTCGTATGATTGCACCTATTGCTTCAAGTCGTACAAGGTCCGACATTCCTTCGATGCGCGCGACAGTATGGACAGCGCGTTTCTCTATGATTGCCGGAACGTGAAGAACTGCTTTATGTGCTGGAATTTGAGGAATAAACAATACTGCATCCTGAACAAGCAGTATTCCAAGGAGGGATATTTTGAGAAGATGAAAGAGTATCGCTTGAACTCAAGGCGGGAGGTCGAGCGATTGAAGAAGGAATTTGCCGATGTCGTCGCCCGCGAGGTCATTCATAAGGCGGACCGCAACCTCAAAGTTGTCGATTCAACCGGGAATTTCCTTGAAGAATGCAAGAATTGCAAAGAATCGTACTTCGCCCAAAAGTCCGAGAATGGCTACTATCTCCTTCGCGGCTACGAACAGCGCGAGGTTGTCCATGCGGCAGGCACCATCGCCGAGAACGCGGCTTTGAGCATGATGGATGGATATAATTATGGGACCGTTGCCACGTCCCGGTGCGGCAATTGCCGCTACAGCGCCTACCTCGAATATTGCGAAGAATGCGAGTACTGTTTCGGATGCGTCGGCTTGCGGAAGAAGAAGTACTGTATTTTGAACAAGCAGTATTCGGAGTCGGAATACAACGATCTTGTAAAAAAGATCAAAGACCGAATGACCGCCGACGGAACGTGGGGGACGTTCTTCCCATATTCGCTGGCTTACTGCGGATACAACCTGTCGACCGGGCAAATGTATTTCCCCGAGACGCGCGAATCCATAGAGGAAAAAGGCGGCTTGTGGGAAGACATTCAAGACCAGGCCTATGAAGGTATATCGGGCGATGAGGTTCCGGATGTCATTGACGGCGTCGACAACGATTTTTCGAAGCAAGCGATCGTTTGCCCCGAAACTAAATGGCGGTTCAACATAGCGCCTCAGGAACTTGCGTTTTATAAAGAACAGGGCATACCTTTGCCGAGCCGCCATCCAGATCGGCGCAACCTGGAGCGCATGAAACCCCTGACGGTCACGACGCCGTATGAAGGAATGTGCTTTTTCTGCTCGAGGCCGATCATCCATTACTATCCGCCGGAGTGGGGATATCAGAAAATCGTCTGCGAAGAATGTTATCAAGATAGGGTATTATAGTAATGAGCATGACAGAAAGGGAAAAAAGGCAATGTCAGAATTGTAAGAAGGAATTCACGGTCGAGTCCGACGATTTTGCGTTTTACGAGAAGATCCGGGTCCCGCCGCCGACATTTTGCCCGGATTGCAGGATGCAGAGGAGATTTATATGGAGAAACGAACGGACCCTTTATAAAGGAAAGTGTGCGGCGACGGGAAAGGAATTTCTCACGATGTTTTCGCCCGAAAGCAACATGGTCGTCTATGACCGGGATTATTGGTGGAGCGACAAATGGGACAATCTTGCATCGGGCCGCGAGTATGACTTTTCGAAGCCGTTCTTCGAGCAGTACCGAGATCTCTTGCACCGAGCGCCGTTGCCGAATCTCGCGAATACGAACGTTACGCGGAGCGATTACGGGAACCACAATGCCGACTGCAAGGATTGTTATCTCCTTTATGCGTCATATATGAATGAAAACGTTTCTTTTTCAAGCGGCATTATGGAAGGAAAGGATTCGATGGATCTCTACAATGTCTTGAAATGCGAACTTTGCTACGATGATACGCTCTGCGACAATATCAATCGCGTGTTTTTCTCGTTCGATGCGGGGGAGAGCATGGATTCGGCATTCTTGCGGCATTGCACCAATGTGAATGAATCGCTGGGGTGCGTCAATTTAAGGAACAAGAGATATCATATTTTCAACAAGCCTTACTCGAAGGATGAGTATCAAAAAGAACGGGTAAAATACGATTTCGGAAGTTATAAAAATCTCCAAGCATTCAAGAAAGAATTCGACGAATTCGACAGAAAATTCCCGCGGGAATTTGCGTCGCTCATCCGTTCGGTCGACACGACGGGCGACCAGGTCGGCGATGCAAAAAACTGCAAATTCTGCTTTGACGGTTACGGCGAAACCGAGGATTCAAAATATGCGATCCATGCCCAGGGCCTCAAGGATTCGTACGATGGGTACGGTTTTGGCGGCATTGGCGAACTTTTGTATGAAGGCGTTGACTCGGGGATCAATGCTGCACGCTACAAATTCACCGTCTATGCTCACGGCAATCATGATGTGGAGTATGCTTACTGTTGCCATTTTTCCTCTCATCTCTTCGGATGCGTCGGTCTTCGAAACCGGGAATATTGCATTCTGAACAAGCAATATTCCAAAGAAGAGTATGAAGCCCTCGTCCCGAAGATCGTCGAGCACATGAATGCCATGCCGTACGTCGATGCCGCCGGCAGAAAATACGCTTATGGCGAATTTTTCCCCTGTGAAATCTCGCCCTTCGCATACAACGAGACGATTGCCGAGGAATATTTCCCCTTGAAAAAGGAGGAAGCGGCTGTCCAAAAATACCCCTGGAAGGAATTGGGAAAGAAAGAACATACTGTCACGGTGGAAGCGGAGAACCTGCCCGACCATGTCAAAGATGTCGCTGACGATATTTTGAAAGAAGTGATCGGCTGTGCACATAAGGGAGAGTGCACCGATCAGTGTACCGGGGCTTTCAAGATCATCGCGGATGAATTGGATTTTTACCGCAAGTTTAATTTGGCCTTGCCCCGTCTTTGTCCCAACTGTAGGAACGCCAATCGCCTGAAATTAAGGAATCCATTCAAGCTGTGGCATCGGAAATGCCAGTGTGGCGGAGCGAAGTCGGAAAACGGCACTTATACGAACCTCTCAAAACATGCCCACGGCGAAGGTCATTGCCCGAACGAGTTTGAAACATCGTTCTCTCCGGAGAAACCGGACATCATTTACTGTGCCGAGTGTTATCAGCAAGAGAAAGTATGACTATGCGGGCGGGGCACCGGTAGGCGCCCCGCTCGCTAAAGCTGGGAACTGATATAGAATAAGAGTATGGGTTTAGAAACTCGACAGTGTCAGAACTGTAAAAAGGAATTCACCATCGAGCCTGAGGATTTCGCATTCTACGAGAAGATCAAGGTTCCGCCGCCGACATTTTGCCCCGAATGCCGGGAAGAAAGGCGGATCGCTTGGCGGAACGAGCGCGCACTCTCCAAGCGGAAGTGCGATCTCTGCGGCAAAGAGGTCGTTTCGCGCGTTTCACCGGACAAGCCGTACCCGGCGTACTGCAAAGAGTGTTGGTGGTCCGACAGATGGAACGGTAAGCAATACGGCCGCGAGTACGACTTTTCGAAGCCGTTCTTCGAGCAGTTCAAGGAACTTTTGTATGCGACGCCGCATGTTTCCATCCTGAATCTCAACACGGTAAATAGCGACTGGGTGAACCAGGAAACCGATGACAAGAACTGCTACCTGAATGTCGGCGGCCACTACAACGAGGATTCGGCATACAATACGTACGATCTGTATTCTAAAGACAGTTTTGATAACTGGTGGTTTCTGAACAGTGAATTGGGGTATGGAAACGTTGATTGCGAGCGCTGTTATGCCGTTACCGGTTCCGTCGATTGTTTCGATTCCCAAAATCTGACCTTTTGTTTCGACTGCCGGAACTGCCATGACTGCTTCGGCTCAGCCGGCCTCCGGAACAAGCAATACTGCATTTTCAACGAGGAACACACGAAAGAAGAGTATCAAAAATTCATCGCCGAGAATCCGCTCGGGTCGTGGAAGGGATTCAGCGAACTGAGAGAGCGATCGGAAAAGTTCTGGTTCACAATGCCGCACCGGTTCGCAAGCGTTTTCAAATCAGTGAATTCGACGGGGAACTATCTTTCGAATTCAAAAAACGCCAAGGATTGTTGGAACGGCGAAGAAGTGGAGGATTCAAAGTACCTTTATATCGCAGGCTGGATCAAGGACAGCTATGACGAGAGCGCCCATGGTGCATCCGAATTGACCTATGAGTCCGCAAGCGGCGGGGGAGTGTATAACTCGAAATTCCTGAACTTTTGTATGAGCGGCGACCCGTTGCGAAAAATTCATTCCTCTGACGTCGAGTACTGCTACTCGGTCATCGATAGCAAGAATTGCTTCGGGTGCGCCAATCTCCGGAACGGTGAATACTGCATCCTGAACAAACAGTATCCAAAGGAGGAGTACGAGGCATTGGTTCAGAAGATCAGAAAACACATGGATGAGATGCCGTATGCCGGCGCGAACGGACGAGTATATCGCTACGGCGAATTCTTCCCAATCGAGCTTTCACCCTACGGTTACAATGAAACGGCTGCCATGGACTACTACCCGCTCTCGAAGAGCGAGGCGGAAGCAAAAGGGTATCCATGGAGCGACTACGAGGCCGATTCCGGCATTCGAATTTCCGATTACGCGATACCGGACGATATCAAAGACGTGAAAGACGACATCGTGGAAAAGATACTGAAATGCGAAGCGTCGGGGAAGCCATACCGAGTGATCCCGATGGAACTCCAATTCTATCGGAGGCGGGGATTGCCGATCCCGCGACTGTCTCCCCTCGAGCGGCACAAAGCGAGGATGCGGAAGCTCCTCCCGCGGCGGCTTTTTGAGCGGACATGCGAGTGCCAAGGCGGCGGACCGGCGAAGAACGGCTATAAGAATACGGTTCTCCACGATCATGGAAATAGTCCCTGTGGGAATAGAGTAATGACGCCTTATGCGCCTGACCGCCCCGATCTCATCTACTGTGAGGAATGCTACCAAAAGGAGATAGTATAGGAGTTCGCCGGATACCCCCGCAGAGGCTCCCTCCGGGGCGACGCTAAAGCTCTTAGCCTTCGCGGGAGTATCCGGCTTACTCCCTTGGGGATTGTTTTAAGGTAATATAGATATATGACCTCGGAAACGCGACGGTGCCAGAACTGCAAGAAGGAGTTCACGATCGAACCGGAGGATTTCGCATTCTACGAGAGGATACAGGTCCCACCGCCAACCTGGTGCCCGGAATGCCGGATGCAGCGTCGGTTTGCCTGGCGGAACGAACGGACGCTCTTCAGGAATAAATGTGCGGCGACGGGGAAGGCGGTTATCTCCTGTTTTGCGCCCGATTCGGGCATAACGGTATACGATCGGGATTATTGGTGGAGCGACGCATGGGATCCGCTCGCTTTCGGTGCTGACTATGATTTTTCGAGGCCATTCTTCGGGCAGTTCGCGGAGCTTCTGAAGAAAGTGCCGATGCCGGCGGTCTTCAATGCGCGGACAGTGAACTCCAGTTATGTGAATTATGTCGGCGAGTATAAAGATGCGTACCTCGTCTCGGCATCGTGGGACGGCGAAAATGTGTGCTATGCCTCCCGTTGCAACGCGTCAAAAGATATCGTTGACGCCTTTGCGATCAATAATTGCAGCCTGTGTTCATATGATGTCGGGAGCAGCAAACTGTTTAACGTCCACTTTTCCTCCGAATCGGAAGGTTGCGCCGATTCTTGGTTCCTCTTCGGTTGCAAGGGATGCACGGATTGCTTCGGGTGTACGAATTTGCGGAATAAGTCCTACTGCTTCTTCAATGAGCAGTTGAGCAGGGAGGAGTACGGGAAAAGAGTGGCGGCGATCGACTTGGGAAGTTTCCGGCAGCTTGAGGAGACGAAGAAAAAATTCGAGGTCCTTAAGCTCGGCGCCATCAGGAAATACGCGACATTCGTGAGTTGTAACAATGTGACCGGCGACCGGCTGTATAATGTCGCCGATTCGCGCTTTTGTTTTGATTCGTACGGCAACGTGAAGGACTGCAAATATCTCACCAATGCCCTTTCTGCCACTGATACGTACGACGGCTATGGCGTGGGGGGAAATTGCGAGCTGCTCTATGAGGGCTTCGATTCCGGCGTCGAGGCGTCTCGACAATACTTTGTGGGATCGGTCTACGGTACCAATGATGCCCGTTATGCTTTGAATTGTCACGGCTCGAGTAATCTCTTCGGTTGCATCGGTCTCCGGAATCGGGAATACTGCGTCCTGAACAAGCAGTATTCCAAAGAAGAGTACAAAACATTAATTCCGAAGATCATCGAGCAGATGGGGAAAGTACCGTACGTGGACGGGAGAGGGAGAACGTACGGCTACGGTGAATTTTTTCCGACTGAGCTTTCACCTTTTGCCTACAACGAGACGGTGGCGAACGATTATTTCCCGCTCACGAGGGAAAGAGCATCCGAGAGCGGTTTTGCATGGCGCGAGGCGGATGCTCCGCGCCACACGATTACCAAGAAAGCGGGCGAGCTGCCGGATGATATCAAGGAAACGCCGGACTCAATTACGAGAGAAATCATTGAGTGTTCCTCGTGTGGTAAGCCGTACCAGATCATTGGGAAAGAATACGATTTTTTGAAAAAGATAAATGCGGCCCTGCCCCGCAAGTGCTTTGAGTGCCGCCACGGGGAGCGGTTTCGGAGCGTCAACCCCCCGAAGCTCTACCATCGCTCGTGCATGTGCGACAAGAAAACCCATTTCCACGGAGAGGGAAGATGCTCTAACGAGTTCGAAACCTCGTACGCGCCGGAGAGAAAAGAAGTCATCTATTGCGAGCAGTGTTTTAATGCAGAGATTGTATGAAACAAGAAACCAGAACCTGCCAAAACTGCAAAGAGGAATTCGTGATTGATCCGGAGGATTTCGCATTCTACGAGAGGATACAGGTCCCACCGCCCACGTGGTGCCCGGAATGCCGGTCAATGAGAAGAATGACGTGGCGGAACGAAAAGATGCTCTACAAACGAAAGTGTGGCGCCCCGGGGCATGCGGAGGACATCATTTCCCTCTATCCGAACAATTCGCCGTTCACGGTCTATGATGCGAAATTTTGGTGGTCCGACGGCTGGAATCCGATGGATTTCGGGCGGGATTACGATTTTTCCAGGCCCTTCTTCGAGCAGTTTCACGATTTGATGCTCAAAGTGCCGCGCATCAGTATGATGAACCGGAACTCCGTCGGGAGCGAGTACTGCAACAATGTCAGTAATCACAAGAATTGCTATATGGAGATCGGCGGATACAACAGCGAAGACGTCATGTATACCAATACCGCTCTCTACAGCAAGGACAGCGTGGATACCTTTTTCATAAACGAAAGCGAAAAGTGCTATGAACTCCTGGACAGCACAAAATCATATCACGTTGCTTTCGGCCGCTATTGCGACAATTGTCTCAACTCATGGTTCCTTTATGACTGCCGGGGATGTTCGAACTGCTTCGGGTGTGCGGGCCTTCGGAACAAACAATACTGCTGGTTCAACGAGCAGCTCACCAAGGAGGAATATGAAAGGAGATTCTCGGAAGTCGATTTAAAATCGTACAAGATCCTTGAGGAATACAAAGGAAAATTCAAGGCATTTATCCTCTCACAGCCGATGAAATTCGCTCACATCACAAAATCCGAGAACGTGACGGGGAACGACATTGAGAATTCCAATGACCTGAGGATGTGTTTTTTCATCGGATCGTCGAGTTCCGCGGAATTCGGCGGAGGGGTGGGGGCTTCACACGGCAAATATTTGACCATTTGCGGATGGAATGCCGAGAACGACTATGATTGCATGCAAGTGGGAGGGAATTTGTTTTTCTCTTATGAGATCATCGGCGGAGCCATTAATTCCTCCACTAAATTTGCGTATGTGAGCTGGAACAACGCCAATGTGGCCTATTCGGAGAACTGCTATGATTCCTCGAATCTCTTCGGGTGTGCGGGTCTCCGGAACAAACAATACTGCATTTTGAACAAGCAGTACTCGAAAGAAGAATATGAAGAGTTGATTCCCCGGATCGTTGAGCAGATGAACGAGATGCCCTATGTTGACTCGAAAGAGAGGATCTATAAATACGGCGAGTTCTTCCCGCCGGAACTTAGCCCCTTCGTCTACAATGAGACGATCGCACAAGAATATTTTCCGTTGAATGAAAGTGACGCTCTGAGCCGCGGATTCAAGTGGAAAGAGCCGGAAGAAAAAAAATACCAGGTGACGATGAAGGAGGCCGATACACCCGACAGCATAGATGACGCGAAGGATTCGATCGTGGATGAGATCATCGAATGTGCGCACCGGGGGGAGTGCAACGAGCAGTGCACAGCGGCGTTCAGGATCATCCCGCAGGAACTCTCATTCTACCGGCGGATGGGGTTGCCATTGCCGCACCTCTGCTTCAGCTGTCGCCATGCTAAGCGTTTAGAGCAGCGGAAGCCGCTCAAGCTCTGGCATCGTCGGTGTCAATGTGTCGGCGAAAGATCAGAGAATGGCATTTATACCAACCTCTCCAAGCATACTCACGGTAACGATCGTTGCCCGAGTGAATTTGAGACGCCGTATGCGCCGGAGAGAAAAGAGATCGTGTACTGCGAATCCTGCTATAACAGTGAAGTTGTATGAACGCTGAAACAAAGATCTGTCAAAACTGCAAGAAGGAGTTCGTCGTTGAGCCTGGGGATTTTAGTTTCTACGAACGGATCAACGTTCCTCCGCCAACCTGGTGCCCGGAATGCCGGCGGCAGCGGCGGATGTCGTTTCGGAACGAGCGCAGTTTGTACAAGGATACGTGCGATCTTTGCGGCAAATCCATCATCTCGATGTATTCCGGAGAGAGGCCGTTCAAAGTTTACTGCTATGATTGTTGGTTCTCGGATACGTGGGATGTCATGTCGTACGGCCGCGAGTACGATTTTTCGAAGCCGTTCTTTGAACAATTCCGAAAACTTTTAGCGGAAGTTCCCCGTCTGGCCTTGGAGAGCCTTCAAAATCAGAACGCACCGTATTCGAATTTCACATGGCTCTCGAAGGACGTTTACATGGCACCATCGACCTTCTATTCCGAGAATATCGCCTATAGCCACAAGGCATTCCACGATCGCGACGTTTTCGATTCGAACGTCGTTACGGATTCCGAGTTCTGCTATGAATCCATGGACACCAATCACGCGGTCCACTCCGCTTATCTGCAAAATTGCCGCGACTGCATGGATTCTTATTTTCTGTACAACTGCGCGGGATGCAAGAGCTGTTTCATGGGATCCAATTTGAGAAACAAGTCCTATGTATTCCGAGGCGAACAGCTGACCAAGGAGGAGTACGAAAGGAAGATGCGGGAAATGGGATTAGGAAGTGCAAGGGTTATTGAGTCGCTTAAGAGCGAATTTATCGAATTAAAGAAACGCTCCATCCAAAGGTTTGCGTTCACGAGTAAGGTTGTGAACGTGAGCGGCAACCACATCATCAATTCCAAGAATATTTTCAAGTCGTTCAACATCGATGAATGCGAAAACCTGCGGTATTGCACGCAGGCGCTGAAGATCAAGGACTGCATGGATCTCCACGGCGCGGGAGACGGCGGGGAGCTGAGCTATGAGGGGGTCAATGTCGCTTATCACGATTCCCGCAATTTCTTTTCCTCCAATACCTACGAAAACATCGTGAACGTAGAGTATTCGGATTACTGTCGGGGAGGATCCAACCTTTTCGGGTGCGTCGGAGTGAGGAAAAAAGATTTTTGTATTCTGAACAAGCAGTACTCGAAAGAGGAATACGAAGCGCTTCTCCCGAAGATCAAGAAACAGATGGGCGAGATGCCGTATACGGACGAGAAGGGGAGAATATATAAATACGGCGAGTTCTTCCCGATCGAGATCTCTCCCTTCGCGTACAACGAGACGATCGCTGAGGAGTATTTCCCGCTGACGGCGGAACAAGCGGCGGAAGAGAAGTATCCCTGGAGAAATGAAACGGCAAAGGATTATGCGATTTCGGTGAAAGCGGACAAATTACCCGATGATATTGAGGGCGTAAAAGACGACATTCTGGATCAGACCATCGAATGCCCTCACGGAGGGAAGTGCGGCGAGCAATGCACAGGCGCGTTCAGGATCATCGCTCCGGAGTTGCAGTTCTTGAGGAGGATGGATTTGCCGCTTCCGCATCTCTGCCCGAACTGCCGGCACTACGAGCGTCTGAAGCAGGGGACGCCCCTCAGGCTTTGGCATCGCTCCTGCATGTGCGATACATCGACCCACTTCCACGGCAGGGGGAAATGCCCGAACGAGTTCGAGACGGCATTCGCTCCCGAGCGGCCAGAAACGGTCTACTGCGAAGAGTGCTATAACGCGGAGGTGGTGTAAAATAAACATATGACTTCGGAAATTCGGCAATGCCAAAACTGCAAAAAGGAATTCATGGTTTATGCCGAGGATTTCGCTTTTTATGAAAAGATGCAAGTTCCTCCGCCGACCTTTTGTCCGGATTGCCGGCTCGAGCGGAGAATGACCTTCCGGAACGAGCGCATCCTTTATTGGAAAACGTGCGATGCGCCGGGGCACAACGAAACGATCCTCTCGCTTTTTTCCCCGGACAATCCGCAGCGTATTTACGATCAAGCGTTCTGGTGGGGAGATTCATGGGATCCGATGGTGTACGGCAGGAATTACAATTTTTCCCGAAACTTCTTTGAGCAGCTGCGCGATCTCTGGCAAGAGGTTCCGGATGTGGCGCTTATGAACCAGCGAGGCGTGCGGAGCGAATACTGCAGCATCACCGAAGGCAATAAGGATTGCTATCTCGTGATCGGCGGGGATTTCAATGAAAACTCGCTGTACTCCGCTTTCATCTTCAATTGCAAAGAATGCATGGATTGCTATTGGATTTCAAAAAGCGAATTCAATTACGAGACCGTCGATTGCATTTCTTCCAGTCGGTTGTTGTGGAGCAGATATTGCGAAGGTTGCTACGACAGCGCGTTTTTGTTCAACTGCCGCAACTGCCACCATTGTTTCGGGTGCACGAATTTGAACAACAAGTCGTATTGCATTTTCAACAAGGAATATTCGAAAGATGAGTACGAGGAAAAGGTCAAGGAATTGATGCCCCGGGGGTACCGGTCGCTTTCAAAAATGAAAGAACGATTCCGGAGCGAATCGTTGAAATATCCCAGGAGATTCGCGAAGGTCATCCGAAGCGTCAATTCGAGCGGAGACGACCTCGAAGGCGCTAAAAATTGCCGTCGCTCGTTCAGCGTATTCGGCGGAGCGGAAGATTCAAGTTACCTTTGGCTTATTTATTCCGAAGTGAAAGATTGCTTCGATTGCGACCATTCGGGTTTGAACACCGAACGGGTGGTAGACTCGTCGACTGTTTATCCGGGAAGCGGGATTTATTATTCGCGCTTCGTGCGCTCTTGCCGCGACACGCTTTATTCATATAATTGCCACGATTCGTCGAACCTCTTCGGATGCGTAGGATTGAGGAATAAGCAGTACTGCATCTTGAACAAACAATATGAAAAAGAGGAGTATGAAAAGCTCATTCCGCAAATACGGAAACATATGGATGATATGCCGTATATGGACAAAGGCGGCAGGAAGTACGGCTATGGCGAATTTTTCCCCTCGGAAATATCACCTTTCTCGTACAACGAGACGGTGGCGGCCGAGCTTCACCCCTTGAGTCACGATGAGGCGATGAAACTGGGATATAAATGGCGCGAATCGTCCGAAAAGCAATACACCGTGACCTTGAGATCGGATGATTTGCCCGATACGATAGCGGAAGTAAAAGATTCGATCTTGAATGAGGTCATAAGCTGCGCTCACGGCGGGAAATGCAACGATCAATGTGCGACGGCTTTCAAAGTGACCCCCGCCGAGTTGGGCTTCTACCGAAAATTCAACCTGCCTCTGCCGCACCTTTGTTCGAATTGCCGGCACTACGAGCGCTTGAGCCAGAGAAATCCGTTGAAGCTTTGGAAAGGAAAGTGCCAGTGCGGAGGATCGGCGAGCGTGAACGGCGTCTACCGCAATACCGCATCCCATGTCCACGGCGCGGAGCATTGTCCGAACGAATTCGAGACGACCTATTCGCCCGATCGCTCCGAGATCGTGTATTGCGAGGAATGCTACCAGAAGGAGGTGGCTTAGACGAGTATTTGGTATATAGTAGTTAGTATGACCATCAAACAAACTGAAAAAATTCCGCAGAACGTCGATGTGGTTTTTGCGATACGCCAAGATGTCGAAAAACATCCGTTTTTTGGCATGTTGAGCGCCAAGGAAAAGGAGTATGTGAGGAGCATTGAAAAGAACCCGAAAGAGGGGGAACGCGTTGTCCCGCTGCCGGGAGGCAGAAAGATGCTCTTCGCCAAGGTTCCGGAAAAATTCAACCACCGGAAATCGATGCTCCTTATGCGGAAGATTGTTGCGATAGCCAAAGCGAATAGGTTGAAGAGCATAGTCGTGTATATCGATGATTTCCGGACGGGTGAAAAGGAATTCGATGCCGTCATGCCGCGGGTTGCCGCCATGGAATTTGAGATGGCGAATTTCGAATTCGTAAAATACAAAACGCAGCCGAAGGGCGGATGGAACTTCGTTCATGAGATACTGATATACGCGGGTAAGGGGCGGATCGTAGCGGATATTGAGAAGCAGTTGAAGGAAGGAACGATCATCGGGGAAGAGACGAACGGAACGAGGGAGCTCTCAAACACGCCGGGCGGCGATATGACGCCGACGGTCTTAGCTCAAGCCGCGATCGCTGCAGGAAAGAGATCCGGTTTCAAGGTAAAGGTGCTCCAGGAAGGCGAGATCAAGAAATTGAAGATGGGCGGCGTTCTCGGCGTCGCGCGCGGTTCGTCCGAGAAACCGAAATTCATCATCATGGAGTATGTGAAGGGCGGGAAAGGGAAGCCGATTGTTTTGGTCGGAAAAGGCGTCACGTTCGACAGCGGTGGATTGAATTTGAAGCCTTCGAGCGGCATTTATGAGATGCACATGGATATGTCGGGCGGTGCGGCGGTGATCCATACGATCGCGGCGGCGGCGCGGTTGAAGCTGAAAAAGAACATCATCGGCCTCGTGCCGGCTGTGGAAAACATGCCGTCCGGTTCGAGCTATCGGCCGGGCGATCTTTTGAAAACGATGTCGGGAAAGACCATCGAAGTTTTGAATACCGATGCGGAAGGCCGGGTGATCCTTTCGGACGCGCTCCATTACGCAAAGCGGTATGATCCCGAACTCGTCGTTGATATTGCGACTTTGACCGGCGCCGCGATGGTTGCACTCGGCCAGCGTGCATCGGCGATTTTTGCGACGGACGGGAAAACGCAAGAACGGATCGTCGAAAGCGGAGAATTGTCAGGCGATTATGTATGGCCGCTTCCGCTCTGGGAAGAATATGAAGACGATATCAAGGGAACGTTCGGCGATGTGGCGAACGATGCAAAGACCCGTTATGGCGGGGCGATCACTGCCGCCGCCTTCCTGTGGCAATTCGCCAAAGGAGTCTCGTGGGTGCACATCGACATGGCGCCCAGAATGACTTCGATCGACGGCGACTATCTATCAAAAGGCGCAACCGGATCTCCGGTTCCGCTTCTCCTTCAGTTTTTGCGTCAGTGATTTATAATAACTTCATATGGCGAAAGATGCTCCGAAGGGGAAGGCATGGGTCATCGCGGTTTCCATGGGATACGGCCATCAGCGGACGGCCTTCCCGTTGAGGGATCTCTCTCCCGACGGGAAAGTGATCAATGCAAACGATTATGAGGGGATCCCGACGGACGACCGGGAGATTTGGTCCAGTACGTCGCATTTTTATGAATTTATTTCCCGCTTCAAACGGGTGCCGCTTGTGGGATCTGCCGTTTTCTATTTATATGATCGCTTTCAGCGCATTTTGAACTTTTACCCGAAACGCGATCTTTCGCGTCCGACCGGGACTTTGCGGCAAGAATACCGCCTCATTCGGCGCGGATGGGGGAGAGACATCATTGAGCGGTTATCCAAGGGGAAGATCCCGCTCATCACCACATTCTTTACGACGGCGTTCATGGCCGAAGAATGGCGTTATCCCGGCGACATTTACTGTGTGACAGCCGATGCCGACGTCGCTCGGAGTTGGGCTCCTTTGAATCCTGAAAAGACAAGGATCCATTACTGTGCTTCGACCGATCGGGTCTTTGAGCGGTTGAAACTCTACGGCATCAAAGAAGGGAACATCCATTTGACCGGGTATCCGCTTCCGAAAGAGAACATCGGCGGACCGGGAATGAAAACGTTGCGGAAAGACATGGGTCCGCGGCTCGTGAACCTCGACCCGAGGGGGCGGTATGCAAGCGAGTATGGTCCCGTTATCAAGGAAAACTTCGGTGCACTGCCGAAGGAAGCCGGACGCCCGCTCACGCTCATGTTTTCGATCGGCGGAGCGGGGGCACAAAAAGAGATCGGTATCGCGATCGTAAAAAGTTTGCAGGATGATATCAGGGCAAAGAAAGTGAAGGTCGTCCTTTCTGCCGGCACTCACCGAACGGCGATGAATTATTTTGCGGACGAGCTCAAAAAACTCGGATTCAGGGAGCCGTTCGACGACGGGGCCGAGATCCTGTGGGCCATCGGCATTCCCGATTACTTCGAGAAATTCAATAAAATGCTCCGCGTAACGGATATTCTTTGGACGAAGCCGTCGGAACTTTCGTTTTATTGCGGCTTGGGATTGCCGATCATCATTGCGCCGCCCATCGGTTCGCAGGAAGATTTCAATCGGGAATGGCTTTTTAAAGTCGGCGCCGGCATGGACCAATACGATCCGGAATATACCCACGAGTGGCTCTTTGATTACGTGAAGGACGGGTGGTTCGCGGAGGCTGCCATGCACGGATTTTTGGAAGCGGAAAAAATGGGAGCGTATAACATCGAAAAGTTGATCGAAAAGAAAAAGGGATGAACTGGCTTTACATCGGTCTCGTCGCGTATTTTTTGAACGCCATATCGTTCGTGGTTTCGAAGGTGATGCTGAAAGATCTCATCCCCGATCCGTGGGTTTACACGTTTTTTGTGAACATCCTCGGCGCCTTGACCGTCGTTCTTTTGCCGTTCAGTTTTTTTGCGCCGTCGGTCGCCGTCGTCCTCGCAGCTCTCGCATCGGGCGTGACATATGTCTATGCGCTCCTCATTCTCTATAAGCTGCTTGCGCGCGAAGAAGCGTCCCAAGTGGTTCCTTTGACGGGGGGCATGACGCCGATCTTCGTCTTTTTGATGGCTTTCTTCGCGCTCGGCGAATTTCTGAACACGGATCAATTGATCGGCTTCGCCCTCATCGTCATCGGCGGATTCATCGTGTCCCACGAAGAGTCCTTGAAAGAACGCTTGGCGCACATGGGCGCAAGGCTCTTTTTGGGTTCGATCCTTGCGGCGGTCCTCTTCGGCGCGTCGCAGGTTTTGATGAAATTCGTTTTCAATAACGACACCTTTATCAACGGTTTCATGTGGCGGGGGTTCGGTGCCGTCCTCGGTGCGGCATTCTTACTTTTCCCGAAAGTCCCGCGACGGAATATTTTCAAATCGTTCAAAAAATCGAACGTGAAGACCGACTTCATTTTCATTGCCGGCCAAATCGCGGCGCTTCTTTCGTTCGTTTTGGTGAACTATGCGTTTTCCCTGGGTCCGGTGTCCCTGGTGAACGCGCTCTCGGGGATCCAGTATGCGTTCCTTTTCGGATTCATTGTTTTCCTTTCGAAAAAATATCCAAAACTTCTCAAGGAGCCCTTAAGGCCGGGAATCGTGCGTCAAAAGGTCATTTCGATTGTCCTTATAACGGCTGGCGTTGCCGTGCTTTTCCTGTAGTATGAAGAAGTTTTTGAGAATCGCCGGGGCGATCGTTGCCGTTCTTTTTTCCCTGTATCTCGGGAGTTTTCTCTTGAGCTTTGGGAACGGTCATCCCGAAACGGGCCTTTCGTTCAGTGAACTCTACGCAAAAGAAGGGCTGGGGCTCGATTGGAAAGCCGCCTATGGATCGATCGTGAATGATTTGAATCCGCAAAACCTCCTTCTTATGGCATATTGGCAGTACCTCGAACCGCGCGAGGGCTCGTATGACTTTTCCGATTTGGATTGGGAAATGAATCTTGCGGAAGCGAAAGGGAAAAACGTTATCCTTGCGGTCGGGGAGCGCGTGCCGCGATGGCCTGAATGCCATA
This sequence comes from bacterium, assembly GCA_021825465.1. GTDB lineage: Bacteria > Patescibacteriota > Minisyncoccia > UBA6257 > GWB1-50-10 > JAKAHT01. The sequence continues at coordinate 25,812 of JAKAGX010000001.1, read as the reverse complement.
TTCCGAATTGGGCCCCGGCACCCGGTTCGAACGGTTACGATCAGGCGCTTCTTTCATATCTCACGCACGTGATCGAACATTACAAGTCGTATTCGGCGATCAAAGCATGGCAGATCGAGAACGAACCGTATCTTGGGGTGTTCGGCAACTGTCCGCCGTTCAGCCAAAATCTTTTTAATGAGGAGATCGCGCTCGTTCACAAACTCGACCCGACGCGGCCCGTTTTGACGACCGACAGCGGGGAGCTGGGGTGGTGGTTCGCCCCGGCATCGCACGTGAACGTCTTCGGGACGACGCTGTACCGCGTCGTTTCGGCGCCGACGATCGGCGCATTCCATTACTTCTTCATTCCGCCGGCTTTTTATGCTCTGAAGGCAGCTGTGGTGAAGGAATTGACGGGCGTTTCGAACGTCTTCATTTCGGAACTGCAAGCCGAACCGTGGTCCTTGAACGGCGCACCTTTGGCCTATGAGAGCATGAATGCGCAAACGTCGGATTTCTCGACGACGACGCTCCGCGATAATTTCCAGTTTGCCGAACGGACCGGCCTTTCGCCCATCTATCTCTGGGGATCGGAGTGGTGGTATTGGAGAAAGATCCACGGCGATCCGAGTTTTTGGGATTTAGGTAAACAACTTTTACAACAATGAAAGAGCAAAATAGTTTCATTTTCCCGAAAGGGTTTTTCTGGGGCGCTTCCACGGCGGCGCATCAAGTTGAAGGCAGCACGGTGAATGACTGGAGCGAGTGGGAAAAGTCGGAGAAGCGGCTGAAACACCTGAGAAAGCTAAAGCTGATCGAAAAATTCGGGGAGGATAATTTCATTTCCGGCATGGCGGCGGACAATTATCACCGGTTTGACGACGACTTCAAGATGGCAAAAGAAATGGGACACAATGCCACGCGTTTCTCGCTCGAATGGTCGCGTATCGAGCCGGAAGAAGGAAAATTCGACGAGCGGGAAATACAACACTATCAGGATGTCATTCGCTCGGCGCGGACGAACGGCCTTGAGCCGTTCGTCACGATCTGGCATTGGCCGATCCCGCTCTGGCTCCGAGACAAGGGGGGATGGGAATCGAAGCATATGCCGAAGTATTTTGCGCGGTATGCGGATCGAGTGGTTACAGCGTTGAGCCACGACGTGCGGTTTTGGATAACGCTGAATGAGCCGCAGGTCTACAGCGCCGAATCTTTTTTGATTGGAGAATGGCCGCCTCAGAAGATGAACCCTTCCGCGTATTTGAAAGTTTTTCATAATCTCATAAAAGCTCACATTGCGGCGTACCACGTCATTAAAAGAATATCGCCGGAAGCGCAAATCGGTATTGCTTCGCATAACATGCACTTCGAAGCTTCGCGGAGGAGTTTTACGGGGCACATTTTTAAGGCGGTTGCAGACTGGTGGTGGAATTTCTACTTCCTGGGCCGAATTGCCAATTATCAGGATTTCATCGGTTTGAACCATTACTTCCACCATAAAATGGATCACTGGTGGAAGAACCGGAAGAATCGAATCCTTTCAGATCTGGGGTGGGAGCTTTATCCGGAGTCGATGGAGCATGTACTCATGGATCTCAAGCGGTTCGGGAAGCCGATCTATATCACGGAAAACGGCTTGGCCGACGAGGGGGATGTTAAGCGGCCGTGGTTTATTGTAGAAACCTTGAAGCGGGTCCATCGAGCAATCGAAAACGGGGTGGATGTGAGAGGGTACCTCCACTGGTCTCTTTTGGATAATTTCGAGTGGGGGGAAGGTTTTTGGCCGCGATTTGGCCTTATCGAAGTTGATTATAAAACCCTCGAAAGAAAAATGCGCCCTTCGGCACATCTTTACCGGGATATTTGTCTTCGGAACGGCGTGACGGAAGAGTTGTTGGAGAAGTATAAAAATTTACTGTAAAATGTAACTACCATGGCCGAGAACGACAAAGACGTAGCATACTTCGGGAGAGTTGATTTCCGGAACTCGAACAAGCTTTTCGGCATCAAGCGCCGCGACCGGCGTCAGCACATGTATGTGATCGGAAAGACGGGTACCGGCAAAACGGCGATGCTCAATAACTTGATCGTGCAGGATATTGCGAACGGCGAAGGATTGTGCGTCGTCGACCCTCACGGCGAACTTGTCGAAGGTCTCCTTGAAAAGATCCCCGAGGAACGGCTGCAGGACGTCATTTACTTCAATCCGGCCGATACCGATTTTCACATCGGCTTCAATGTTTTGGAGCTGCCCGATCCGAAGTACAAACACTTGGTCGCGTCGGGCCTCATGGGAATTTTCACGAAGATTTGGTCGAACGTTTGGTCGGCGAGAATGGAATACATTTTGAATAATGCCATCCTCGCGCTCCTCGATACGCCCGGGACAACCTTGCTCGGCATCACGCGCATTTTGGTCGACAAAGAATACCGGCAAAAGATCGTGGACAATATCAAGGATCCGGTCGTGAAAGCCTTTTGGGTGAACGAGTTCGAGGAATGGCGCGACCAGTTCCGGAACGAAGCCATCGCGCCGATCCAGAACAAAGTCGGCCAGTTCCTTTCGACTGCGCTCGTCCGGAATATCGTCGGTCAATCAAAAAGTACGATCGACATCTTCGAGATCATGAATACGGGGAAGATCTTCCTCGTGAACGTATCGAAAGGGAGGATCGGCGAAGACAATTCGGCGCTTTTAGGGTCCATGCTCATCACGAAGATGCAGCTTGCCGCGATGGAACGGGTGAGGATTCCGGAAGATGAACGCGTCGACTTTTACCTTTACGTCGACGAATTCCAAAATTTTGCCACCGATTCGTTCGCGAACATCCTCTCCGAAGCGCGGAAGTACCGGTTGGACCTCGTTCTCGCTCATCAGTATGTGGGACAGCTCGTGACGGACGTTTCAACGAAGGTCCGCGATGCTGTGTTCGGCAACGTCGGCACCATGATATCGTTCCGGGTCGGAGCTGCCGACGCGGAATTTTTGGAAAAAGAGTTCGAGCCCGAGTTTATGGCGCAAGATCTCGTGAATTTGCCCAACTATCACGTTTATTTGAAGCTTTTGGTGGACGGCGTCACGTCGCGCCCGTTCTCGGCGACGACCTTGCCGCCGTTCAATTTGGAATCGTCTCCGGCGATCGCCGAAAAGATCATCGAGACTTCGCGAAGGATCTATGCCCGTCCGCGGTGGGCCGTGGAGGAGGAGATCAATCGATGGAGCGGCATCATGGGTCCGAAGGAAGATGAGGCGGCGGAACGGAAGTTCGAGCACCGGCATGAAGAAAAAGAAACTGCCTCAAGATTCTCGGATCTTGCGAAGCTTGGGATAGAATTCCAAGAAGATCAAAAAGGAGGATCGCCCGCGGCGAATGTGCCGAGCACGCAGAACCATCCGGGTCATAACGGCCATTACGAGCGAAGACGTCCTTTTTTGAAGAATTTCAGGCGGCAGCCGGTGCAGAAACCCGTGAACACCAGAAAACAGACCATTGTGGGCGGGGATGAAGCGGCGGAAACGCCTCCGGATACCGGAACCATTTCACTTGCGGATTTGAAAGAAGAGACGAAATCGGCAAAAGGGCCCAAAGAGGGGAATCACGACATCGAATCGCTCCGCGAGTCGCTCAAGGAGTCTTTAAAGAACCTCGGTTCTTAAAGCCGTTCGATATATTCGCCGGTTTGCGTGTTGACCTTCACGGTGTCGTCTTCCTCCACGAAAAGGGGAACGTTCACTTTTGCGCCGGTTTCGAGGGTTACCGTTTTGGTGCCGCCTTGCGCGGTATTGCCCTTGATGGCGGGCGGCGCTTCGGTCACCTTGAGATCCATTTTGATCGGCAGTTCGATGTTGATGATCTTTCCGTCGAATTTATAAGCGGTGAGTTCCGTATTTGCCTTCAAGAATTGGGCCGCTTGTCCCAAAATGTCGTCCTTCAGTTGAAATCGGTTTTTCGGATTGCCCTTTTCATTGAACCAATATTCGCCACGGTTTTGATAGATAAAGACGACCGGCATCACTTCGATCTCCGCTTCTTCGAATTCCTCGTTTTGGTGAGCTGCATATTCCTGCACCTTGCCGCTCACGAGGTTTTCGATCTTGAGTTGCATGACGGGTTTCCGCTGTTGCATGCGGACGAATGCCGAATCGAGGACCTTGTAAGGGGATCCGTCTTTCACGAAGATTGTGCCGACTTTGAGTTCGTTGTAGGATAACCGTGCCATAACAAAAACCCATTTTAGACCAATTTCATGGCCAAGTCAAAGAATAAAGTATTTGTTGGAATGTCCGGTGGAGTGGATTCGTCGGTTGCCGCGTATTTGCTGAAAAGGCAAGGCTGCGAAGTGACAGGCGTCTATATCCGCGGGTACAACGTGGATGGTTGCGCGGAACGCGATGCCCTGGACGCCCGGCGGGCTGCCGAACACCTCGGTATCCCGTTCTATGTGTTCGACATGGAGCGGGAATACAAAGAAAACGTCGTGGATTACATGGTTTCCGCCTATCGCGACGGCATTACGCCGAATCCCGACGTCATGTGCAACAAGGATATCAAATTCGGCTTGTTCCTCGAGAAAGCGCTCGCAGCGGGGGCGGATTACATCGCGACCGGACACTACGTACGACTCGCTTCCCGCCGCATTTCTCGCGGAACCGGCCGTCTTTTTTCTCCAGCGGAAAAAAGCAGCCTCGACTCTCGGCGCGTTCGCTCCTCCGGAGACCAAGCCGCCCGCGCCTCCGAGACGTTCCGCTCGGAACGTGGGGGGAAGCTCGTAAATTATTCTCTGATGGAAGCGAAGGATAAAAATAAGGATCAGTCGTATTTTTTGTGGACATTGACGCCGGAGCAGCTCAAATATTGTTTGTTTCCGATCGGCGGGCATACAAAACTCGAGGTGCGTGAAATTGCGCGGAAGGCGGGGCTCCCGACGGCGGAGAAAAAGGACTCGCAGGGAATTTGTTTCTTGGGCCAGGTGGACCTTGAGGATTTTTTAAAACAGTATTTGCCGGAAAAGCCGGGCGAAATCCTCACGACCGAAGGTGATGTCGTGGGTCAGCACGAAGGGATTTATTTCTATACCATCGGCCAGCGGCATCTTGGCGTCGATTTGAAGGTAAAAAATCCCGATCATAAACCGTACTACGTTGCGGGAAAGGATTTGAAAACGAACACGCTCATCGTCGCGGAAGGGGACGACAATCCGGCACTTTTCAAAAAAGAGATGAATCTCCGCCAGGTGAATACGGTGGAGCGGATAATGGATAACGGAGAATCGATAGTTTATGCGAGAGTGCGCTACCGGCAGCCGCTCGCGAAGGCTCGCCTCGAGAAAGAGGGAAAGGATTTTAAGATCGTCTTCGACGATCCGGTTAAATTTGTCGCGCCGGGCCAGTCTGCCGTCTTCTATTCGAAAAAGGGTGAACTCCTCGGCGGCGGCGTGATCGCCTGAGTTTTCCGCCCCCACCGACTTCCGCCCCCCGCTCTCCTTCAAAAATTGCAGGCCCCCCGCTCTCCTCGAATTTTTGAGGGAGACCGGGGGGCCAAGGTTTTGGGGGATAAGTATGGAAAGGAAAAGAGCTTTTTAACTCTATAATGAGGGAAATGCCGGCGTACAACGTCCTTTTCTTCGGGATCGCGTTTTTTATTTTCGGCATTTTCCTTGCAAGTATCCATGCCGGCTGGATCATTTTGGCCGTCATCATTTTTTCAGCCATCACATCCGCTGCACTTTTCTTTTGGAAACAAGAAAAGAAATATCTGGTTTTTCTTTTTCTTTCTCCCGTTGTCTTCGGCGGGGCGTTTTATGCGGAAGCATTCGACATGAATTTGAGAGCGACGGCGGCCGTTGCATGCGGCGCGGGCGGCACCTTTGGAGGAAAGGTCGTCGACGTGGAAACATCGGATTATTCATCAACGAAAGCCGTGATCGGTCTCGACTGCGGCGGAAAAATACTCATAACGCTCCGGAGATATGTATCGGTCTCCGTCGGCGACGTTTTGACGCTGAAAGGGACGGTGGAGCGTCCGCCGTCGGGCGGGTACGCCGATTACCTCGCAAAAGAAGGGATTGTCGGGACATCGGATTTTCCGGAGATCGTTTCGATGTCTGTCGGCGGCGGATTGCGCCGTTTCTTGTTCGGGGTGAGAGATCGGGTGATCGATACGTTCAAAAGAACGCTGCCGGAAAAAGAAAGCGCGTTCATGTCCGGCCTCCTCCTCGGCTACCGCGGCGGTTTTTCGGAAGATTTCACTGCCGCCATGCAATCGAGCGGCACAACGCACCTTGTGGCGCTCTCGGGTTACAACGTATCGCTCGTCGTGATCGGCGCAATGGCCGTCTTTTTGCTCTTTTTGCCGCGGCCATGGGCATTTGGCGCCACCTCGTTCGCCATTTTTCTTTTTGTCGTTATGACCGGAGCGGAAGCATCGGTCGTTCGTGCGGCCATCATGGGGTTCCTCGTCCTCTTCGCGACCGAGAGCGGCCGCTTCTTCGATTCGCGGAACGTCATTATGCTTGCCGCATTTTTTATGTTGATCGCGAACCCGAAACTCCTCGTTTTCGACGTCGGCTTTGAACTGTCGTTCGCGGCCTTCCTCGGCATCATGTATGTGAGGCCGTCACCCGGTAAGAGTTTCATGGATTGGAAGGGTAATGTATCGTCGACGTTTGCTGACCAAGCGGCGGTTCTTCCGATCATTGCGGCGCATTTCGGGTCGATTTCGCCGCTGTCCCTCGTTTCGAACGTCCTCGTTTTAAGCTTGATACCGGCGACCATGGCATTCGGATTTGCGGAAGCGCTCCTCGGATTCGTGTCGCAGACGATCGCTCTCGGCGTGTCGTTTCTTGCATTCCCGCTTCTTAAATTCGAGACGGCAACCATCGAATTTTTTGGCGGGTTGCATGCCATGGTCCGACTGCCGTTCAGTCTATGGCTTACGGCGGCGTATTACGGCTGCCTCATTGCATTCATCGTATGGAAAAAGAAAAGGATTGCGCAAAGGAACTGAAGGTCGTCGCCGGCTTCGTCGACGGGCATTTTAAAAAGCTCCTGCCCCTTCTTTTGGTTATCGGCGCGATCGGCATCTTTTCTTTCGGTGCGGTCGGCGGGGAAGGTTCGTTTGCCGAATATTTCCTGCCGGTCGGCGAAGGGGACAGCGAGCTTATTGTGACGGCGAGCGGAGCGAAGATTTTGATCGACGGCGGTCCGGCGAACTCCGCGGTTTTGGAATCGCTGGATGCGATCCTTCCCCCTCTTGATCGCTCTCTCGATGTCGTCATCATGACGCATGCCGAATTCGATCATTTCGGCGGGCTTATGGATGTCGTAAAGAACTATCGCGTCGGTTTATTTCTATGGAACGGCGTCAGCGGCGGGACGGAAACGTTCGAGGCTTTCAAAAAAATTTTAAACGAAGAGAATGTCGCTTCGCTCGTCGTTGCGGAAGGCGACCGGATGATGGTCGGTAAAACGGAAATTCGCGTTCTTTCGCCCAATAAGGCGCTTCTTGCCGGAGGCGATCTGAACGATTCGGCGATCGTTATTGAGGTCGATGCGGAAGATATAAAATCGGCCTTTATGAGCGATGCGAGTTTGAAGATCGAAGAAATGCTTGCCGGACGCATCGGTCGCGTAGATGTTTTGAAGGTCGCTCATCACGGTTCGAGGGGGTCGTTGTCGAAAAGATTCTTCAGCATAGTTTCTCCGAGCATTGCAGTGATCGAAGTCGGAAAAAATTCCTACGGACATCCGTCGGCGGAGACGGTATCCGCACTCGGTGCGGTCGGTGTACGGGTTTTTCGGACCGACGAAAAGGGGATCGTTAAAGTGGAAAAAACCGCCGCCGGAAACATCGGCGTGTTTGCGGTGCAGTAGATTTTCGGGTACAATTTCTCTCAATGGATAGGGTTTTATCGAGAGATATCAAGGATCATGAGGGAAAGGAGGCCGCGCTCACGGGGTGGGTTGATGTGCGGCGTGACCACGGAAAACTCATCTTCATCGACCTCCGAGACCGGACGGGGGTGGCCCAAGTCGTCTTTACGCCGGGCAATAAAGAGCTTCATGCTCTCGCGGAAAAGTTAAGGCCCGAATGGGTCGTGACGGTAAGGGGGACTGTCGGAAAGCGCCCGGCGGGCATGGAAAACCCGAAGATCGAAAGCGGCTACCACGAGCTCCAAGCGACGGGGCTCGAGATCGTTTCAGAGGCGAAGACGCCGCCCTTTGACCTCACGTCGGACGGACGGGAGATCGGGGAGGAAACGAGGATGAAATACCGCTACCTTGATCTGCGCCGTCCGCGCATGCGCCAAAATCTCGTGATGCGCGCAAAGATCAATAAATTCATCCGCGATTACCTTTCCGAACGCGATTTCGTTGAAGTCGAAACGCCTGATATCGGCAAGTCGACGCCGGAAGGAGCGCGGGACTACTTGATCCCGAGCCGCCTCTATCCGGGTAAGTTTTATGCGCTCCCGCAGTCGCCCCAGCAGTACAAGCAGCTTTTAATGGTCGCGGGCCTTGAAAAGTATTTTCAAATCGCACGATGCTTCCGGGACGAAGACACGCGGGGCGACCGGCAGCCTGAATTCACGCAGCTTGACGTCGAAATGAGCTTCACGTCGCAGGATGAAGTTTTGGGGCTCATTGAAGGTCTGTACACAAAGATGGTAAAAGAATTGTATCCCGGAAAGAGGATACAAAAATCTCCCTTCCCGCGCTTGAACTACGCCGACGTGATGGCGAAATACAATTCCGACAAGCCGGATCTCCGCGACAACAAAGAAGATCCGAACGAGCTTGCTTTTGCGTTCGTCGTGAATTTTCCGATGTTCGAGTGGAAAGAAACGGAGCATCGGTGGGATGCGGTGCACCATCCGTTCACGAAGCCCGACGTGAAGGACAAGGATGAATTCATGAAGCTTTTCAAGGAGGCTCCCGAAAAGATCACCGCGCTCCAGTACGACCTCGTTTTGAACGGCTACGAGATCGCGGGCGGCAGCATCCGGACGACGGATCCCGAGCTCCTCGCGGCCGTCTTTGAGGCTATGGGGAACAAACCGGAGGACGTACGGGAAAAGTTCGGCCACCTCCTCGAAGCATTCTCATACGGCGTTCCGCCCCACGGCGGCATCGCTTCGGGCCTCGATCGATTGATCGCGATCCTCCAGGAAGAGCCGAACATCCGCGAGGTCATCGCGTTCCCGAAGACCGGCGACGGCAAAGACCTTATGATGGATGCGCCGTCGGAAGTTTCAAAAGACCAATTGAAAGAGCTGCACATAAGCGTCGAAGAAAAAAATAAAAAGAAATAAAAAAACAAAACCATGAAAGATTTCGAGTTCCCATTGTTCAAGACGAAGGTCGAAGGAGCAAGCCAAACATTCGCGCTGGATGATCCGGTCGAACGGAAAAAATATTTTGCGCTGAAGGCAGGCCCGCAAATCGAAAGGATCAAGGCATACTTGGACGGGGGAAATTCATTCCTCGGCATTCTTCTCGGGAAGAAAAACTCGGGAAAGGGGACCTACTCGAAGCTTTTTATGGAAGCCGTCGGTTCCGAGCATTTGCGCCACGTGTCGGTCGGCGATATCGTGCGCGCCGCGCACGAGGATATGGAAGACCCGGCGAAAAAAGAGGAATTGGCGGATTATTTGAAAGAAAAGTATCGGGGAACGATGTCGCTCGATGAAGCGTTCAACGCTTTGTCGGGGCGATCGACCTCCTCGCTTTTGCCGACCGAATTCATCCTTGCTCTTGTGGAGCGGGAGATCGCAAAGAGCGAGCACAAAGCGATCTTCGTGGATGGTTTTCCCCGGAGCTTGGATCAAGTTTCGTACTCCTTGTACTTCCGCGAACTGATGGGATACCGCGACGATCCGGACTTTTTGGCGTTCATCGATCTGCCGGAGCCGATCATCGACGAGCGGATGAAGTACCGCGTCGTTTGTCCCGTGTGCCATACGCCGAGGAACCTGCGGCTCTTAAGAACAAAGAAGGTGGAATATGACGAAGCTGAAAAGAAGTTTTATCTCATTTGCGATAACCCGGCGTGCGGCGGGAAGCGCATGGTCCCGAAAGAAGGGGATGAACTCGGCATCGAAGCGATCCGAGACCGTATCGAGGTGGATGATGCCGTTATGCGGACGCTTGTGAAGCTTGAAGGCGTGCCGAAGATCTACCTTCGGAATTCGATCCCGGCGGACGTTGCAAAGGAATATGTCGATGATTATGAGGTAACGCCCGGCTACCGCTATGAATGGGATCCCGCGAAGAAAGAAGTGAATGTTATCGAGGAGCCATGGGTGGTTCCGGACGATAACGGCAAGCCTTCTGTGAGCTTGCTTCCGGCCCCCGTCGTTGTGTCATTCTTACATCAAGTAGTCAAGGTGCTCGATCTTTAGATCGTGGTATAATATGAATGTCCCGTTCAATGTGAATTCCGGATTATTCAATTACATTGGGACTTCAACTTGATTCGGCTCGACAGAGAATTTTCAAAATTTTCTTAAGGGTCGAACTTAGAAGACCCACCTGGTACGAACCGGGAATAATTCCAAGAACGGGATTTTTGTTTGAAACTATGTTCAAAACCGCCGCCATAATCCTTTCGGTGCTGTTCCTCGGATCGGCGGTCTTTGGATTTTTGAATTTTAAGGTGCTCGGGGGGAGCTCTTCCTGCGGTTTCGCTTGTCCTTTGACGAACGGCGTTTTTGCGTCGTCCGCATCTTCGGGGAATGGGACGCTTGCCGGTTCCGCATTTGCGGTCATTGTCATCCTTCTTCTTGCGTTCGGGACGGCGCTTATTATCGGATTGCCGGTTGGGGACGGATCGGCGGCGGTTTCCACGACTGCTGAGATCGAGGAACTTTCCAATCTCGTCTTCAAAAAAATAACGTTCTGGTTTTCGCTTCACGAAGCGAGCCCCACAAAATAGATCGGATTCTTGTAGTTCAAGGTCGGTTTATTTTTTGTGGGTTCAATGAAAAAAGGGTTATTGGTGTTTTTAGTCGTTGCGTGCGCGCTCCTCGTGGGGTCTTTCTTTTGGACGGGCAGTTTTGTGCCGCTTCTCGTGGGTTCCGCGTTCGTCGACAGTTTGAATCCGTGCGCCTTCTCGGTTCTCTTTCTTACGATCACTTTTCTCTTCGGTTTAGGACGCGAGCGCGTTGATGTTCTTGCGGCAGGCGGTCTTTACATATTCGGAATATTCTCGACGTATGTATTGATAGGACTCGGCGTCCTCGGCGCCTTGACGCTCTTTGGCATTCCGGATTTCTTGTCGAAGATCGTTGCCGTTATCCTCGTCGCGTTCGGTGCGATCGAGATCGCGGACGGCATGTTCCCGAAGTTTCCCATCCGCCTCAAGATGCCGGAGTCGACGCATCGGACGCTTGCCCGTTTTATCGAAAGGGGATCGCTTGTCGCATCCTTTGTACTTGGCATTCTGGTCGGCCTTTTTGAGTTCCCGTGTGTCGGAGGCCCGTATCTTTTCGTTCTGGGGCTCTTGCACGATCGGGCGACGGAGTTTGCGGGCCTTGGATACTTGATCCTTTATAACCTGATCTTTATTGTGCCGCTCGCGGTGGTTTTGGCCGTTGCGAGCAAGAAAGAAGTTTTGGAAAAGGTCGACAAAGCAAGAAGGGAAAACGGCCGCGCGACGCGGATCGTCGTGGGAACGATCATGATCGCGCTCGCCGCCGTTGTCATCTTCTTCTCATAAACATGAACATGGATGAATCAAAAAGAAAAAAATGGGAAGAGCTTTTGGAGAAGATCAAAAAAGCTCACCTCGAGCACAAGCTTGATCTTTCGACGGACGAAGATCTTTCGATCGGCGTCATGAATCTCGTGAGCTTGGAGGAGCATTTCTTCTTCACGGCCGAAAAGACCAAAGAAGACGGCTATCTTGATCTTTTGGAGGAAGTACGAAGCGTCCGGAAGGACTTGCTTGCGAAACTGATGCCCGTGAACGAAGGCGAAACGTGGTGCATTTCAAAGCACCTTTTGGCTTCCACGATGCGCTTGATCGAGGTGGGAACCAAGCTCGATGCTTCTGAGCGCCGGGAAGAAGCGAAGCAAGCATACGATTCGGCCTTCAAGCTCTACTCGCTCTTTTGGGCGCTCCGCTTGAAGCTTGTCGATGCTTCGAACATCAAGAAAGCGAAAGAAGAGGGAAAGCCGCTCGATTTCGAGAGCATTATGACGGAGCTCATCAACTGTTGCGAGGAGTGACCATGGGGGCGCTTTAAGCGCCTCCATGGTCACTGGCCCTCGGGAAGCCAAAGGGCTCCCGAGGGCCCAAAATCGGAAAATAGGAAAGGGAAAAATATGAAACTCAATAAAACAAAATCATATACGCTTGTTCTCGTCGTTTTGATTGTTGTTGTCGCTGGTGCGGCCGGATATTTTGCTTTTCGGCCGAAAATAGACGGATCTTCGTCAGCCTCGCTCGATTCGTTCGCAAAATGCCTTGCGAACAAGGGTTTCGTGATGTACGGGCTTTATTCTTGCCCGCACTGTCAGGCCGAAAAACAGCTTTTCGGCGACTCCTTCAAATATGTGGACTATATTGAATGCTCGGAAAATGCGCAGAAATGTACGGCCGACGGCGTTGATGCGGTGCCGACGTGGATCGAACCGAGCGGTGCTCGTCTTGTGGGGACGCAAACGCTCGAAACTTTGAGTACGGCGAGCGGATGTGCGTTGCCCGAATGAAAGGGCTATAATGGTGGGCAATGGGAGGGAAAATAAAGAATTTTGATGCGATTGCCGTGACGCCGGCGAGGAAAGCCGCCTTGGAAATTGTCGAGGCGGGATTGTTTGCAATCGATACCGAGCAAGCGATCCAATCGCGGGTGTCGCTGAAAGACGATACGTTGAAAATCGACGATCGTTCGTTCGATGTCGGGAATTTCGATCGGATTTTCGTCGTGGGCGTTGGCAAATGTTCGCTCGAGGCCGGAAGGGCGCTTGAAAACGTCCTCGGCGATCGGCTCTCCGGCGGCATTGTTTTGGATGTGCACCGGGGGGTCTTGAAGAAGATCAAGGCATATTCCGGCACGCATCCTTTCCCGACGGAAGCGAATGTCGATGCAACGAGCGAGATCATCCGCTTGCTTTCGTCGCTTACGGAAAAAGATTTTGTTGTCTTCGTCATTTCCGGCGGCGGTTCGACGCTCCTGTGCCAGCCGCAGAACATGGTATGTGCCGAGGAGGCCGAGATATTGAAGGTTCTCTTCGAAAAAGGGGCGACGATTGAGGAGATCAATACGCTCCGGAAGCATTTGTCATTGGCGCGCGGCGGCCGTTTGGCGGAATACGCATATCCGGCATCGTCCGTCGCCTTGATCTTTTCGGACGTGCCGGGGGACAATCTCGGGTTCATTGCTTCGGGCCCGACGGTGAAAGACGCGACGACGGTCGATGAGGCGAAGACGATCGTCGCGAAGTACGATCTCGAGAAGAGCACCGGTTTGAAAATAGAGCCGTTGAAAACCCCGAAGGAAGACAAATATTTCGAGAAAGTAAAAAACATCCTTTTTATCTCTAATGCAACCGCTCTCGGGGCGATGAAAGAAAAGGCGGATACTCTCGGTTTCGAGGCGGAGGTTGTAACGGCGACACTCTCCGGTGAAGCGCGGGATGTCGGGCGGAAAATAGCAGGCGATACCGCGGGGTTACCCCCAAAAACGGTGCGCCTTTACGGCGGTGAAACGACAGTGACCGTCAAGAAATCGGGAAGAGGCGGCCGAAATCAGGAACTTGTTTTGGGGGCCCTTGGCGGGATTTCGGAAAAAACACTCGTCCTTTCGTTCGATTCGGACGGGCACGACAACCAAGGGGGATACGCGGGTGCGTTCTGTGATATAATGACGAAGGAAAAAGCCGAAGAGCTCGGTTTGGAGGCGGGTGAATTTTTGGAGAACAACGACTCGGCGGCGTTTTTTGAGAAAGCGGGGGATTCCATCGAGACGGGAGATACGGGTTCGAATGTATCGGACCTCGTCATTGCATTGCGTTATGAATAAAAATAAAAAACTCGTCCTCTGGTACAAGGACATCACCATCAAAGATGTACCGCTCGTCGGCGGCAAGAACGCCTCTTTGGGCGAAATGATCAAGTATCTCGAACCGCAGGGGGTCCGGGTACCGAATGGTTTCGTTGTTACAGCGGAGGCCTACCGCCACTTCATGAAGAAGACCGGCCTCGACAAGTTCATCAAGAAGGCCCTGAAAGGCCTCGATACGAAAAACCTGAAAGATCTCGCGAAGCGCGGCGAGGAAATTCGGAAAGTGATCCGGGCGGCGAAAATGCCTGCCGACCTGAAACAGATCATCGTGCGGAACTACATCCAGCTTGAAAAGATATACGGCCGGAATGCGGATGTTGCAGTTCGGTCATCGGCGACGGCGGAGGACTTGCCGGGGGCGAGCTTTGCCGGCGAACATGAAACATATTTGAATATCCGGGGCGTCGACGAACTTCTTGAAGCGGTCCAAGCGGATTTTGCATCGCTCTTCACCGACCGGGCGATCTCGTACCGGGCGGACAAAGGATTCGATCACATGAAAGTGGCGCTCTCGGCGGGCGTTCAAAAAATGGTGCGGTCGGACCTCGGCTGCTCGGGCGTCATGTTCAGCATCGATACCGAGTCGGGGTTCAAGAATGTCGTTTTGATCAACGGCTCGTGGGGGCTTGGGGAAATGATCGTGCAAGGGGAGGTGACGCCGGACGAATTTTTGGTTTTCAAACCGTCCCTTCGGACGGGAAAAAAGGCGATCATCGACCGGAAGCTCGGCGTGAAAAACCGGAAGATGATCTATTCGGTCGGCCGGGGCATCAAGACGACGAAGATCGTTCCGACGAGCGAAAAAGAAAAAGAAACCTTCGTCCTTTCGGAAAAGGAGGTATTGGAACTCGCCCGCTGGGGCGTTTTGATCGAGGAGCATTATTCGAAGAAGGACCGCAAATGGACGCCGATGGATATGGAATGGGCCAAAGACGGCCGGAGCGGCGAGCTTTTTATCGTCCAATCGCGCCCCGAGACCGTGCAGGCAAGCCGTGATTTTTCAAAGCTCAAGGAATACGAACGGATCGGAAACGGCAAAGTGCTCGCGAAAGGGTATTCGGTCGGCTCGAAGATCGCGACGGGCACTGCGCGGATCATTTTGAACGCGAAAAACATCGGAAGTTTCAAAGCGGGCGAGGTTCTCGTGACCGATATGACCGATCCGGATTGGGAGCCGATCATGAAGATCGCCTCGGCGATCGTGACGAATAAAGGCGGACGAACGAGCCATGCCGCGATCGTTTCGCGCGAACTCGGCATCCCGTGCGTCGTGGGGACGGAAAACGCGACGCGCGTTTTGAAAACGGGAGATGTGATAACCGTCGACACGACGGGCACGGAAGGTTTGGTTCTTGCGGGCCAGCTGAAATTCAAGGTGGAAGAGCGGGACGTTCGGAGATTGCCAAAGCCGAAGGTGAAGATCATGGTGAACATTGCAACGCCCGATTCGGCGTTCGAAAAATCGTTCCTGCCGACGAAGGGCGTCGGCCTTGCGCGCGAAGAATTCATCATTGCGGGGGACATCGGGGTGCATCCGATGGCCTTGATCGAATACGGAAAGATCGCGAAGAAAAACAAAAAACTTGCGCGGGCGATTGACGAAAAGACGCGCGGTTGGAACAATAAAGAGCAATTTTACGTCGATAAATTGGCTTACGGCATCGCAAAGATCGCCGCGGCGTTCCATCCGCTGGATGTGATCGTCCGCTTTTCCGATTTCAAAACGAATGAATATCGGGCGCTTCTCGGGGGCGATGCGTATGAACCGAAGGAAGAAAATCCGATGATCGGATGGCGCGGCGCTTCGCGGTACTATCATCCGGCGTTCGCGCCCGCCTTTGCGCTCGAAGTGAAGGCGATGAAAAAAGTGCGCGAAGAAATGGGGCTCACGAACGTCGTGCCGATGATCCCGTTCTGCCGGACCGCCGACGAAGGGAAGAGGGTGGTGGAGGTCATGGAAAAGAACGGCCTCTCGAGGAAAAAGGACAAGGCCTTGCGGATCTACGTCATGTGCGAGATCCCGTCGAACGTGGTCCTCGCGGACAAATTCCTCGACGTTTTTGACGGCATGTCGATCGGATCGAACGATTTGACGCAGCTCACGGTCGGCATCGACCGCGACGGGAACGATCGGATCCGGAGCATCACGAACGAGAACGATGAATCGGTGAAAACCTTGATCCGAAGCGTCATCCGGACGTGCAAAAAACGCGGAAAGTACATCGGCATTTGCGGCCAAGCGCCGTCCGACTATCCGGAGTTCGCCGCGTTCCTTATGAAGGAGGGGATCGAGAGCATTTCGTTGAATCCTGACACGGTGGTGAAAACAATCTTGAAGCTCAGCAAATAAGCTGGAGGATTGACATTTTGTCAATTTTCTGGTATATTGAAAACCATAGAGTTTTTGTTCTTTTTGCTATCTTCCATTATCTGATCACTCAAAAAAGAGAGGCATCAATATGGATCAAGTTGAGATGGAAACGCTCGTGCATTGCGTTGCACACCGTGGTCTCGTTAAGAATGGGGAAACGGTGTATGTTCTTCAGAAGAACAATGAAAAGATCGGAGTTCTTTGCGGTGTGTGCATGAGCAAGTA
Organism: bacterium; assembly: GCA_021825465.1. GTDB lineage: Bacteria > Patescibacteriota > Minisyncoccia > UBA6257 > GWB1-50-10 > JAKAHT01. The sequence continues at coordinate 9,167 of JAKAGX010000001.1, read as the reverse complement.
CCATGGCTCGCTCCAGAAGGGAGAAATTCTCATTTTCAAGGGAGTTACCATCCCTGTAACGGCCGGCGTCGGAGATTGTTACCCGGTTGGCATTCCAATCGGATCGATGGATTCGGACGAGCTCTGGAATCTCGGAAACCTCGGGGGGTAGGATTTCCCCCAAAACCTGCGGCTGTCATACGCGCGATGACAGCCGTTTTCCTTTTGGTATGGTAGAATTTGATTGTTGCAGGAAAGAAAAGATAAAGAAAAAAATAAGGAACAGGAAAAAGGGGATCTTCGCTGGAACATCGCCTTCAACGAAGCGCTCATCGCCGTTTTGGTTGTAGCGCTTCTTTCGGCATGGCTGAAATTCTTTTCTCCGGCCCTTGAAAACAACATCTTGGTCATCGTTTCCATCGCGGGCGTTCTGCCGGTCGCATGGAGCGCAGCAAAGGCGATCTGGCGCCGGAAGATCACGATAGATCTTTTGGCTTCGATCGCGCTCGCCTTCACCTTCATCAAGGGCGAGTGGCTTTCGGCCGCCTTTATCAACTTGATGCTCGCTTCCGCCCGCCTTTTCGACAATTTCACGGAAGTCCGGACGAAGCATGTCATCGAGCGGCTTATGAAGCTTCGCCCCGAACGGGTGAAAATAAAGATCGGTGAAAAGCTCGAAGATGTCCCGCTCGACCGAGTGAAGATCGGCGACCTTGTGGTCGTCGAAGCGGGCGAACGGATCCCGGTCGACGGCATCGTGGTGCAGGGCCAGGCGAGCATCGACCAGTCGACCTTGACGGGAGAGAGCGAACACGTGACGAAAAAAGAAGGGGACAAGGTTTGGAGCTCCACTTTGAACGATTCCGGATCGCTTCTTGTGCGGGCCGAAAGGGTCGGCGCCGACACGACGCTTGCAAAGATGATCGCGCTTGTCGATGAGGCCTCGCGCGCGAAGACGTCGATCGAGCGGATCGCCGACCGGTTCAGTACGTATTACATCATTCTTTCCCTTGTAGGTTCGTTCATTTTGTATGTTGCTTCCGGCGACTTGAATCTCGTTCTTTCCGTTCTCCTCGTGACGTGTGCCGACGACATTGCGGTCGCGGTGCCTCTTGGCTTCACGATCGCGATCGCAAAAGCAGGCAAAGAAGGCGTCATCGTGAAGGGAGCTGCGATCTTTGAACGGATCAAGAGGTTGAAGGTCTTCGTGACCGATAAAACGGGCACGCTCACGAAAGGCATGGCGCACGTCGTCGATATCGTACGGTTCGGCGATATTTCCGAGAATGATTTTTTGAAGCTCGTGGGAACATGCCAGACAAACTCGCGCCATCCGGTGAGCCTCGCGATGCTGCGGTTTTTGAAAGAAAAACAGGTCTCTTTTCCGGCCCCCGACGAGTTCCATGAGACGCCGGGGGACGGCATTGCCGTCACGAAAGACGGCACAAACTACTGCGCCGGGAAGATATCGTTTCTGGAATCGAATGGCATAAAGTTCACGGAAGAGGAAAAGAAGAGGATCGACGATTTGGAAATGAAGGGATACAGCTTGACGGCCTTCGGTTCCGGCGGACGGCTTATCGGCCTCATGGTTTTGGAGGATGAAATTCGACCGCTTGCGCGCGTCGCTGTTGCCGAAACGAGGAGGCTTGGGGCGGAACGCTGGGTGATGCTGACAGGCGACAACGAGCGCGTGGCAAAGAAGGTTTCGGATGAAGTCGGCCTCGACGAGTACCACGCCAATTTGAAGCCGGAAGACAAGCTTCGGATCTTGAAAGAGATCAAGAAAAAATATCCCGGCGATCTCGCCATGATGGGGGACGGCGTGAACGACGCGGCGGCCTTGGCGCTTGCGGACGTATCGATCGCGATGGGCGCGATCGGGTCGGATGCGGCGATCGAAGCGGCCGACATCGCCTTGATGCACGACAGCGTGAAAAAGATCCCCGAGCTCATGTTTTTGAGCAAAAAATCGATGCGGATCATCAACAACAATTTCTGGATTTGGGGGGTCACGAACGCGCTCGGCTTGGTCTTGGTTTTCGGCGGCGTCTTGGGTCCGACGGGCGCCGCTGCCTACAATTTCGTGACGGACTTTTTCCCCGTCGTGAACGTTTTTCAGATCTATTTTTTGAAGACGAAGCTCAAGGCGACTGTGGTATAGTTGAAATATGCAAAAGAAAAAGGGGGTCTTGCTTTTCGGGAGCATTTTGTTTCTCGTTGCCGTCGTGGCGGCCGTCGGAAGGCTCATTGGAGGCGGCGAAGACGCATGGCTTTGCGTCAATGGTCAGTGGGTTCAGCACGGACATCCATCGGCGCCGATGCCGGTATCGGGATGCGGCGAGCCTGCGGCACCTGCAGCGACGTCGACCGTCGCATTTTCCGCCATGGGGAATTTAATAAAGGACAATCCGGGCTTCGCGCCGGGCGTTTGGTATCTTGCGTATGAAAGGCCGGGGAATCCGGCAGCGGCCGCCGCATTGTCGTTCGACGCTTCGAGTTCATGCACGTTGAACGGTAAAGTTTCTCCTTGTGTCGAAGCGAGCCTCGCCGCCGGCGATCGGGTGACGGTCGACGGGATCGAGAGCGGCGGAGCGGTGAATGTCGTTTCGCTCATCGACGAATCGAGTACGAAAGCGCTTTCGAGCTGCCCGGAGTGGGTGAACTGCATGCCGGGGCCGGACGTCGGAACGCGGTGCATCATCCCTCCGGGATGCGAGAACATCACCCAGAAGGCGTACTGATTTACCTATCAATGAGGAGGATGCCTTAGCTTGCGAGCAGGATAAGGCATCCGACGCTCAATGTTTCGGCCAAATATGTGCGGCTGGCGGGTAAATCTTCGTCAGCGGATGATTCGCGCAATCGTGCGGGCGCGCGGGGCACACGTGCCGTCCGTATTCAATGAGCCAGTACGTAAGCTTGAACCAGTCTTTCTTCGGGAAGATCTCCATGAGATCCCGTTCGATCTTCACGGGATCGTCGTGGTCGGTGAGGCCGAGCTTCAAGGCGAGCCGCCGCACGTGGGTGTCGACGGCGATCCCTTCCACGACGCCGTACGCGTTCCCGAGGACGACGTTCGCCGTCTTCCGCGCGACGCCGGGAATGGTGAGGATTTCTTCCATGGTCCGCGGGATCTTCCCGTGGAATTTTTCTTTCACGATCTTCGCCGCTGCGAGGACGTTCCTCGCTTTATTGCGGTAAAAGCCGGTCGCGCGGATATCTTGTTCGAATTCGCTCGGTTTTGCCCGTACGTAGTCGTCGAGCGTCCGGTATTTTTTGAAGAGCTCCTTTGTCACCTCGTTTACTTTCTTATCCGTGCACTGGGCCGAGAGTTCGACGGCAACCAAAAGTTCCCAGTTGGTGCGGTATGTGAGGGCGATCGAGGCTTTCGGGAAAAGCTTTGCGAGGACGAGAGCAATCTTCTTTGCCCGCACCTTTCTTATTTTTAGTTGCTCTGAAGTCATAAATTTAGTCGAAACTCTAAATCCTAAGCACTAAATCCTAAACAATACCGAAATCAAAAATCATAATGACCGAAACGCGCGGGTTTAGTATTTTGAATTTGGAACATTGGAATTTATTTAGAATTTAAGATTTTGAAATTAAAATTTTGTTAACTCTAGTAGCCGGCGAATTCCTCGAATCGAATGTCATCTTCGGAAATGCCCATTCCAGCGAGCATTTCCCGCATGGCGGCGACCATCGCCGGGGGTCCTGCAAGGTAATAAACGGGGCCGTCGACATGTTCGATGTGCTTCCTGACGGTTTGGTCGGTGATATGCCCTTCCGTATCCGACATGACGGGGACGAAGGTGAAATCCGGTATTTCTTCGGTCAAGCGCGAAAGCTCGTCGAGAAATGCGGCGTCATTTCTGGCATGATTGGAATAAAAAAGATAGAATTTCCGGTCGGGTTTTTCCTTCCCCGCGGTTCTAAGGATGCTCATGAAGGGCGTGATGCCGATGCCGCCGGCGATGAAGACGGCCGGACGTTCCTTTTTTGCGTGGAGCGTGAACGATCCGTACGGCCCGTCGATCTGGAGCGCCGTGCCTTCGGGCATCTTTCCGAGTTGCCGCTTGAATGCGGTATCGCGCATGCGGGTCGCGAAGACGAGATCGGGGTCGAAGGGAGCGCTCGCGATCGAGAATGTCCGGATGTTGCCTTCTTGGTCGGTTTCTGCGGGATCGAGGATGGTGAGGTCGGCGTACTGACCGGCCACGAACGTGAACCCTTTCGGCTTTTCGAAGTGGAAGGCCGTCGTGCCTCGTGCGACCTCCTCTTTCTTCAATAATTTTGATTGATAAGTATTCATATGTTCTATTATAATTCGCCGAATGCCGGGTGCTCAATACGGGTCGCCCGTGCTATAATCAAATTATGAAAATCGCATTCTTTGAATTAGAGGGGTGGGAAAACGAAACGATCAAACAGTCCTTCCCGACGGATGAGGTCTATTATTCGAAGGAAAAGCTTACGGCGGAAAATCTGCCTCCAGAGAAGGATTTCGACGTCATTTCGACTTTCATCGGTACGAAGATCGACGCCTCGATCGTGGGGAATTTCCCGAACGTCAAGCTCATCACGACACGCTCGACCGGTTTCGACCACATCGACCTTGCGGCGTGCCGGGCGAAAGGGATCACGGTGAGCTCTGTGCCGGGGTACGGCGACAATACCGTCGCCGAGTACGCGTTCGGCCTCCTGTTGAACCTCACGCGCCGGATTTATTGGGCGATCGATCAAGTCAAAGAAACGGAATCGTTCTCGCTGGAGGGCCTTGAAGGGATCGACTTGAAGGGAAAGATCATGGGTATCGTGGGGACCGGCCGCATTGGAAAGGAAGCGATTCGGATCGCAAAAGGGTTCGGCATGACGGTCTATGCGTACGATCTTTATCCCGACCATGACTTTGCAAAAGCATTCGACGTCAAGTATGTCACGCTCGAGGAGCTCTTGAAGAGCGCGGATGCGATCTCGCTGCATTGCCCGCTGACGCCCCAAACGGAACATTTGATCAATACGAAGAACGTATCGCTCCTCAAGAAGGGGGTATATCTCGTGAACACGTCCCGCGGTGCGGTGGTTGAGACCGATGCGGTGATCCAGGGGCTCAAAGAGGATATTTTCGGCGGTGTCGCGTTGGATGTTTTGGAGGAAGAAGGTGGCACGAAGAACGAGTTCGAGTTTTTGTCGGGTTCGGCGGCAGCGGGGGGAGGTCTGAAGACCGTGCTCGAGAACGATATGTTGATGAAACATCCGAAAGTTCTCATCACTCCGCACAATGCATTTAACACCAAAGAGGCGCTTCAGCGGATCCTTGCAACGACCATCGGAAACATCAAAGCGTTCGCATCCGGCACGCCGACGAACGTGGTGAAAGAGTAAGAGAATGAGGGTAAAAGATTTTGCAATCGACGAGATCTTCGACTCGCGGGGAAATTCCACGATCGAAGCGGGCATTGCGGTCGGTAACGGCTTCGCCTTTTACGCATCGGTTCCGGCCGGCAAGAGCCGGGGATCGCGCGAAGCCGCGGTCGTGAGTTTTGCCGAAGCATCGAGCGCGAAAAATTTAAAAAGGCTTGCTGTACTGAAAGGGAAGGACTTTCCGAATCAGCGATCGTTCGACGAATTTTTGATCGAACTCGACGGAACGGAGAACAAGCGCATGATCGGCGGCAACGTGATGCTGGGGCTTTCCATGGCCTTTGCGCGCGCCCTGTCGGCAAGCCGAAAAATGGAACTGTGGGAATCCTTGCAAAAGGAATTTTTCGGGAAAACGGCGCGCAAGGCGTGGAAGCCCGTGATATTTTCGAACCTCATAAACGGCGGCGAGCACGCCCGGAATGATCTCGATATCCAGGAGTATATGGTGCTCGTCGAGACGCAGGGCGACGTGAAGCGTGCGGTGAAAAAACTCATTTCGTTTTACCGCGACCTCGGTGAAAAGCTCGGCGCGATGAAACGCGTTTCGAACATTCCGATCGGCGACGAGGGCGGATATTCTTTGGATTTCAAAAATAATTTTGAGCCGTTGGCCGTTCTCTCGGACCTCGTGCGGAAGAAGGGTTTGTCCGGGACCTTCCGCTTGGGAATGGATGCCGCGGCGAACGGATTCTTCTCCGGCGGTGCGTATTCCTTCGGCGGCAAAAAAGTGACCGCTCCGAAGCTTGCCGGGATTTACGAAGGATATTGCAAGAAAGCTCCGGCCTTGTATTCCATTGAAGATCCATTTTCGGAACGCGACACGGCGGGCTTTGCTTTGCTTTCAAAGAAACTTGAAGGGAGGATGGTAGTGGGCGACGACCTTACGGTGACCAACCGTCGGCTCATCGAGGAATGTGCGGAAAAGGGGTTGATCGGGGGCGTTATCGTAAAGCCGAACCAGGCCGGGACGGTGACCGAAGCGATCGAGGCCGTACAAGGCGCCCACGAAAGGGGGATACGGACCATCGTTTCCCACCGATCGGGAGAGACCGACGACGCATTTATCATCCATTTGGCGAAAGCAGCAGGCGCGTCCGGCGTGAAGATCGGCGCCCCCGCCCGGGAGCGGATTTTCAAATTCAACGAGCTTGTGAGAATTGCGTAACGCTTTTTGGTATAATAAGAGCATGAAACCTCAAATAACCTGGCTCGTTGTAGCCATAGTGGTTTTAGTGGTCGCCCTCGTCGTGTTCTTCGTTTTCGTGGGAGCGAAGCCCCAAGCTCCTGCCTCGAACGCGAACTCGGCGCCGGCTGCTCCTACCACCACCAGCAGCACGCAGAGCTTGGGAGCTCAGATCTACTCGAACGTCGCTCCTCAAGCTGCGGTACCGCAAAGCTTGCCGCAAACCAATCCATTCGGCCAATAACATGAAAAACAAAACTTTTTCCATCGCTTTGTCGGTGGTCATTCTCGGGATGGGGCTTTTCGTGTCGCACGTTCTCGTGACAAACGCTCAAACGACGACGGTCACGACGTCGGCGTCGGCGTCGAGTACGATCGTTTCGCCGTCGTCTTTGCAATACCCGATCGCAGCGCTCGGGAATTGCGGGAGCGTCAACGATTGCCGGACCTATTGCAATAATCCGGCGAATGAAAATGCTTGCCTTGCTTTTGCCGAACAAAATCATTTGATGACGCAAGAGCAGGTCCGTCGGGCGCAGTCGTTCCTTTCCTTGATCCAAAGTGGGGGAACGCCGGGAAATTGTTCTTCGGCGGGCGAATGCCGCACATACTGTTCGGATTCAAGCCATGCAAGCGAATGTTTGGCCTTTGCCGAACGGGAGGGATTCGTAAGCCAAGCGCAAGTGCAGGCGATCCAGCAAAACGCGGGCAAAGGGCCCGGCGGCTGCGATTCGGAGCAATCGTGCACCGCATTCTGCAATAATCCGCAGAATCAAAGCGTATGTTTGAACTTCGCAAAGCAGAACGGCTTGATCTCCGAAGTGCAGGCGAAAAACATCCAGCAGAGCGCGACGGGCTTGAAGATCGGCCTTACCGCATTCCCGGGGCAGGTGGTCTCCTGCTTGAAGGGCGAGCTCGGCGACAATGCGGTCGGCGAACTTGAAAGCGGGAACATCACGCCGAACGCTTCGACGAGCGCCGCCGTCGCCTCGTGCTTCAATGCTTACAAGAACCAGATCCAAAACAGATTCCAGAATTTGATCCAAAACGCTTCGACGACGGTGCAGGGCTGTCTTCAAAATATCGGAACGTCGACGATCTCCGACCTACAAGAAGGGAATTTCGGCGCGATTGCCCCCGATATGGGGGAGCGGATCAAGGAATGCTTGAAGGGTCCGGAAAGCCAAGCTCCGGAAGGGGAACAAAGTCAGACGAGCACTCAGGAGCAAAATCAGAATCAAGAGCAAAACCAAGGGGATACTCAGAATCAAGAGCGGAACCGGGAATCGATACAAAACCAGCTTGACGGCATGAATTTGCCGGACCGGGTGAAGAGCTGCGTCCAGCCGTACCTCCTTGCAAATCCGTCGAGTACGAATCTCGGCCAGATCATTGCAAGTTGTGTACAGGCATTCGGGACGAGCACGCAATCGGGCGAAGGAGAAGGGCAGGGGCAGGGGCCGGCAGGCATGCCGGTTCGGACGGGAGGCGATAATGCTCCCATGATACCGGCAACATCCTCGCTGAACGGCATCTTGCCGCAGCTCCAAAACATGATGAATAACAGGGGAGGCGACAATAGCGGAGGTGGGGATAACTAGCCTGTTACATTTTGGGCGGATTTAACGTATACTGTAATGTCCCCTGGGAAAGAAACCCCGTGGCCGGGTCCTAGGGGTCCTAAAAGGGCCACACCCCCTCTTTTTCTTATAACGTCGGGCTTTATGCCCGGCGTTTTCATTTGTCCCCAAAATTTCCGCCCCCCGCTCTCCCTCAAAAATTAAAGGCCCCCCGGTCTCCCTCAAAAATTCGAGGAGAACGGGGGGCCAAAGAAAGAGGGGGGCTGAAAAAGAGAAAGCCACTTCCGAAGAAGTGGCCGGCCACGGGGGCCTTTATATCGTTTAGAAGAGGGCTTTCAGGCGGTCTTTGACGACACCGCTGTGAATGTACGAGCTCGGCATGGGAACGTCGCCGATCGTGACGTTTTGGGGAGCGTAATCGTTCGGATTCTTCCCCTGGTTTTCGTCGAAGAGATCGATCGACGCTTTTGCAAATTGGCGGGCTTTCCGCATGTTGCCCTGATTTTTGAAGATCACGGCCAAGGCATAAGCATATTCAGCAGCTTCTCGGGGGTTGTGTACTTTGAGCGATCGGAATTTCTTTTCAACAATGTCGGAAACAGAGTTTTTCATGATCAATCTCCTTTCTTGGTTTGGGTGTATTCTCCGTGGACGAACATGATGCCTTCATCAATCTTTTCCCACTGAATGATTTCATTGTCCTTGAACCAATTCACGATCTCGAGCTTCGCGTCGGCGACGCTCGATGATGCATGAACGAGATTCCGCGACGGACTCCCTACGACGTTTGCGAGATCAGCTGAAGAGATCGAAAAATCTCCTCGAATGGTGCCCGGTTCGGCAATGGAGGGGATTGTATATCCCACTTTCTTCCGTACGGCATTCACGGCGTGAATGCCCTGGAGAACCAAAACCACCATGGGTCCGGACATGAGGTAGTCGTAGAGCTGGCCCATGATCTTCGTGCCGATTTCGAGCGGATTGGTTGTTCCCATGAC
>JAKAGX010000044.1 GCA_021825465.1 bacterium | reverse complement strand
GCTCATATCGCTCATCGACCAGTACAACGTCGGCGACACGGTGACGTTGAAAGTTCAGCGGGGGAATCAGACCTTGAACATTCCCGTCACGCTTGCCAAGCGCCCCGACAGCCTAAGCCAATAGCGTATTAGCGCTCAACCCGCTCTCTTGCTAATCCTCGTAAAGGGAGGTAGAATGACGTATAATTAACATATATGCCTAATTTTCAACGGTTTACCATCAAAGCACAGGAAGCCCTGCAATCAGCGCAGGACATGGTTGCCCGGTACAATCACGGCGAACTTCGGGCCACTCATCTTCTTTACGCGCTCTTGGGGGACGACCAAACGCTCGTCCGCCCGCTCCTCGAAAAAATGAACATCGATCTGCCGGGCCTCGAGCGCGAAGTTTTGAAATCGCTCGAATTGCTCCCCAAGGTTTTCGCTTCAAGCGGAAGCGTGGGGCAAATGTACCTTTCTCAGGAGATTATCAAAATCTTGGACAAAGCGGGGGAAGTGGCAAGCCGCTACAAGGACGAGTTCGTTTCTTGCGAACATTTGTTCTTGGCGCTCCTCGAAGTCCCTTCGCCGGCGGCGGAAATTTTGATGAAGGCGGGCGTGAAGCGCGACTTGCTGCACCGCACGCTTCACGATCTTCGCGGGTCGGTTCGGGTGACGGACGAGACGCCGGAATCAAAGTTCCAGGTCCTCGAAAAATATGCCGTCAATCTCACAAACAAGGCGAAGCAGGGGAAGCTCGACCCGGTGATCGGGCGGGAAGAAGAGCTCCGCCGGGTGATGCAGATCCTTTCGCGCCGCACAAAGAACAATCCGGTTTTGATCGGCGAGCCGGGCGTCGGAAAGACCGCGATCGTCGAAGGCCTCGCCGAAAAGATCGTTCAAGGCGACGTTCCGGAGCCTTTGAAAAATAAAGAAGTTTTAACGCTCGATCTGGGGTCCTTGATCGCCGGAACGAAATTCCGGGGCGAGTTCGAGGACCGGTTGAAAGCGTTTCTCCGGGAGATCGAAAAAGCGGAAGGGAAGATCATCCTCTTCATCGACGAGATCCATATGATCGTGGGCGCCGGCGCCGCGGAAGGCGCGGTTGACGCTTCGAATCTTTTGAAGCCGGCTCTCGCGCGCGGCGAACTCCACGCGATCGGTGCGACGACCTTGAAGGAATATCAAAAATACATCGAGAAAGATGCGGCCCTCGAGCGGCGCTTCCAGCCGGTGATGGTCGAGGAGCCCTCGATCGAAGATTCGATCTCGATCCTCCGCGGACTCAAAGAAAAATACGAAATGCACCACGGCTTGAAGATCACCGATGACGCCATCATTACGGCGGTCAATTTGAGCGCTCGCTACATCACCGACCGATTCTTGCCGGACAAGGCGATCGATTTGATCGATGAGGCAGCCGCCGCACGGCGCTTGGAATCGGACAGCATTCCCTCCGAGATCGAAGGAGTGCGGAAAGAGATCATGCGCCTCGAGGTCGAGAAATCGGCTCTCGCGAAGGACGGCTCGAAAAAGACGCCGGCGCGCTTGAAAGAGATCAATGCGGAGCTCAAAAAATTGAAATTGGAAAACACCCGCCTTTCCGCGCGGTGGGAAACGGAGAAAAAGGGCGCAAGCGGCCTTCACGATCTTCGGAAGCAGATCGAGGATCTGCGGAGGGAAGCGGAGCTTGCTGAGCGGGAGGGGAATTTCGACAAAGTCGCGGAGATCCGGTACGGGAAACTTCCCAAGGCGGAGCGCGATTATCAAAAAACGGAAAAAGGAGGGAAGACAAAGCAAAGCGCCGGCAAATTCATCAAGGAAACGGTCGATGAAGAAGATATCGCTGCCGTGGTTTCGCGGTGGACGGGGATACCGGTCTCGAAAATGCTCGAATCCGAGGTGAAGAAGCTCGCCCGCATCGAAGAAGAGCTCGCAAAACGCGTGGTGGGGCAGGAAGAGGCCCTGAATGCGGTTGCGCGTGCGCTCCGCAGATCGCGCGTCGGCCTCGCGGATGAAGACCGGCCGAGCGGATCATTTATGTTTTTGGGCCCGACCGGCGTAGGGAAGACGGAACTTGCGCGTGCACTCTCGGCTTTCATGTTCAACGACGAAAAATCGCTCGTTCGGATCGATATGTCGGAATATATGGAACGCCATGCGGTATCGCGTCTCGTGGGATCCCCGCCGGGGTATGTCGGCCACGAAGAAGGCGGCCAGCTTACGGAGATCGTCCGGCACCGGCCTTACAGCTTGATCTTGTTCGACGAGATCGAGAAAGCGCATCCGGAGGTGTTCAATATCCTTCTCCAGGTTTTGGATAACGGACGGCTGACCGACGGCAAGGGGAAAACGGTCAATTTCAGGAATACGATCATCATTTTGACATCGAACGTCGGAAGCCATTACCTCAAAGAAATGTCCGGTTTGGGATTCGAGATCGGCGAAGTCGAGGAGCTGGAAACGAAAGAAGAGTCATTCAGGGAAAAGGTGATGGAATCCTTGCGGGAAACCTTCAAGCCGGAATTTTTGAACCGGCTCGACGAGACCATCATCTTCAAATCGCTGACGCCGAAGGACGTTGAGCATATCGTCGACATCCAGATCGGCGAGGTCGAGCGTCGCCTTGCCGGCAGGGGAATATCCTTGAAGATCAAACCGGAGGTCCGGCGCTATTTGGTCGAGCACGGGTTCGACCCGAACTACGGCGCGCGGCCGATCAAGCGCTTGATCCAAAAGGTGATCGTGGATGCCTTGGCGGACAAAATGGTCAGGGGACTTTTGAAAGATGGTAAAGAGGTTCATATCTTCGTTAATAAATCGAACAACGTGGAGGTTGCTTGAGAAAACGCTCCTCGGGGTTGCAGCGCTTTACTTGGCGTACCTCGCTTCGTTTTCTTTCTTCGCGGTTTTCGGATTTTTATGCATTCTCCTCTACGTTTACTTGACGGCGGGCGCCGCGCGCCGCGATTTCAGATTTTCTTTTTGGCTGCTTCAGATCGTGTTTCTCCTTGCACTTGCCTCGTTTTCGCTCCCGGGCCTCCTTCTTCTGATCTACGGCTTGATCCTCTTTGCTCTTTTGGGGCTTATGGGAGCCGTTTTTTTGAATAAGTTTTTTGCGTACGGCTTGGCTTCCATCGCCGTCGCCTTTTCCTTTTTTGCGGTCCTTTTTTCGCGGGCGCCTTCGTTTTCGGAAGATTCGTTCTGGAGCCAGTTTTGGTGGCTCCTTTTCGCCTTTGCGGTGGTCTATTGGCTCTTCAAGGAGTATTGGCAAACCTTCGCTTCGTGGGAATCGCGCAAAATGCGCCTCTACGGCATGACCCTCGGCGTTCTTTCCGCCGAGCTTGCGACGATCGTCGTCTTTCTGCCTCTCGGTTTCCTGAATGCGGCGGCCTTTCTGTCGCTCCTTTTGCTCGTATCCCGGGATACCATACTGGCCCACGTGCGGGGGTTTTTAAACCCTTCCTTCGTTTTCCGGGAAATAACCCTTTTTATCGTCATTTCCTCGATCATTTTCGCCACCGTTTCCTGGCGCATCTGACAGATACTGGATAGAAGATTTATCACTGCCATAGACTCAATAGCGGCGAATGTCGCAGAGGGTTTTGGCCGGTTTCATTACCTCGATAGAAATAAATTTAACTACAATGCGAGGGGTTCTTTATTTGAGTCCATCCATTGGGTTGATGTACTAAAAGAGAGGGGGATAGTTGATGGCAAGAAAGCCGAGGATCTGGTGGGTGATCTCAGGAATCTCCTGGTGAGATTGAACGGCTATATAGCGACAACTAAAAACCTGCATAAATCCTAGCTTTTTAGCCGATATCCAATCCCAGGTGCCCAATATCTATTATCCATTATCTATTTTCGTAACATTCCCACGATTTCTTCGTTTTATCTTGGTAGAGGGCTCAGGGATTGGTAGATGATATGCACCGATTCTTGAAATTCTCTCGTAGTTTGTTATAATAAAAAACATCAGTTAGAGCTTGGAGTGAGGCCAAGCGCTATGAAGTACGAATTGTATAAGTCCGCCTCACGGCGGATTTGTGCATACAAGGCTTTTAGCGTTTCCCTCGCCCCCAGGCGAGGGTTTCCGTTTTCTGTACCTAATCATAAAAAAGCTACTAGTGTCGTCGGCGAGCCAGGTCGAACGGTTTCGCAGGGCGGCATTCCGAAAAACAAGTACCAAAGGTCGACTCTGTCCCAAAAGGGCAGGGAAAATAGTAAGTAAAGTCAAATAAAAAATAAAAAATGAAAATGAATAGTTTTAGTCGAAAAGCAATATCAGTGGGACTGGTCTTCGCGACTGCTTTGTG
>JAKAGX010000043.1 GCA_021825465.1 bacterium | reverse complement strand
CCGATCTGACGTGGTTCGCGCCACCCCTCAAATATTAAAGTCGCAACCAAAGCGGCCGCATATGATCACTCCCTCAATATCTTAGGAACGGTACGTTCCGAGGAGAATCATAGCATATCACCGGACGATGTCAAAAGGTTTTTGCGGATACAATGCTTCGCCATCATCGGCCGTTCCCGTCAATCGCTTCCCTTCGATGATTTCCCGCGCCAAACGCTCGTACGCCAAGGCCCCCGGGCTTTGCGGAGCATACAGCATGATGGGTTTTTGGAAACTCGGCGCTTCCGCGAGCGCTACGGACCGCGGAATTTCGACTTCATACACGTAATCGGGGAATCGCTTCCGGATCTCCCGGGCGATCTCGCGCGACAGCCGTTCCCGCTTGTCGTACATGGTGAGAAGAGCGGTGACGCTCCTGACCTCGTGCCCCAAATTGTTTTTGATAAGGTCGACGGTTTCAAGGAGCTGCGACAATCCCTCCAAACTGAAGTACTCACATTGGATCGGCACAAGGATCTCGTCGGCGGCGACGAGTGCGTTCACCGTCAAGAGATTCAAGTTCGGACCGGAATCGATGACGATGAAATCATACCATGTGCCGATCTTCTCGGTGAACTTTCGGAGATACCATTCGCGCTCGGGCAGATTCACGAGTTCGACCAATGCGCCGGCAAGATCGGGCGATGCGGGGACGATCTCGAGATTCGAAAGATAGCTCGATTTGATGACCTTCTCCGGTGCGATCCCCGCAAGGAGCGCATGATAGATCGTTTCTTCCGAAAGATGGTGCACACCGAGACCCGATGTCGAGTTGTATTGAGGATCGAAATCGATGAGAAGTGTTTTCTTGCCGAACATCGCGAGATACGCGGCGAGATTCATGGCGGTCGTCGTCTTTCCGACGCCTCCCTTTTGATTGCATATCGCCATTACGCGTGCCATTTCATTGATTTTAGGGTAAAAACATTGTATTATCAACAAATCAAACGCCGAGGTGGCGGAACTGGCAGACGCGCAGGACTCAAAATCCTGTGATCGTAAAAGGTCATGAGGGTTCGAGCCCCTCCCTCGGCACAAATCGAAAATGCACCCTCTGCGGGTGCGTTTTTGATTTCATACTGAGGAGCTCGAAGCCGACAGCCGCGCTCGCATTGCGAGATGAAGCGGCTGCGGCTGGCTTCGGAGGAGGAATTCGCTTGCGAATTCCGGGGGAGAAGGAGCCCCTCCCTCGGCACAAATCGAAAATGCACCCCTTTACAGGTGCATTTTATTTCCTCACGAATATCGCCCTCAATACAAGGAATACGAAGGCGTATGCGATCATCGCGGACAGGACGACGAGATCAACGGTCCCGCCGGCAATCACGACATTTTGGAATATCCCCTTGAACGGCGCGATGAGGAAGTCGGTAAGCGAGTAAAAAAGTCGTACCACTTCAGCTCCGGAACTTGCATTCAAAAACCGCAGAATGAAACGCACCCCCAAGAGGGATTCCGCAAGTATCAGGATTTTTTCCAAAAGACCGAATATAAATTTCACGATCCTGTTCATTTTTCCGCTAAACGCGAAAGATAAGTTCCGACAATGACAACCGCGAGCGTGATCAAGGCGGCGTAGATGAATTTGGCAAGCACGGTATTCGCCGCAAACGGAAACAAGTAATTGATGAGCGACGTTACGGCATCGTTCCACGCAAGCCCCGCAACAAGACCGAAGGCGGCGATCAAGTAGCCGGCCGTTTTGATGCGCACGTCGTGCCGCAAGCCCCTTCCCCGTTCCTTCAATTTATCGATGTCGTTTTTGAGATCTTCCATATGCCTCTACCCTATCCCCTAAACCCTAGACCCTATTTAATGTATCCTCGTTCCCGGCGGAACCTCTTGATCGGGCGCGAGGAGCGAAATGAATCCGTCGCCGGATGCCGCAAGGAGCATTCCTTGGCTTTCAACGCCTTTGAGGGATTTCGGCTCCAAGTTGTAGACCACGATGATCTCACGCCTCACAATGTCCTCGGGGGCGTATTTTTCGGCGATCCCGGAAACGATCTGCCTTTGTTCATCGCCGAGATCGAGCTGTAATTTCAAAAGCTTATCGGTTCCCTCCACCCGCTCGGCTGCGGTTATTCTCGCCACCCTGAGGTCGATCTCCTTGAATTGTTCTATCGAGATATTCGCCATGCTATTGTTCCAAATCTTTCTTCACCATCTCAAATTCGTTTTCGATCTCGCCCATGCGCGCTTTTAAGCGTTTCACGATCTCTGATCCTTCCTTCACCTTTTCCAATCCTTCCTCCACATCCACTTCTTCTCGCGCTTCGAACCATTCAACGATCTTTTTGAGTTTCGCGAGATCTTCCGTTATTTTACTTTTTTCTTTCTTTGCCGGCATGGTTGTTACTCCCCGCTGATCTTCGAAACTTCGCTTTCGACCGATCCCCGGTACAGCTTGGTTTTCATTGTATCACCTTTTTTCAAAAATCGGGCATCTTTCACCACCTTTCCCGCAGCGTCAAAAACGACGCTGTATCCCAACTTCAAGTTGCGCATGGGGTCCGCTGCCCGTAAATAAGCTGAAATATTTTCCAGTTTTTCCCGTACGCCTTCCGCAACCGAAGCAAAGCGATCCGCAAGAGGCCTTGCAAGCATCTCCACGACGTTCGCTTCGCGCACGATGACCGCTTCAAAGAACGATACCAGGCGGTGCGCCGCAACGGGCAAATCGAGAAACAAGCCGTCCCATGAAGCGTTCACCGTTTCAGCGGCCATGGAAGGAGTTGAAACCGCCTTGTCGCATACCAAGCTTGCGATCGGAACGTCACGGTCGTGGCCGATGCCGCAAAGGACGGGGATGCTGGATGAGAATATCTTTCTCGCGACGAGTTCGTTGTTGAACGCTTGAAGATCTTCCAAACTGCCGCCGCCCCTGATGATGACGAGGATATCGACGGAGTTCGCCGACGCTGCATTGAAGTGATCGATGCCCTTGATGATCATGGGGACCGCTTGCGCCCCTTCGACGCGCGAATCGTACAAGGACACTTGGAATCCGAGTTTTTTCAAATTTTTCCTGAAATCGTCGATGACGGCTCCGGTCTTCGAGGTAATGACGCCGATCGAGGTTATAAATTGGGGCAATTCCCGTTTTCTCGCAAAGAGGCCTTCTTGTTCGAGTTTGCTCTTCAAGAGCTCATAGGCCTTCTTAAGCGATCCTTCCCCTACGAGCTCGACCTCTTCCACAACGAAACTGAAGCTGCCGCGCGGTTTATAGATTGAGGGTGTTCCGCGCGCCTTGATCAAAAACCCTTCTTCAAAATCGATGCCGAGCATCCGCGCCTTCCAAGGGCTCAAATAGCACTGCAGGATGCCGTTGCCGCCTTCGTTGTCCTTCAAGGAGAAATAAAAGCCGGTCGGATGTTTCCGAAGCTCGCTGACTTCGCCGACGATGGAAGCCTCTTCGCCGGACAGGATCTCGTTCACGTGATCGAGAAACCCTTCGACGCTCCAGATTTTTTCCGCAGTGTCCATGCTATCCTCCGAGCTCATCGCCCAGTTCCTCGATGAGCTTTTTCGCTTTGGACGACATCGACTTCGGTGTTTTCAAGTTGAACGTAAGGTAGAGATCGCCCCGTCCGCCGAGACCGAATTTCGGCATGCCGCGGCGCGATATTTTCATTTTATCCTTCAAGGAAAAACCGGCCGGTATGGAAACGGTGAATGCTTCTCCGCCGACGTCCGTCATTGGCATTTCCTTTTGAAGCAACACGTCCCGCAAGCCGACGTCTTTCACCGCATAAAGGTCGCTCCCCTTGCGTTCGAAGCGGACGTCGGGCGAAACTTTCACGATCACGTACAGATCCCCGCTCGAACTTCCTTTTGCTCCTGCTTCGCCCCCGCCGCTCACCTTTATTACATGGCCGTCTTCGACGCCGGGAGCGATGGTTACGGGGACCGCTTTCGTCGAATAGATCCTCCCTTCCCCCTTGCAAGCGCCGCACGGAGCATTGGGAACTTCCCCTTTCCCGTCGCACGTCGAGCAAGCCTTTACCTGCGCGAAATTACCGAAGAACGTCCGCCGTTCCACCCGCACTTGCCCTTTCCCGCCGCATGTCGCGCACTTTTTCGTACCCTTCGATTTATCATACCCCGCTCCCTTGCAAACCTGGCACTCCACGAACGTCTTGAAGCTTATGTCCCGCTTCAAACCCCGGAATGCATCTTCCAAAGTGATTTGGATCGCAAGCTCGACATCCGCTCCTTTGCGATCGACCCTTCGGGCCGCACCGCCGAACGGTCCGCCGAAGATCCCCTCGAAAATATCCCCCAAATCGACATCGAAACCGCCGTTCGCGCCGAATCCGCCGAATCCTTGAGCCCCCTC
>JAKAGX010000042.1 GCA_021825465.1 bacterium | reverse complement strand
GCTTCAATGCTTTTACGAACAAGATCGAGGACCTGAAGGAAGCCGGCGTCGTCGACCCTCTGAAGGTCACGAAAACAGCCTTCACGAACGCCGTCTCGGTGGCTGCCAACTATCTGACGATCGGCGCCGCCATCACCGACATTCCGGAAAAGAAAGAGGGCGGAGGAATGCCCGCTCTGGGGGACATGTCGGGAGGATACTGAGCCAAAAAACTTCGCCCCCCGCTCTCCTTCAAAAATTAAAGGCCTCCGGGGGGCCCTTGATTCTGTGGATAAACTTCTCAGAAACCGTCCATCGCATGATGGGCGGTTTTGGTTTATACTCATGATATGCGACAATATCTCGATTTGCTCCGCGACGTCATGGAGCACGGTACGAAAAAAGGCGACCGGACGGGAACGGGAACCGTTTCGATATTCGGACGGCAAATCCGCTTCGATCTCAGCGAAGGTTTCCCCGCAGTGACGACAAAGAAATTATATTTGAAAGGAGTGATCCACGAGTTGCTTTGGCTCCTCATGGGAGAAACGAACATTCAATATCTCGTGAAAAATGACGTGAAGATCTGGAACGAGTGGGCCTTTGAGGTCTATCTCGCGAAAAATAATCTGCGGGAACAGTACCCCCGCTACTCGGAGGCTTGGCAGAAAAAAATGGGGGAGTTCGTCGATCAAATAAAGACCGATGACGCGTTTGCAAAAGGGTGGGGTGAACTCGGCCCCATTTACGGGAAACAGTGGAGGAGGTGGCAGGGGCCGAACGGCGAGGAAATCGATCAAATTGCGAACGTCATCGATCTTATTAAAAACGACCCGACCTCTCGAAGGATCATCGTGAGCGGCTGGAACGTGGGGGAGATCCAGGAACTGGTGCGAAACCATCACTCGGCGCCGCCGCCGTGCCACACGCTTTTTCAATTCATCGTCGTCGACGGCAAACTTTCCTGCCAATTATACCAGCGAAGCGCCGATCTTTTTCTTGGCGTACCGTTCAATATCGCATCGTATGCGCTTCTGACGATGATGATCGCTCAAACGACCGGACTCAAGCCGGGCGAATTCATTCACACGTTCGGCGACGCGCATATCTATTTGAACCACCTCGATCAAGTGAAAGAACAACTTTCGAGAACTCCGCGCCCGCTGCCGCAAATGAAGATCAATCCGAACGTAAAATCGATCTTCGATTTCAAATACGAGGACTTCGAACTCGTCGGGTACGACCCATATCCGGCCATCAAAGCACCTATTTCGGTATAAGCGACTCTCATGACCATTTCTCTCATTGCGGCGGTTGCAAAAAACGGCGTCATCGGCAACGCCGGAAAGATCCCATGGCACCTTCCCAATGACATGAGGCATTTTCGGGAGATCACGTTGAACCACCCGGTGATCATGGGACGGAAGACATATGAATCGATCGGAAAGCCGCTCCCGGGACGGAACAACATCATCGTCACCCGCCAGGAGGATTATGAAGCGCCGGAATGCACGGTAGTGCATACGCTCGAAGATGCGCTCAAAGCGGCGCGGCAAGAGGGGGCCGAAGAAGCATTCGTCATCGGCGGGTCGGAGCTTTACCGGGAGGCAATGCCCGTTGCGGACCGCCTTTATATCACGGCAATCGGCGAAAATTTCGAGGGGGATGCCCTCTTTCCCGAAATAAATTCCTTCGAGTGGAAGAAAATATCCGAAGAAAAGGGGACTGTCGACGAAAAAAATCGTCATCCTCACGCCTTCCTCATCTTCGAAAGGAAGAAAAAGGGAAATTGATTCCCGTGGCATTTATGATATGATAGAAGCATTATGACGCCATCAACCATCATCGCAATCGTCGTCGCTCTCGTCGTTTTATGGCTTATTTTCGCCTTCAACGGCCTCGTGCGGAAGAAGAACCGCGTTCAGGAAGCATGGTCCGACATCGAAGTGCAGCTGAAGCGCCGATATGATTTGATCCCCAACCTCGTCGAGACGGTGAAGGGATATGCAACGCACGAAAGAACGGTTTTGGAAGACGTCACGAACGCGCGCGTTGCCGCAATGGGAGCAGTCGACCCGAAAGCGAAACTTCAAGCGAACGATCAGTTGTCGAATACTTTGAAATCGCTTTTCGCCGTCGCGGAAAATTATCCGAACCTCAAGGCCAACGAGAACTTTGCGAAACTGCAGGACGAGCTGACCGACACGGAAGACAAGATCCAAGCGGCGCGGAGGTTCTATAACGCGAATGTCCGCGACTTCAATACCTCGATCCAGGTGTTCCCGACGAATTTGATCGCCGGGACATTCCATTTCACGAAGCAAGAGCTTTTCGACGTTGACAACCCGGCAGAGCGGGAACCGGTCAAGGTCCAGTTTTAGTACCAATGAAAACACTGTATACGGAAGCGTCATCCAACGTGCGGAAGACGTGGGCGCTCATGACGGGCGTCTTCGTTTTGATCATTGCTCTCGGCTGGATCTTTTCGCAGGTTTACGACTCGCCGGGCATTCTTGTCTTTGCCGTCGCTTTAAGCATCGTGTTGAACGTCACGAGCTATTGGTACTCCGACAAGATCGTTCTTGCAACGACCGGCGCGAAACAGATCCAAAAGAGCGACAATCCGGAGCTTTGGCGGATCGTCGAAAATCTCTCCATTGCTTCCGGCCTGCCGATGCCGAAACTCTTCATCGTTCCGACCGGAGCGCCGAATGCCTTTGCGACCGGACGCGATAAAGAGCATGCATCCGTCGCCGTCACGGCAGGCCTTCTCCAGATCATGGATAAAGACGAATTGGAAGGCGTCTTGGCGCATGAGCTTTCCCACGTGGGAAACAAGGATATGTTGGTTTCGACCGTCGTCGTGGTCCTCGTGGGAACGATTTCTCTTCTTGCGGATTTTTTCCTGAGGATGAGCTTTTGGGGCGGGGGACGGAGAAACGACCGGGAAGGAAACGGCAATCTTATGTTCTTTCTGGGGATCGTGGGAGCGATCCTTGCGCCGATCGCCGCAACTTTGATCCAGCTTGCCATATCGCGAAAGCGCGAATCCTTGGCCGATGCTTCGGGGGCGCTCCTTACGCGCTATCCCGAGGGTCTCGCGAGCGCGCTCGAGAAGATAGAACAAAATCCGTCTCCGACCGCCGGCGCAAGTTCCGCAACCGCCCATCTTTATTTCACGAATCCTTTCAAAGCGGATGCGGGGAATGAAAAGAAAACGCCGTTTTTCGTCAAGCTATTCATGACGCACCCTCCGATCGAGGAACGGATCAAAAAATTAAGGGCGATGTCTTTATGAAATATCAATTCGGCAAAATCGTGGTCATTTCGCTCGGCGGATCGATCGTCTATCCAAAAGACATCGATCTTCTTTTTTTGAAGGATTTCAAGAAACTCATCGAACGGGAGATCAGAAAAGGGAGGAAATTCGTCGTCGTGATCGGCGGCGGGCACTTGGCCCGCATCTTTCAGCAGGCGGCGGAACACATGGGCCAGGTCACCGACGAAGACAAAGACTGGATCGGCATCCATGCAACGCGCTTGAATGCACAGCTCCTTCGGACCGTTTTCAAGAAGATCGCCGACCCGATCGTTTTCGATCAGCGGAAGAAAATAACGAAGCTCACGCATCCGGTGACCATTGCTTCCGGCTGGCGACCCGGCTGGTCGACGGATTTCGTTGCTGCGGCGATCGCAAAAGATTTGGGCGTCGGTGAATACCTGGAGGTAGGGAAGCCCGATCACGTTTACGACAAGGACCCCTCCGCTTACCGGGACGCAAAGCCATTCGAAATCATCAGTTGGGAAGATTATCGGCGACTCATTCCGCGGAAATGGGTCCCGGGGTCCCATTCTCCGGTCGACCCCATTGCTGCCAAACTTTCGAGCAATGCGGGGATACGATCGATCGTCCTCGACGGGAGGGATCTGAAAAATTTTCAAAATCTCCTCGGAGGAAGGGATTTCAGGGGAACGATCATTCAATGAACCAAACGGACCGCCACATACAAATCGTCCTTGTTCTCCTCGTCCTTGTTCTCCTCGTCCTCGTGATGACCTTCATCAAGGAATATGAAGGCGTGAAAAAACTCGAAACGCTTGGTCCGCACGACGTTTTCGCGAATATTTTGAATCACCGCGGCCCGTTTACCGCGAACGACGTTCAGCTTATCCAAGGCTGGATGACGTTCGATTATGTGAATAAGATATTCGGACTTCCGTCGAACGAGCTTGAAATGAGTCTCAATATAACCGACGTTTCGTATCCGCGGGAAACGCTCGCGAGGTATGCCGAACGGCATCGCGTGAATACCGCCGCATTTGTCGACGAAGTTCAAAACGCAGTTCGCGGATTTTTAACCAAGACACAATAGAATGACGTCCATCGTGAGTTTCCTCCTTTCCTCCCTTTTGCTGTACAAATATGCCGCGCTCTTTGTTATCAGCTTTTTGGCGGCCATTATCGTGCCGCTTCCCGTTACCGAAGTCATGCTTGGCATCGGCGCCTTTGTCGGCCAAGGCTATTTCAATTTTTGGGGTTCACTTGCGGCCGCGCA
>JAKAGX010000012.1 GCA_021825465.1 bacterium | reverse complement strand
TCCGGCATCCAGGAAACGATCCTCGTCGACAAGCTGGTTGAAGAAGTGAAGAAAAGGCTCAATAATGAATAGGGTATGGATTGCCTTTTTTGTAAGATAGCCAGCAAGGAAATTCCGGCCTCCATCATTTATGAGGACGACGCGACACTTGGCATTTTGGACATTCACCCCCGTTCGCCGGGGCACACGATGGTGATCCCGAAAGTACACGCCGAGAACATTTTGGATCTTCCGCCCGAGGCAGTGGGACCGGTTTTCACTGCGGTGAAAAAAGTGACAAGCCTTCTTCAAAAAGCGCTCCAGCCGGATGGTTTTACGATCGGCGTGAATCACGGCCGCGTTTCCGGGCAAACCGTCGATCATTTGCATATCCACATCATGCCGCGGTGGAACGATGACGGCGGAGGATCGGTCCATTCCGTGGTCAATAATCCGCCACGCGAAGGCTTGGAGGAAATAAGGATGAAAATTTTGACGGTGAAGTAAAGGGTCGTAAAAATAAAACAACATAAAAAGTAAAAAACAAAAATGATAGAAGTTAAAAGAAGGAAAAATGAGAGTACGGGCTCGTTCTTGTATCGATTCAATAAGCGGGTCCAGCAGAGCGGCGTTTTGAAGGAGGTAAGAAAAAGGAAGAGCTCGGGCCGCCCCGTGAATCGGAGAAAGAGGAAATTATCGGCGGTCTATAAGAGTGCAAAAGCCCGCCAAGTGAAGAAAATGAGGAAACTCGGATATTCCGCAAAATAGGAACATGGAACTCAAAGAACGGATAAGCGGAGACCTGAAGGAAGCAATGAGATCAAGGGACGACTTCACGGTTGGCACGCTTCGGTTTCTCCTTTCGAGCATTCAAACAAGGGAGATCGAAAAGAGAGGAAAGGGCTTCGGAGAAAAGCTTACCGACGAAGAGGTTGAGGAGGTGTTGAAAAAAGAAGCCAAGAAAAGGCGCGAATCGTTTGAGGTTTACGAGAAGGGGGGAAGAAGCGATTTGGCGGAGAAAGAAAAGAAAGAGTTGGAGTGCATTCGATCGTATTTGCCGCCCGAAATGTCCGATGCTGACCTGGAAAAAATCGTCGAGGAAGCGATTGCGAGTGTCCGACCTGCCGGACCGAAGGATTTCGGCAAGGTGATAGGCGAAGTGATGAAACGCGCCAAAGGAGGCGCAGAGGCTTCACGGGTAGGGCAGTTGGTCAAGGAAAAACTAAGTTCCTGAATGTTCATGTCCGCCTCGATTGCCCCCGTCTTTTCTGAAAAAAAGAAATTCAAGAAGTTCGAAAGAGCTCTCCAGCGGACGGCTCTTTGTTCGTTACAGAAGCTTCGAAAGCGGGGAATTTCGCTTGAGATCTTCCTTGTGTCGGACGCGACAATGAAATCCATCAATCGGAAGTACCGCGGGAAACCGAAGCCGACCAATGTTTTGAGCTTCGAGGTTCCTTTTTCGGTACCGCGGCCCGATCTTGGTCGAGCCCGGTTCATCGGGGAGTTGTTCCTGGCCCCCGACTGGGCGGAGAAAAAAGGGGACGAGCTGGGATTTCTGGTGGTTCACGGGATTCTCCACCTTTTGGGGTATACCCACGAAGGCGCAAAAGAGAGTATAATGATGAATAACTTAGAGCGGAAAATCTGGAATCAACTATGCCAAAAATCTTAACCAGCCTCGACTTAGGATCCTCGGAGTTCAAGGGCATCGTCGCCGAAGAAAAAAAAGACGGATTATTGTCCGTCGTGTCGGTTTTTAAACAGCCGTCGGCGGGTTTTCGGAAGGGAGTGCTCGTCGATTTTGAAGAAGCAGCCGACGCATTGGGAAGGCTCTTCGAAGATGTTCAAAAAATGTACAAGAGGGCGGCTGAAAATGTTTTCGTGAACGTCCAAAGCGAGCACGTCAAGCCGCGTCCCTCGAGAGGCGCGGTCGCCATTTCGAACGTACAGCGGGAGATACGAAGCGAAGACATCGAAAAGGTAAATCAATTATCGCTCGCTTTCAAAGCAAGCCCCAATTCGTTCGTTCTTCACAATATTATCAAAGAGTATTTTGTCGATGACATTGGGGATATCTTGGATCCTTTGGGCATGCCGGGCAATCGCTTGGAAGTGGAGACCTTGATCATTGAGGGGGTTTCATCTCAAATAAGTCCGTTGGTGAAATTGTTCGATTCGATCGATGTTTCGATCGGCGGGTTGGTGTTCAGTCCGCTCGCCGCGGCGGAAGCCGTTCTTTCAAAAAAACAAAAAAATTTGGGCGTGCTCCTCATCGACTTCGGTTTTGGAACGACGAACATCGCCGTTTTTGAGGAAGGAAAAATCCTCCACGCAAAGACGATCCCCATCGGGTCTTCGTATATCACGAACGATATTGCAATCGGCCTCAAGATCCCCATCGATCTCGCCGAGAAGTTGAAGGTGAGTTACAGTTCGGCAACGGCTTCGGGGGTCGGAAGGCGGGATGTCATCAAGCTCGCCGACGTCGATGGCAAAAGTGAAGGCGAAGTGTCGAGAAAATTCATGACCGAGATCATCGAGGTGAGAGTTGCGGAAATGCTCGATTTAATAAATAATGAAATCAAGGCGATCGGCCGAAACGTGCAGCTTCCGGGAGGGGTGGTGGCGACCGGCGGGGGAGTCAAGTTGTACAAGATGGATGAGATGCTCCGCGGGGAAATGAGGTTGCCGGCCCAAGTCGGGTTCCCCAACCTCTCACGGTTTGAAATTTTGAACCCGGCCCACAAAGAAATGATCGACGACCCGGAATTCGCGGTTGCAGTCGGTTTAATGCTTAAATCCTCGGAAGAAAACACGAGGCCGATCCAAAAAATAAGGTCAATCAAAGATTTTTTGAGGAATTTACTTCCGTAATATGGCTAAAGCAACAAGGAAGGGGAGGAGGTCCGCGAAGAAAAAAACGAGCGCGCCGAGAGAAACAAAGGTTAAAAAAATGGACGGTATTACGAAGATCAAGGTAGTCGGTGTCGGCGGTTGCGGCGGGAATGTCGTAACGCGAATGATGATGGGAGAACGCCCGCGCGGCGTCGAATTCGTTGCCGTGAACACCGACAAGCAGGATTTGGATTATACGCTGGCGCATAAGAAGCTCTACATCGGGAAAGCCTTGACGCGGGGTTTGGGCGCCGGCATGAATCCGGAAATAGGGAAACAAGCAGCCGAAGAAAACCGATCGGAGATCGGCGAGGTCCTTGAAGGTGCTGACATCGTCTTTTTGGCGGCTGGAATGGGCGGCGGAACGGGAACCGGTGCAACGCCGGTGATCGCGGAGATCGCGAGAGAAAAGGGAATATTGACCTTGGCAGTCGTCACGAAGCCGTTCTCATTCGAAGGAACGCAACGGATGACGATCGCGCAGGACGGCATCAATCGACTGAGAGAAAAAGTCGATTCGCTGGTCGTGATCCCGAACGATCGCATTTTTACCGTCATTCAAAAAGATACGCCGGTCACGAAAGCGTTCTCGTACATCGACGATGTTTTGAAACAAGCGGTGAGAGCTCTCTCGGAACTCATCAATATGCCGGGGATCATCAATGTCGACTTCGCGGACATCAAATCGATCTTGAGAGAGGCCGGAACGACTTTGATCGGCATCGGGACGGCGACGGGGCCGGATCGCGGAATCAAAGCCGTCGGATCCGCCATCAACTCGCCGCTTCTCGAAGTGACCCTCGACGGCGCAAAGGGAGTGCTCTTTTCGATCGCCGGTACGAGAGACTTGAAAATGTCCGAGATCAACGATATTGCAAAGGCGATATCCGCGAATCTTGATTCGGGAGCGAAAGTTATCTTTGGGGCATACCACGATCGGACATTGAAGGATAAGGCGATCAAGGTGACCGTCATTGCAACCGGTTTCAACGGGATGTTTTCCGAAAAACGTGCCGTACCGAATCTCTTTATGGTGAGCGAACCGAAGGCCGGAGAAAGTCAGGGGAAGAAGGGAGAAGAGTCGAAAAAACAAGCGAGTGTCGAAGCGATCATCGAAGTGGAAGCGGAAGAACCGGAACGTCCGGCGAAAGGAAATAAGATGGAAAAACAGGAGCCGTGGGAAATACCCGCATTCCTCAGAAAAAAGAAGAAATAAACTCGCGCCTTCGTCAAATTTTGAGCTGAAAAATCCGCCGATGAGGCGGATTTTCAATTTTTCGAGTTATCCACTTCTGGGGGTTCCGGAACGGGTTTAAAATTATTGGTACCTCGAAAAAAGTTTTAAAAAAGTCGGTCCAAATTTTATTTTTTTCAACCATCATGTCATTCACGTCGGTTCGGAAGCGAGAAGGTCAAGTTGTTCCCTTTGATGAGGAACGAATAGCGCGCGCAATCGCGAAAGCGATGAAGGCGACCGGAGAAGGGAGCGAAAAAGAAGCCGCAAATGTCTCGGAGAAAGTCGTGCGTTCGCTCGGAAAGAAATTTTCTTCCGATCATGTCCTCGGCATTGAGGAAATACAAGACACCGTCGAAGAAGAATTGATGGCTGCCGACTTTTTGCAGACGGCAAAGGCATATATTTTGTACCGCGAAGAGCGGGCAAAGCTCAGGGAATCGAAAAAGGCGATCCCCGACTATGTGCATGACCTCGCTCGCGAAAGTAAAAAATATTTCCGAAACCCTTTGGGTGAATTCATTTATTATCGATCTTACTCGCGCTGGCTCGATCAAGAAGGCCGCCGCGAAACGTGGATCGAAACCGTTGAGCGGTATGTTGGTTTCATGAAAAAGAATTTGGGAAATAAATTGACCGACGAGGAGTATGAAGAATTGAAGCAAGCGATCCTCCGGCAGGACGTTATGCCGTCGATGCGCCTCCTGTGGGGCGCGGGGCATGCTGCGGAAGTGACGAACGTCACGGCGTACAACTGCTCGTTCGTCGCGCCGTCCAGCCCGCGCGACTTCGGCGAGATCATGTACCTTTCGATGTGCGGAGCGGGCGTCGGATTTTCCGTCGAGCATCAAAATGTGGAGGAGCTCCCTTTGATCAAACGGCAGAACGGTGAAAGGCTTCCGGTGCACGTGATCGATGACAGCAAGGAAGGTTGGTCCGACGCTTTGGTCTTGGGGCTTGAAACATGGTTTGACGGCAAAGATATTGATTTTGATTTTTCAAAGATACGACCGCAGGGCGCTCGCTTAAAGACCATGGGCGGTCGAAGTTCAGGCCCGGATCCCTTGCGCTCCGTCCTTGAATTCGCGCGGAGGAAAATACTTGCAAAGCAAGGACGGCGGCTGTCGACCTTGGACGTTCACGATATCGTTTGCAAAATCGGGGAAGTGGTCGTGATGGGCGGCGTGCGGCGCACAGCGCTCATATCGCTTTCCGATTTGGATGATAAGGACATGCAGACGGCGAAGTTCGGGCAGTTCTATCTTACGGAACCGCAGCGGGCAATGGCGAACAATTCGGCCGTTTACAATGAAAAACCTTCGGCTGCCACGTTCCTCGAGGAATGGCTATCCCTTACGAAGAGCGGCAGCGGCGAACGGGGCATTTTCAACAGGGGAGGCCTCGAGCGGCAAATGCCCGAGCGGCGCTGGAAGAACTTCAAGGCCCATTATCCGACGTCGGGGACCAATCCATGCGGCGAAATAGTCCTTCGATCGAAGGAATTCTGCAACTTATCGGAAATCGTCGCTCGTTTCGAGGATACCGAGGAAACGTTGCTGAAAAAGGCGCGCCTCGCGGCCATTTTGGGTACCTATCAATCGACGTTGACCAATTTCAAGTACCTTTCTCCCGAATGGAAGAAAAATTGCGATGAAGAACGGCTTCTCGGCGTCTCGATCACCGGTCAGTGGGACTCGCCGGCCGTCCGGAACGCCCCGACGCTTCGGAAGCTGAAAGAAATGGCGGTTGAGACCAATAAGGTCTACGCAAAGAAATTCGGCATCAATCAGTCGGCGTCCGTCACCTGCGTGAAGCCTTCCGGGACGGTATCGCAACTCGTCGATGCTGCATCGGGCCTCCATCCGCGGCACGCACAGTACTATATCCGAAGGATACGCATTTCCGCGACAGACAGCTTGTTCAAGATGCTCCGCGATCAAAAGATCCCGTTCCATCCCGAGGTCGGCCAGTCGAGCGAAAATGCGACGACATATGTCCTCGAATTTCCGGTGAAAGCGCCGGACCAATCGATCGTGAAGAACGACCTTTCCGCCATCGAGCAGCTCGAATATTGGAAGATGGTCAAGGAAAATTACACCGAGCATAATCCGTCGGTCACCATTTCCGTCGGTGAAAACGAATGGGTCGAAGTGGCGGACTGGCTTTATAAGAATTGGGACATGTTGGGAGGACTTTCATTCTTGCCCCGGGAAGATTTCGTATATCAGCTCGCGCCGTACGAGGAAATTTCCAAGGAACGGTACGACGAATTGGTCTCCGCATTCCCGCAAGTCGATTTTTCCCAAATCCTTCTCTATGAACGGGAAGACGAAACGCAAGGTGCAAAAGAGCTTGCGTGCGTCGGAGGTACGTGCGAGATAGCGGTATAAGCGGATAAGAACAATGAGAGAACGAATCCCGCCGGTCCATGGACCGGCGGGATTTTTGTTGACCGAGGAGATCGTTAAAAACTCGACGCGCCGATGTGGAAGACGCCGCCGATCACGTCGCCCAAGATGAACGAAGCGACTGCCGTTGAAAGCATGAGAATTGCCGCTTCGCCGAATTCGCGGATGAATTTCCGATCGAACACGGTGGAGGTGTAGAACGTGAATGCCGCGAGAAGTACGATGCCGACCGACATCGAGACGGCGAATGCCGGGATCATGGAGCGGATGAGGAAGTAGGGGAGCGCAAGGAGGATGACGGATCCGAAATATGAGAAGGCTGTGACGAAGGCGGAAATGATCGCCGATTTCTCCGGATCTTGTTTCGCTTGAAGATATGCCGCCGATCCCATCGATATTGCGGCCGAAAAGCCTACGATGGTCCCCGAAATACCGGCGATCAAGGTCGAGCGGGTGACGCCGAGGAAGCCGGCATGGACACCGGTGATCTCGACGATCGCATCGGCGAGCCCCAGTGCAATGAAGCCGATATACGAAACCCGCTGCTCCTTCAATTCGCCGATGAGCGATTGTTCGTGCGTCCTTTCTTCTTCGATGATCGCTTTCAAGTGTTCCTGGCGTTCGGAAGGCATTGCAGCGAGCATCCCCTCGTAAATGGCGATGGAATCATGCTCGTGCATTTCGAGGAATTTCGTCGTGAAGGTGACGCCAAAAACCGATCGCAAGAGCGGGATCAAGTGAAGACTCGCAAAATGCGGCTTTACTTCGACGTCGGGAATGAGCGACTGCCAAAATCCATAGTGCGCCTTTTCCTGTGCGGAAAGCTTTCGGAGAAGTTCGCGGTTTTCCGGTTTTTTTTCGCGAAGCGCGAGTTTGCCGTACACCAAATGTTCGGTCAGTTCATTCCGTGCGCGATCGAGATATTGTTTTTGCATGTTATACATGGTAACCCTTTGCCGTTATTTCTTTGGCGGTATCGAAATTATCGCCATCCGCGATCTTGTTTTTCCTCTCAAATCCGCATTCGGTGCAGCGATGGAGAACAATATATTCTTTGCCTTTTTTCTCGATGGCGACGGGTTCCATAAGGCCCCGGCACATTTCTCGGCGATCGCCGGGGAATATATCGACATGCTTGCTCCAGAGACACTGCGGGCAATGATTGGTATATCCGTTCCCTTGGACAGCAACTCCGCACTTTTCGCAGGTAAAGTCTTCTCTGGTGCGCTGAAATTTCTTTTCTTCCATCCTCTTTACGGGTTCTTGAGAGTCTCGAGATACAAAAGACTGCTGCCCATGTTTTCCTGACTTGCTCTCCGGGTAGGACTCGAACCTACAACCATCTCCTTAACAGGGAGCCGCTCTACCATTGAGCTACCGGAGAATAATCGACGACTAAATCGAATTATAGGTTGCATTTCTCTTCTTTTCAAGTATAAAATATATTTGAAGAAAGCCCCTATAGCTCAGTTGGTAGAGCACCTGCCTTTTAAGCAGTGGGTCGCAGGTTCGAATCCTGCTGGGGGCACCAACGTAAGTGCCCGTTAACAAAAAGCGGGAACCTTCGAGGGAAGGTTCCCGTTCTTTACTTAATTTCAAGGCTTTTCAATTCCAAGATGAGCCCGGTCTTTTCTTTGTACAAGTAAAGGCTGGTCCAGGGATAGATGACAAATCCATCACGACTGCCACGCAAGACCGTTCCTTTCATGACGAGCTTGCCTTTTCGATTGAAGCTCAAGAATCGATAGAGGAGCGGTCGAAGCGAATCCCGGGTCGAATAGAAATCGACTGTATCGCCCCACAGCACAAACCGGCCGTGAAAGAAAGAGCCCCGATCTTGTATGAAGAAATCGCGGATGCCAACAATGAAGCGAATGGCGTCGGGTTTCAGCTTGGCCTTCGGGAGCGTACCGGTGCGGAACTCCGGCGGGTCGATGAAGGATGGCAGCGCAGTGTCCGAGGAAAAATGGATCCACTGCCGGCCCGTTTGGTCCTTGAGTTCGATCCGAAAATCATCTGTTTCCGGTTGGCCAAGCACCGTTTCGCGGTAGTCCAACTTATCGGGGGCAAGATCGAGAAACTGAGCCACTTTGCCGAAGAATCCCGAGAGGAATTTCGGAACATCGGGAAGTTCGGTGATTTGAACTTGGTATACCCCCTCAATGACCGTACTGTCGGACTTATGTGCCGCTCCGTGATCGCCGGGAACAATGAAAAGCAAGAGAAGCCCCGCAAGCATTGCCATACACACCTCCGGTTTTAGTTCGTTGCAAAGTCAGTAAAAGTCCTCCTCTAGTCATACCACAACCGCCAGTCGGACTCAATTGCTCCTCGTGATCGTCACGCTCGGGACGCCGTTCTTCCAGACGGCGGTTTTTTTAACGGTGATCTCGGCCGATCGTATCCGTTTATCTTCGAGAATTTTCTTCGCAATATCTTCGGCTAAAGCTTCGATAAGATAGCGGCTGGGTCCTTCGATGACCCCGCGGATCTTGTTGCGAACTTCGCTGTAGTCGAGGGTATCGGCGAGCTTATCGCTTGTGCCGGCTTTCTGCACGTCGAAACTCAAATCGGCTTCAACGAGGAATTCTTGTTCGACGTTCCGTTCGGCGTCTCCGACGCCGTGCTTCCCGCGGAAGAAAAGGTCGGTGATGCGTATGTGGTCCCCGGAGCTCATTCCAATTTATTGTAGCAAATCGGGGCAGTGAAGCCGACTTCACTGGACAAAGGATTTCCGATGCATACAATTCATCCTATGACGAAAGACATCCACGAAATTCAAGCTTCTATCCTCAAAGAACTGCTTTTGAAGAAAAAAGCCCGTTTTTCCGAGCTCAATACCGCCAACATATCGACGGACCAATTTACTTTCCACTTGCGGCAGCTTATGGAACAAGGAATCGCGGAAAAGACCGGCGAAGGGCTTTACCAATTGACGGCAAGAGGGAAGGAATACGCAAATCGCTTCGATATCGATTCTGGGCCGGTGGTCAAGTTTGAACACCAGGCAAAGATCGGCGTTCTTATCATTGCAACAAGGGAAAACGGCGGTAAAAAAGAATATCTTATGCAAGAACGGAGAAAAGAGCCGTTCTTCGGTTTCCGCGGTTTTATTACCGGCAAAGTGAAGATCGGCGAATCGATTGCTGAAACAGCAAGGCGGGAGCTCGAGGAGGAAACGGGTCTTTCGGCCGAATGCGAACCAAAGGCGGTTTATCACGAACGCATCTTTTCGAAAGACGGTGGTCTTTTAGAAGACAAGAACTTCTTTATCTTCGCGGCCTCGAATCCTGCGGGCGACCTCGTAACCGAATTTTCCGGGGGAAAGAACGCATGGGTCGCCGAGCGCGATGTTCTGAAGGGGAATATCTTTTACGATATTGCGGATCTTTTGGATCTTGTTGCGGCAAGCCGCTGCACGTTTTCGGAAAGGTCGTATACCGTAAATGAATACTAAGCTCCCATGAAGAAGATTTATTACAACAAGCTCATACGCGATCGGATCCCCGAGAAGATCACGAGGAACGGCGGAGCGTATGAGGTCGAAAAACTCGGCCAAAAGGAGTTTGAAAGAGAGCTTTTAAAGAAGGTCGGCGAAGAAGCAACCGGCCTCTTGCATGCGAAGACCAAGGAAGAGCTTGCTTCGGAACTCGCCGATATCATCGACGTCATCGAAGAAGTAAAAAAGGTGAAGGGGATTTCGCGGGCGAAAATCGAATCGGCACGAAAGAAAGCGTACGACCTGAAAGGAGGATTCAAGAAAAAGCTGTTCCTTCTTTGGTCGTCCGATACGGGGTATCGGACGAACGAACGTCGGTATCCGAAAAAATAGGAAGCTATTTTTTCCAGCGCGATCGACGGAGATCCACGCGGTTGCCGCGGAATATCACTCCTTCCTTGCGGAGCATCTTTTCTTTTTTCTTCAATCCTCCTTCGGCCGAATAGCCGGTCAAAGCTCCGTTCGAGGCGACGACGCGATGGCAGGGGACGATCGGTGCCCGGGGATTCACTTTCATGAAGTGTCCCACGGCGCGGGCAGCGCGGGGATTTCCCGCAAGCCGAGCGAGATCGCCGTAGGTCGCAACCTTGCCTTTCGGTATCTTTTGAGCCGCTCGATAGACCCTTTCGCCAAACGGGAGCTCCTTTTTCATTTTTTGATATTACCATAATGAACCCTTGACCGGAAAACACGGAAGACGGTAGTATACGGAATGACTTCGACCATCATGCAACGCTTGAAAGGACTTTTTGGAAGGTTGAGGAATTTTTTCATCGCTGCCGCCCTCCTCGCGATCGCGGCCGTGATCTATTTTTACGTCGCTTCGAGCGGAGCGCCGTCGTTTCGCGCATACACGGTCGCCCGGGGCGATCTTACGGAATCGGTCGACGTGACAGGAAACGTGAGCGCCGACCACAATGCCAGCCTTTCGTTTCAGGAATCAGGCCGAGTGGCGGCTGTTCCCGTCGAAGAAGGGGCGACGGTTGCGGCTGGCGCCGTTTTGGCCGAGCTTGACCAATCATCCCTTGAAGCGGCTGTGGAGCAGGCAAACGCAGCACTCGCTGCGGCCGAAGCGAAATTGAGCGGCATGGAAAACGGAACGAGGCCGGAACAAATCGCACTCGACGAAGGAACGCTCACAAGCGCCGAATCGTCCCTTGCGGCAGCGCTTGAAAGCGCGTACGTCGCTGCGGACGACGCCGTGCGGAATCAAGCGGACAATCTTTTTTCCAACCCCATGAGCACGAACCCCGTCTTTTTAGTTGCCGCGCCCGATGCCCAGCTCGTCGTCGATATCGAAGCGGAACGGCAGCACATGACGGCCATTCTCGATAATTGGTACGTCGCTCAAAATGACACGAGCTCGAATGAAGCGGAAGAATATCAAATCGCTTCCGCGTCGCTCCAAAGCATAGAATCGTATTTGAACAACATCGCCCTTGCGGTCGAGAGCGCCGTCCCGAGCGGTACCGCGACCGCCTCGACGCTTGCGTCGTATAAAACGGATATCATCGCAGCGCGATCGGAAATAACGGGCGCAGATACCGCTCTTTCGACTGCAAATGCGGCATTCACCGCCGCAGGAAATACGCTTGCACTTGCCAAGGCCGGTTCAACGCCGGAAGACATTGCAGCGGAGAAAGCGGTGGTGCTTCAGGCACAAGCGGCCGCGGCGAGCGCCGAAGTCGCCTTGAATCATGCGGTGCTTCGGGCACCCTTTGCGGGATCGATCAGCAATCTGAACATGACGGTGGGCGAAGTCGTTTCAGCCGGCACTCCCGTTGCAACGATCACCAATCCGAACGGTATGAAAATGGAAGCTTATGCCTCGGAGAACGACGTGGCAAAGCTTGCCGTCAGCGACCAAGCTGCGGTGACGCTCGACGCATACGGTTCCGGCGTCACGTTCCCCGCAACGGTGACCGCCCTTGCCGCCGCGGAGACGGAAGTGAACGGCGCGCCGGCATATGAGGTGACACTCCACTTTACGGGGAATGACGATCGGATCAAGGACGGCATGACGGGAACCGCGCACATCGTGGCGGCGAGCCGCGCGAACGTCCTTGAGGTTCCCACGCGGCTTATTCTTTCGGACAATAATCATTCTTTCGTTCTCGTAAAAAGCGGACCGGGAACGGAAAAGCGGGAAGTCGTGACCGGCCTGACCGGCAATGACGGCATGACGGAAATCGTTTCCGGCGTGTCGGCGGGCGAACAAGTCGTCAATTTTTGATTTCATGGAAGAAAAAAATACCATTGAGCGGAAAGGGAGGAAAACCACCCTTATCATCGGAGTGATCGTCATCGCTCTTATGGTCGTGGGCGGCCTGACATATTGGTATGTCGCTTCGAAGACGGTCTATATCGATCAGTCGGTCATCGAAGCGCCCTTGATCGATCTCAGCCCCGTCAATTCGGGCATTCTTGAGCAGGTCTTCGTGAACGTCGGCGATGAGGTCGCCGCCGGTACTCCGGTCGCGCGCGTTGGGGATGAGATCGTGAAGGCGAAAGTGAGCGGCGAAGTCGTTTCGGTCGACCGGAACATCGGCTCGTTCGTGAACGTTCTGACGGGGCAGGGGACGGTGGCTTCCATGATCGATCCGGCCGAATTGAGGGTCGTGGGACACCTCGACGAGAACAAGGGGCTCGTGAACGTCCAGGTGGGCGACCCGGCAACCTTCACCGTCGATGCGTTCGGCGGAAAAGTCTTCAAGGGCGTCGTTTCCGAAGTTTCGCCGACCTCCCGGCAAAGCGACGTGGTATTCGACATTTCAAGCCAGCGGCCGACCAATGAATTCGATGTCAAAATAAAGTTCGATGCCGGGGAATATCCGGAGCTCAAGAACGGCATGTCAGCGAGGATTTGGGTGTTCAAACAATAATGGACGATAAGTTCAGGTGGTGGGTCCTGGGAACGGTCATTTTCGGCACCTTTTTAGGACGCTTGGACCAAACGGTGGTCAATTTGGCGCTTCCGAAGATCATCGGCGATTTTTCCATTTCCGTTTCGGCGGCCGCTTGGATATCGACCGCTTATATCTTGGCGAATGCGATCTTCGTCCCCATTTGGGGAAAACTCGGCGATGTCGCCGGCAGAAAAAAGATCTATCTCATCGGTTTCATCGGCTTCATCATTGCGTCCGGCCTTTGCGCGGTCGCTTGGAATCTGACCTCGATGATCGTTTTCCGGGTCATTCAAGGGTTTGCCGTTTCCGCAGATTATCCGACGGCCATGGCGATCCTTGCCGTTACCTTCACCAATCAAAAAGAGCGCGCCGAAGCTTTGGGGCTTTGGTCGGCCGCTTTTGCCGTTGCGTCGGTATTCGGCCCGCTCATGGGAGGGCCCTTGATCGATAATTTCAATTGGCGGGCGGTCTTTTTCGTGAACATTCCGCTCGGGATCATCGGCCTCTTTCTCGCGCTCACGTTCATTAAAGAATCCGTGGGAGAAAAACGGCAGACGCATTTCGACTGGTGGGGAGCGTCGGCGTTGGGTGCTGCGCTTTTTGCGCTTACCTTGGTCCTCGATCGAGGGCAAACGTGGGGATGGCTGTCAGCGGGAAGCGTCATATCCTATGCCGCATTCTTTATTTTCATGGGGCTTTTCATTGCGATCGAGCACCGCGAAACCGAACCGATCGTCGATCTGAAATTTTTCAAGATCAAGGCGTTCGTCTTTTCGCTCCTCAATACGTTCATTGTTTTCATGGCTATGATGGGGAGCGTCTTTTTGATCCCTATCTTCGCCGAAACGTTCCTCGGGTACGACGCGACGAAAACCGGCTACCTCTTTATCCCCATGGCTGTTTTTCTTATGGGGGCGGCTGCTTTGGGCGGCAAGCTCGTCGGGAAGGTGCAGTCCCGCTACGTCATTTTTTGGGGAACGATCGTTGCATCGATCGCGTTTTTCATGTTCGGCGGAATCGATCCGCGGTGGGGAGCGCTTGCCATTATGGTGCCCATGAGCGTCATGTCCTTCGGTTTGGGGTTCGGCATGGCCCAACGGACGAATATCGTGGCAAGTTCGGTGCCGGAGCGTGAAGTGGGAGAAGCATCGGCTATCCTCGCGCTTGTCCGGAACATTGCCGGCGCGTTCGGCATCGCCGTTTTCAGCACGGTACTCGACAACGCGACGAATGCCCACGTCTTTGCGATCGCTCAAAACAGCTTCCTTCGGATCGTGAATCCGCAGAACCTCCAAGAGTTCATCGGTCTCATTACCTTGAAGGCGGAAGTTGCGGGGTATGCTGCGGTTTTCATCGCCGCCGGCATCGTCATCCTTCTCGGATCGTTCACGGCGCTCTTGATCAAGTTGCCGCACGAAACGAAGGCAAAAGGCGAGGTCGCGATGTTCGACTAGGTCTAGATGCGGTAGCGCTCTCCGCGTTGCCGTATGAATCCTTCGCGGATGAGTCCGCTAAGGATCGGCGCAAGTTCAACTTCCGGTTCGCCGACTATCCGTGAAAGTTCGCCGGCCGTTCGGGGGGCGGCGAGGAGCGTTTTGACGATCCGTCCGCGGATTTGCCGCCGCGATCCCTCGAAGCGGGTCTGCTTCGCGTAGCGCGTACTCCTGCGGTTCGGATTCTCTTTTTTTGCGCCGAGCATGGATCCATAGTCCATGAGTGCGGAGTACCATCGGCGCGGGCTTTTGCGGTCGAGCGTAAGATCCACGAGCGGCAAAATGTCGCGATCACTCACCGTTTTTTTGTTTTTAAAGAAAGCATCGATGAACGTTCGCCGGACGTTGGTCTCGATGAAGGGGATAGGAAGGTTGTAGGCGTACGCAAGAATTGCCCCCGCGGTCGCCTTTCCGATCCCCGGAAGTTCCGAGAGTTCATCCGGGTTCCGGGGGAGGCGTCCGCCGTATTTCCCGACAACCTTCCGCGCCGTTCTTTGGAGATGAAGGGCGCGGCGGTTGTAGCCGAGGCCCTGCCATGCGGAAAGGACCTCCCGCGGCGAAGCTTTGGCAAGCGTCTGCCAGTCAGGGAAGCGGGCGAGGAAGCGGGGATAACGGTCCATAACCCGCCCTACTTGCGTCTGCTGAAGCATGAATTCCGAAACGACGATCCGGTAGGGCGTTATCCCTTTCCGCCACGGAAGATCACGCCCGCGTTTGCCGTAGAAACCGAGAACTCTCCTTTGAAATGCCTTGATCTGTCGATCGGTCAATCGCATGGATTCTAGCATTGTATCACGTTTGTAACGAAGGAGACGCCGATGCGTATTCTTTATCATATAAAGGTCGTAATTTTCGTTTTTCATGAAAAAACTAACTCTAGGGGCCGGTGTCGGGGTGGCAGTCGCCCTCCTTGCCGCCGGTATTGTAGCGAGCGCCCAAACGGCCACGACAACTGCTCCGACGACGGGAACTTCGACGGAAACGCAGCCGATGATCCTTCAGGTGAACAAAAACGGGAAAATCCTCCTTCGGGGGACCATTGCTTCGGTTTCAAGCGGTGTCATGACGGTACAAAGCTGGGGCGGGACGTGGACGGTCGATATCGGGTCGTCCGCGAAAGTTCTCCCCTCGACCGCCGGTAACGACATCACGCAATTCAAAACGGGTGATTTCGTAGGCGTCGAAGGAACGGTTGCAGAAGGTTCTCTTTGGACGGTCAATGCGGATCTCGTCCGCGATTGGACGTATCGGAATGCCGTGAATGCCGAGGCGAAGCAGAACGTCCAGGAAGCGCGGCAGATCAGAAATGCCGCCCGTCCGCGGGATTACGTAGGCGTTGCTTCGAATGTGAGCGCAAATTCATTTACGCTTACCGTTAACAATACGGCATATACGGTAAATGTCGCTTCCGGCGCCGAAGTGGTGAACCGGGTATGGGTTGCCATGCCGCTCTCGAGCATTCAAGCGAACGATAATGTCCGGGTGTGGGGTATTGCCTCGAGCAGCGCCATTACGGCCCAAATCGTGCGCGATGTTTCGATCCCTGTAAAGTAGGACTCAAGGATAAATTGAGTTTTTGTAAACCCCCGCAAAGCGGGGGGTTTACATTTTTACGGTTCTTGGAGGATAATGAACCCCGTAATGGGACCTTTCATGAAATACAAGAACCTTGCGGTATGCCTTTGCGTGTTCGCTTTTGTAAGCATTGTTTTTTTGACGATCTATGCGGCAGTTCAGCAGGATTATCGGCAGTCGGCGAACGATCCGCAGATTCAAATCGCCGAGGATGCCGCGGCAAGTTTGGATAACGGCGGTGCGTTTCAATCGGTCATTCTTCCGACGCGCATCGATATTGCAACGAGCTTGTCCGTTTTTACGACTGTTTTTGACGATGCCGGCCAGCCGATCGGCTCATCGGGATACTTACGGGGCGGAATGCCTACTGTGCCGCCCGGCGTTCTCGATTACGTCCGGTCGAAGGGCGAGGACCGCTTCACGTGGCAGCCGGAAAAAGGGGTCCGGGATGCGGTTGTCATCACAAAATACAGCGGCGGGTTCGTCATGGTGGGACGATCGATCCGCGAGGTGGAAAAGCGCGAAGATGCGCTCTTTGCCGAGGTGTTTGCTGGATGGATCGTCTCGATGCTCATCGCTTGCTTTTATTGCGCGGTGGCGACGGCAAAGGAAAAAGGCTTGCCGACAAGGATGTGGATAACTCGCATTGTGCGATATTTCCGGAAAGACGTACAATAATATCAGTACCAGCACAACCGAAGAATATTCCCCCTCCAAAAGGGGATGAAGAAACCGGAAAACGGTTTCACACTGAACGAGGAGGACTTCTTCCAAATCGTTCGCGAGGTTTTATCAAACCCCGTCACATCAACCTTCGATTGTGCCGGGGTTGTTTTTTTTGTCAATTTGACTCCCGCGAGGAAGACCTCCTTTTTTGTATTTCGTTTTGGTAAAGATAATAGCTTTCCTTCGGTTTCCGTTCCATGGTCAGGGGATCGACGGCAACAAGGCCGTAATGATAGCTCATGCCCCGGTTGAGTTCGAAGTTGTCGAGGATGCTCCAATGGATATACCCCTTGATGAATGCGTCGCCTTTTTTTCTCGCTTCGAAGATGGCATCGAGATGGGCTATGAGATTTTTTCCCCTTAACGTATCATCGTCCGTGCAGGTTCCATTTTCGATGATATAAACGGGGAGTCCGCCGTATTTTTTATGAAGGCGCTCGGCGAGCGGCACCAAGAGCTCGGGGTTCATTTCAAAAAGGTCGTCGTGTTCTTTGCCTTTCCGGTAACCGACCGGATCGGTCTTTTTTGTGAAGTCAAATGCCAAAGTGCCGTAATAGTTTATGCCGATGAAATCCGCCTGCGGCATAAGCCGGTTCCAAATGTACGTGTTGGCAACAAAGCCGCCGATGGCAGCGACGATCAATTCGTCCACGCGGCCGTTTTTTGATGCGGTCGGGCGCGCCACTTCCGAAAATCCGATTTGGAGGTCGGGGTGCCGCTCTTTTAATGCCCGGTATGCTTCACGGTGTGCTTGCGCCATCGCCCGAATGGTCCGATAGGATCCGATGACGGAATTTTTTTTCTTCGGGTGCAGGAAGGCTTCGATCTCGGTCAAAGAAACATACGTCGTTATCTCATTGATCGTGATAACGTGGGAAGCATAGCGGCCGAATTCCGCCACTGCCTTTTCCGCGAAATCAAGGAAAGCGCCGATATTTTTCCTTTTTTCCCAGCCGCCCATATCGTCGAACCATACCGGGTTCGCAAAATGATGCAAGGTGAGCACCAGTGCAATGCCGTTTTCTTTTAAGAAAGAAAACATCCGATGGTAAGAAGCCGCGGCAGCTGGATCGAGGGGGGCAAACGGCGCGGGTTGCAGTCTTGCCCAATCGACGGACGTCCTGAAAACGTCGACGCCCAAATCTTTTACCAGGGCATAATCGTCTTTCCATCGCGCGAGGTGTTCTATGTTTTTATTCATCACGGATCCGTCGTGGGCCGTGAGCCCTTTCCAGTCGTTTTGCGGATTTTCTTCCGTTTGCACCGCCGAAATGCTGACGCCGAAAACGAATGAGTGAGTATCGAGCATAGCGTGTTACTCGCAAGTATATTACAATAGAACCATCATGCAAGGTTTATCTTTCGCCGCTTTGGTGCCCTGGGTGATCGCCCATGGCTATTTTTTATTTTTTCTCGCTGCTTTGCTCGAGGGGCCTTTGGTGAATGCCGCAGCAGGGGTAGCAGCGGCACTCGGCTATTTCAGCCTGCCGCTCATCCTCCTTATAGCGCTCGCGGGGGATCTGGTTGCCGATATGATAGCGTATGCGATTGGCTATTTCGGAGGCCGCCCGCTCGCCGAGCGCTACGGGCATTTCGTCGGTTTGACGGAGGAAAGGCTGAAGAGATTTGAATCGGTCATTCACCGGCATACAGGAAAGGCTCTCCTCTTCTTCAAGCTTTCTCCCGTCATTCCCGTTCCCGGGTTGATACTGGTCGGCGCTTTGCGGGTGGATGTGCGGCGTTTCATAAAGCTGTCGCTTCTCATATCCCTTCCCCAGGTTCTTTTTTTCACGCTCTTCGGCTTCTTTTCCGGAAAGGCGTATCAGTATGTAAGCGGAACCATCTTAGGCGTCAGGGATGCGTTGTTTTCCGTCGGCTTCCTTATCGTGGTCGTTTATTTGGTTTCACGAAAAATATCCCACCGCATTGCGGAGGATACGAAGGTGGAAGGACAATAGCGGCTACGCTTCGTCTTCCAGCCACCCCAACTTTTTCAATTGGTGATACGCGCTTTGGAAGGCTGCAAGGTTACCCATGAGATTCTTGGGCATTTCATACCTGCGAAGCAAGGTTCGGAGCCACGTTGCCGGCTTTCTGGTATCCGGATCGAACACTTCATATGCTCCGCCGGCATCTTCG
Source organism: bacterium (assembly GCA_021825465.1). GTDB lineage: Bacteria > Patescibacteriota > Minisyncoccia > UBA6257 > GWB1-50-10 > JAKAHT01. The sequence goes on along the minus strand of JAKAGX010000012.1, from coordinate 1,688 downwards.
AAGAGCTTGGCGACATCGACGAGATCTTCGACCGCCTCCTTTTTGTATTGTTCCCGTATTGCGGTATCCTCGTGCTCGAGGGCTATTCTGATCTTCACTTGTATGTTTTGGGCGGTGAGCCACGGCCAAACGCCCTTGTTGTGATATCCGCCCATGCCGATCAGTCTCAAAATGGGGTACACCCTGTTCTTGGGGTAAGGAGGATAAAAGTTCCTCAATCCGGAATTGCTGCGGAGATAAGCATCCATAGTTTCCTCAACCTTGACCGCTTCTTGGACCGGCAGGATGTAGAGCGAACCGAAGATCGATGCGGCGGCATCGATGCGAGATTCCCCTTCGGCGCTCCTGAAATAGTGGTGCTCCGCATCGTAAAGCTTCTCCATGATGCCGTTCTTCACCTTGAGATACCGTTCCCCATAAAAGGCGGCACGGTCCGGACGATCCAAACTAGTGGACATGAATCGCATCATTTGAAGCGCGCGCGCCTGCCAAATATTCACGGTACTGATCTTTTTTCCTCCGCGAATGAGGCTGTCTGCCCAGTCGGGGTTCGATGTGCGCGAAATCTCGAGTCCGTCCGCGGGATCGGTCCTCGATAAGAACTGTTGCATCGCTTTTTCTATCGATCCAAAGCGGCTTTTAATGAAATCCCTTCCTTTCGAGGAGTGTATGAAAAGTTCGCCGGTCGTGATCGTGACGGTCGGTATGGTGTCGTCGGCGTTGCCCCCCTGTTCGCCTTCGTAGATCGGTTTCTCCTTTTTTCGAGTGACGAGATCGATGCCGATTTTTTTGAGCCAGCTCAACTTGAAGCCGGAAAGCGCCCGCACGACATGCTCAGCGAGAAAATATTTCCGTTCGATGCGGTAGGGGAGCGAGCCGTCTTCCTTTTGATACAAGAAAGCGGTTTCCAGGGAGTCGATGACCGCTGTGTCGTTGTTTTCGGCAAAAAAGTTACCTCCGGCGTGGGCAAGATCCCGCAGCCACAACGTGTTATAAAAATTGTCGTCTGGATCACCGGTCGGAAATATGCCGAAATTGCTTTGGTAGCACGCATCGAGATTTTTCAGGGAATGTTCAACCTCCGTTCGGAGGATTTTCCGATCTTCCGGTGAGACGGGGATGATGCCGCCCATTCTTTCTTTGGGAAGCCTCGTCGCTTGAAGAAGTCCCAGCGTCGATTCAAGATTTTTCTCTTTGCTTTCGGGAGAAGCTTCCCTTTCAGAGCGCCTTTCCTCTGATCGCGGAGTTGTTTCCTTTTTTTCTTCCGGCTGTTCCTTTCGTTCGATTTTTTCAGCCTTCTCCCCTTCGTTGGGCGCTTCCGGCTTCCCAAATCCTTCGAATTTCCTCAACATAACCTCATTATAGGTTGTGAGGAAGGCGCGTCAAATGATAAGATGGGGAGGTGAGAATAGCCTTTTTCATAGCAACGATCAAAAAACAAGACGGAGCTGTTCGGGTCCTTCTCGATCTTGTTCGGGAAGCCAAGCGGCGCGGGATCGAAAGCGTCATCGTCACGGGGTGGACGGCGGATCCTGAAAGCGTGCCGGTGCCGACCATCGTGATTCCTTCAGTGAAGTTCCCTCTCTATCCCGAGTACCGCTTTCCGGTGCGCGGGGAACGGAGTTTCGAAAAGGAGTTGGATGCCTTTCGCCCGGACATCCTCCATGTCCACAGTCCGGATACGGGTG
>JAKAGX010000011.1 GCA_021825465.1 bacterium | reverse complement strand
AACTCCGATTCTTCGAATGCACGGTATTCATCCGTTGCATAGGAATAGACCCCGATGACGGAAATGTCGAGGTCCTTCAGGTTATCGCGGCCGCCTACGTCCTGAAAGGTGTTTTTGGTTTCAATGTCGATGACTAGGGTGTCCATAATTACAAGGGGATAGGGTCTAGGGGATAGGGTTTGGGATTATTAGCTGTATGTCTACCCTAACCCCTACACCCTAAACCCTCATTAAGCATATATGTCGGCGACGTTCGATGCGGCGTAACTTTCCGGCTTCGTTTTTGGTTCGAAATTGTGAGCTCGAACCATGCCGACCACTTCTTGAATCAGCGTTTTCGTCGGGCCGTTTTCGCCGACATCGACATGAACTTCAAAGCTCCAATTGAAATTCGCCCCTCTTTCCGCTTTGGCTTGGATTTTCGTTTTCAAAACGTTCAAAAATGCGTTCGATGCATCGATCGAAAGCATCACTTCTTGCACGATCCGGTCGTGCAGATTATAAAACTTTCCGAGTTTCACGCGCCGCCAAAAGTACCTGCCGCCGTTCCCGATCCGGTGAACCACGACGGCAGTCACGAAATCCGCCGTTTTATCTTCCAAAAGCTCCGAATCGCTCCCGATCGTCACCCGGTACGACGCCTTCGGCTTTTTCTCCATAAAAGCGACGATCTCGTCCGCAACGGAAGCGAGGTCGACCTGCAGGCCATATGATGTATTGAATTTCAAATCCATGAGTATCTTTCAAGGTAAATCCGGGGAATACCTTTGTCAATGAAAAATCTCCCAAGCGGCCGGAATTTATCTCCAGAGCGAAGCGCTCGGAAGATGTTTGTGGGCGATGAGGGGATCGAACCCCCGACCTTCTCGGTGTAAACGAGACGCTCTACCACTAAGCTAATCGCCCGGAGAGGCCTGTCGGCACGGTAGGACTCGAACCTACGATCCACGAGGTATAAGCTCGTTGCATTAGCCGCTATGCTACGTGCCGCTCTCGAAACATTCTATGCTCTTATGGCAATCGGTTTCAAGTGAAAGCTTTCGATGATCGCATAAAACTCCTCTTTTTCCAGGGTTTCTTTTTCAATGAGAACGTGAGCGATCTTGTCGAGAACATTCCGGTTCTTTACAACGATGCTCCTTGCCGCATCGAACGTTTTCCTGATAAAACCATTGACCGCTTCGTCGATCTTGTTTCCAACATCTTCCGAGTAATCTTTCTCCGTCGAAATTTCCCTCCCCAAAAAGACCATCTCTTCGGTCTTCCCGAACGTCCGCGGACCGAGGTCGCTCATGCCGTAATTGGTCACCATGTCCTTCGCCATTTCGGTTGCACTTCGGATATCCGACGAAGATCCCGTCGAAACGTCGCCGAAGACGGCTGTTTCCGCAACGTAGCCGCCGAAGGCGACCGCAAGGTCCGCCAAGAACTGCGATTTTGTCCGAAGATGCCGCTCTTCAAGGGGAAGCTTCAATGTATACCCGCCGGCGAGGCCGCGCGATATGATCGAGACCTTGTGGACGGGATCCGCATCCTTGAGCATCGCAGCAACCAAGGCGTGTCCCGCCTCGTGGTACGCCGTCACTTCTTTTTCTTTTTGCGAGATCGCCCGGCTCCGTCGCTCGGGGCCCAGCATCACTTTTTCGATCGAATCAAGGAGATCTTGCTGCATGACCATCTTTTCATTCTTCCGCGCCGCGAGGATCGCCGCTTCGTTCACCAAATTCGCGAGATCGGCGCCGGAAAATCCCGGCGTCCGTACGGCAACCGTACGGGCGTCGATGCTCTTGTCGAGCTTCTTGCCGGTCAAGTGGATCTTCAAAATCTCTTCACGATCGTTGATGTCGGGGACGTCTAAAATCACCCGCCGATCGAATCTGCCGGGACGGAGAAGCGCCGAGTCCAGTATGTCAGGCCGGTTCGTCGCCGCCATGACGATCACATTCGAATCGCGATCGAAGCCGTCCATTTCAACGAGAATTTGATTCAACGTCTGTTCGCGCTCGTCGTGGCCGCCGCCAAGACCGGCGCCGCGCTCGCGGCCGACGGCATCGATCTCATCGATGAAGATGATCGAAGGAGCCGCTTTTTTGGCCGTTTGAAAAAGATCGCGTACGCGCGATGCCCCTACGCCCACGAACATTTCAACGAACTCGGATGCCGAAATGTGGAAGAAGGGTACGTTCGATTCGCCCGCAACCGCGCGCGCAAGGAGCGTTTTCCCCGTTCCCGGCGGGCCCACGAGGAGCACCCCCCGGGGGATCCGCGCACCGATTTCCAGGAATTTTTGCGGATGCTTCAAAAAATCGACGACCTCCGTGAGCTCTTCTTTTGCTTCCTTGAGACCGGCGACATCCTTGAACGTCACTTTGTCCTTATTCGAAGAAAAGAGGCGGATATTCACCTTGCCGAAACTGAAGGCTTGATTTGCACCGCTCTTTGCTTGCCGAAAAATGAGCCAAAAGATGACGAGCATTGCAAGTGTCGGAAGAAGCGTCGGGAGGATAAGGCCCATCCAATACCCGAAACCGCTTTGATTTTCGACGCTGACATTCACCGCGGCAAGCGAGGTTGAAGAAACGCCGAAACTTCGGAGCGTTTCGACAACCCCCGTTTCAGCCTCTTTTTGGGAGAGCGCCGAACTGCCGTTCGCCATCGTCACTTTCAAGTCGTTCCCGTTCACAACGATCGTCTTTACCTTTCCCGCATTCACGTCCGCTGCCAATTCCCCGATCGAGATGGCCTGAGGATTCGAATTCGATCCGGAGAAATTTGCAAAAAGGGAAAACACAAAAGACACCGTGAAGAGGATTGCGAGCGCAACGAGAAAACTTCTAACGAATTTATTCATCTACTTCTACTTCTTGAGCTTGAGATTGATTCTCCGCTCAGTCGGTTTCACGCTTTCTATTATAAAGGAATATTGTTCCCCTTGCGAGAGTTCTTTTTTCATTTCCGGCACGCCGCCGAATTCAGTGACTCTGATGATGCCCTGAAAACCGTGATCCAAGTTCACGACGGCGCCAAACTGATTCAAGGAATAGACCGTTCCCGTAGCTTCATCTCCGTCTTTGAAATATTCCGAAACCTTCGTCCACGGGTCTTCTTTCAGGGCCTTGAGCGACAGCGAGATCCTGCCGTCTTTGATGTCGACAATCTTTGCTTTTACGACTTCGTCGACTTTCAAAACTTCCTTGGGGTTTTCAATGATCCTCCAATCGATTTCGGAAACGTGCACGAAACCCTCGACGGCCGGATTATCCGTAAACCGAAGGAACGCGCCGAAATCGGCAACGCCCGAAATGATCCCTTCGATGACTTGTCCAACGGTATAGTTCTTCGCAAGGTCCCGGGCGGAAAGCTCCTGCACCGCCTTCTCGGAAACGATGAGCTTCGAGGTCCGGGGATTGACGTCGATGATCTTCACTTCGAGCTCGGAGCCCACGAGGAGCTGGAGTGACTGAAGGATCTTCGATTTTTCTTCTTCACTCACTTTCGGATAATGATCTTGGGAGAGCTGCGAGACCGGCAAGAACGCGGAAAGTCCCCTCACTTCCGCCATGAGACCTCCTTTATTGAACCCGGTAACTTTCACCTTCAATATCTCTTCCTTTTCCTTCAACTCTTGGACCTCGGCCCACGATTTTTGCTTATCCGCTTCGGAGAGCGACAGCTCCACAAGCCCCTCATCGTTGTCGATGTCGATGACTTTTGCATGAACTGCGTCCCCGATGTTCAAATTCTTCACATATTCCTTGGCGTTTTGAAGTTCGCCGCGGTATACCGCACCGGTCCCGTATTTCCCGAGATCGATAAAAAGCTTCGCCGATCCCTTTTCCAGGATTTTTCCCTCCACAAGATCACCGACACGCAAGGTCGGCAAAAACGAGTGATTCGTCTTCAAGATTTCTCCGATGAGACCTCCTCCGTTCTTTATATTGATCGTCATGATGATTATCGCTCAAGCGCCGTTGATAGGGCCCCAAGCGAAGAAATGATAGCAGGAACAACCGAAGATGTCCACTCTGCGGAAAATTCGAGTTTCAAATTCTCATTTGGATTTTGACATTGATTGAGCATTTGTCATTTGAGCTTTGTCATCTTAAAATAGGCATATGGTAATCACGCGACAAGGAGACGGCTACTTCAAACTGCAATCCGGCGAAAAAGCGGTACTCATCGATCCGGACAATCAGCGATCGTACAAAGGATCTCTCCTCGTCGTCGCAACCACGAAACCCTCCTCAACCGGACCCGACGCCGGCGGACCGTTCTTCATCGACGGCCAAGGCGAATATGACGTTTCCGAAATACGGATTGAAGGTAGGACCGCCGAGCATGAAGAGGGAGGGATTGAAAAAACGGCCTACCGGATCGTTTTCGACGATATCACGATCGGCGTTTTAGGTCCTGTCAAAAAAGAACCCGACCCGAAGGTCGTGGAGATCCTCCAAGACTGCGATATCCTCATTTTGCCGGGAGGAGAAAAACCGTATCTCAACGCCTCTGCCATCGCCAAGACGATACGGCAGACAGAGCCGGGCATTGTCATTCCTTCTTTCGCCAAAAATCCGAAAGATCTTTTGAAAGAGTTGGGCCAAGAAAACGGCAAACCGGAAGAAAAATTGACCCTGAAGAAAAAGGATATTTCTCCTAAAGCAATGACTGTCGTGTGGCTTACCGCTTAACGGGCTATGCCAAACAGAGAGAAGGCAAAAGACTTCATTAAAAAACTCCAGGAGAAGGATGAAAAGACGAAACGCGTGTACCTTGCGGTTGCTTCGTCGGTTTCCATGATCGTCATCATCCTCCTGTGGGTTCTCTACCTCAACTTCACCGTGCCGACGGTCGGACAAGGGAATGCGACTTCCACCGCGACACCTACGACGACCATCGATTACATCCCTCGCCCCGCGGGAAATACCGCCGGCAATTCATTTTTCGATACTCTGGGAAGAGGATTTTCCAATGTTTCAGACGGTCTTGTGAACGGGGCGGGTGACATTGCCGGCCAAATCGGGTCTTTCGTTTCCCGCTTGGAACGGCAGATACGAAGCGGATTCCAAAAAACGAACACGTTCAATATCCAAGGGGAGGATCAAACGACGACGCCGACCTTCACGCCGCCAGCAACCACGACCCTCGAGGCGATCCCCACGACGACACTTCCATAGAATTTTGAACGCTGATGATTTCCACCCTCTCCTCAAACACACTATCGAATTCCCCAGCGAGGAATTCGCGCTCGCTCTCGACCTCGCTCGGGAAGGAAAACGGCACTGTCTGAACGGCAGCTCTCGGAGCTCTGGTTTGCTTGGTCTGCCCTCGGCAGAAACCAGAGCGAGAGCGCAGAGCGGCCTTGACCGCTGGAGTCAAGGAACACTCGGTGCCGAGAGGATGGTGCTGTTTTCCTTCCCACCATGCCCGCTCGGTCTCCGAGACGGTTTGATACGAGGGTGGAAATCATCAGCTCATTTGATTCTTGGTTCGTAATCGCCGATAATAAAGAGGCTTACATTTATGGAAGAGCAGAGAGAGCAGGGAAAAATAGAAGAAAAGGAAATAACCGCCGAACTTTCGGAAAGTTATTTGGACTACGCGATGTCCGTCATTGTTTCGCGCGCCCTTCCGGACGTCCGGGACGGCTTGAAGCCGGTGCAACGGAGGATTTTGTGGGCAATGTGGGATACGGGGCTCACCCACAGCGCGAAATTCAAAAAATCCGCGAACGTCGTGGGAGAAGTGCTCGGCAAGTACCATCCGCACGGCGACATGGCGGTCTATGACGCCTTGGCCCGCATGGCCCAGGACTTTTCGCTTCGCTATCCTCTAATCGACGGACAGGGGAACTGGGGATCCGTCGACGGCGACAGTCCGGCCGCCATGCGGTACACCGAAGCGCGGCTCTCGAGGATCGCCGAAGAAATGCTCGAGGACATCGAAAAAGAGACGGTCAATTGGATCCCCAACTACGACTCGACGCGCGAAGAACCGCAATTTCTTCCCGCCAAGCTTCCGAACTTGCTTTTGAACGGCACGGTCGGCATCGCGGTCGGCATGGCCACATCCATCCCGCCCCATAACCTCGGGGAGGTTGCGGACGCGGTCGCTCACCTTGCAAAAAACCCGGACGCAACGGTAAAGGATCTCATGCAGTTCATCCAGGGGCCCGATTTCCCGACGGGCGGCCTCGTCTACGGCAAGAAATCGCTCGAGGAAGCGTATTCGACCGGCAAGGGCTCCATTACGATGAGGGCAAAAGCCGACATCGAAGAACGAAAGAGCGGCAGCTTTCAAATCGTCATCACGGAAATCCCGTACCAAGTCAACAAATCCGACCTCATCACGAAGATCGCGGAACTCGTCCAGGAAAAGAAGATCGAGGGCATCAAGGACGTCCGCGACGAATCGGATCGCGAAGGCCTTCGGATCGTGATCGACCTTAAGACCGACGCGAATCCGCAAAAGATCCTGAATCAGCTCTTCGAATACACCGAGCTCCAGAAAAATTTCTATTACAACATGCTCGCCTTGGTCGACGGCATCCAGCCGCAAGTCCTTTCCTTGAAGGACGTCCTCTCCCAGTACCTCGAGCACCGGAAGCTCATCATTCGCCGGCGGACCGAATTCGATCTCAAAAAAGCGGAAGAGCGGGCCCATATCTTGGAAGGGCTTGTGACTGCGCTCGACGTCATCGATAAGATCATCGCGACCATCAAAAAATCGAAAGACAAGGAAACCGCGAAGGCGAACTTGATGAAGAATTTCAAGCTTTCTGCGCTCCAAGCCGACGCGATCCTCGAAATGAAATTGCAATCCTTGGCCGCCCTCGAGCGGATCAAGCTGGAGGATGAACTGAAAGAAAAGAAGAAAATGATCGCGGAGTTCAAACTTATTTTGAAGGAACCGAAGCGGATCCTCGCGATCATCGAAGGCGATCTCGAGTATTTGAAAAAGACGTTCGACAATCCCCGAAAAACGAAAGTCGTTGCCGGAGGCCTCAAAGAATTCAACGAAGAGGATTTGATACCGGAAGGGGATGCGATCATTGCGATTTCCGAAGACGGCTACATCAAACGGATGCCGCCCGACACGTTCCGCGCCCAAAAGCGCGGCGGAAAGGGACTGATCGGCGCAGAGCTGAAGGAAGAGGACAAGATCTCGCAGATCGTTTACGCCTCGACGCACGATAACATCCTTTTCTTCACCAACAAGGGGCGGGCGTTCCAAACGAAGGCATATGAAATACCTGAAGCGTCGCGCACATCAAAAGGAAAATCGATCTATAACTTCCTCGAGATACCGGTAACGGAAAAGGTGAGCGCCGTCATTTCGTATCCAAAAGACACAAAAGAAGGCTCTCTCGTCATGATCACGAGGGGCGGAATCATTAAGAAAACGGTGCTCGGGGATTTCGAGAACGTCCGTCGGACCGGTATCATCGCCATCAAGCTTTCTCCCGACGACGCGCTTCTTTGGGTCAAGCTTTCCGAAGGCAACGACGAGGTGATCCTCGCGACGACGAGAGGCCAAGCCATCCGATTCAAAGAAAAAGATGTGCGGGAAATGGGACGGACCGCGGGAGGGGTAAAAGGCATCACCTTAAAGAAGAACGACGTGGTTTCCGGAGCCGACATCGTACCCACGAAATCGGTCGGAAGCTCGCGCCTCCTTGTTGTTATGGCAAACGGCTTCGGAAAGCAAACGAACCTTAAAGAGTATAAAATACAAAGGAGGGGCGGTTCGGGGATCAAAACGGCGAACATCACCGATAAGACCGGAACCGTCATCGGCGCACACGTCGTAGGGGATGACATTACGGAACTGATCGCTTTTTCCTCGAAGGGGCAGGCCATCAAAATACCCCTGAAAGACGTGCGCATTTTGGGGAGAGCGACGCAAGGAGTTAAAATCATGAACGTGGATAAGGGAGATACGTTAGTCGGCATCGTTGCCCTATGAATTTTTCGAAACAACAACTCGTCATCTTCGGAGGAATCGGCCTCTTGATCCTCGTTCTTATTCTCGTCTTCGCGGGGATCCTTCCCGGATCGAAGACCTCCACGAACAATCCCGCGAACACCCAGGGGAGCCTTACGATGTGGATCTACGGCGACCAACCTTCCTTTTACAATCAAGCCATCGCTGCATTCAATACAACCTATCCGCACGTCAAGGTGGACATCCGGACGTTCGGCGACTATGGAACGTATTCTCAAGCGCTCCTCGAGGCCATGGCGTCCGGACAAGCGCCCGACATTTTCATGATCCCCTCAACCGAACTCCCGACGTACTTCAACAAGATCGTCCCCGTAAGCTCGGCGCTCTTCTCGCCGTTCAATCTGCAACAAGATTTCCCCGCAGTCGTCTACCAAGATTTTGTCTCCGGGCAATATGTATACGGACTTCCGCTTTCCCTCGATACAATGGCTCTTTTTTACAATAAAGATCTTCTTGCAAAGGCGGGGATCGTGTATCCGCCCGCGACATGGCAGGATTTCGACCGGATCGTTCCTTCCCTCACGCAAATTTCATCGACCGGCACCATCGATCAAGCGGCGGCAGCCATCGGCACCTCGAACGCGAACATCGATCACGCGACCGACCTCTTGTCGCTCCTCATGCTCCAAACGGGCACCACAATAACCGACGCGGCGAAGAACCAAGCGACGTTCGCCGTCGATACCGGTTTCAATGCCTTCAAATTTTATACCCAATTTTCGGACCCGAAGAATAATCTCTACACCTGGAATTACAATATGCCCGATTCGCTTGATGCGTTTGCGACGAACAAGGTCGCCATGATCTTCGATTATGAATCGGCCGTGAACCAACTGAAGGCGAAGAATTCTTTCTTGAATTACGGCATCGCACCCGTTCCCCAGCCGGCTTCGTCCACGGCATATGTTTCCTACCCGAACTACGCCGGGTTCGTCGTTTCCAAGCAGTCGAGGTATCAGTCCCTTGCCTGGACGCTCATTCTCTCCATGGCGACGAATGCCCAAAACGCCAATTCATACATCACCGCATCGGGCAATCCTCCGGCGCTCCTCTCGCTCATCCAAGGCCGCCTCCAAGACCCGAATCTGTCGGTCTTTGCGAAGCAAGCCCTCTACGCGAGGTCCTGGTACGGACCGAACCGGACCTCCATCGCAAGCGTCCTTTCGCAAATGATCGATGCGTACGTAACCGGCCAAACAAGCCTTCAAACTGCCGTGAAAGAAGCGGCAAATCAGGTGACGAGTATAATGAATAGTGGACTCTGATGAAACGAGGGGTTACTAAAACATTCGCCATCATTTCAGTTATCGGGTTTTCTACCCTGCTCTTTTTTGCGGCTCACGGATTCGCTCTTGCCCAAGGAACGGGCATTTGGGCGAATACAAGCTGCGCGACGCGGAGCACGACGGGCGGTCCCGTCGGCCCCTGCGACTTCTGCGACGCGATCATCGTCACGAACAACATCATCCAGATGCTCTTCAAATTCTCGCTTGGGATCGGGGCGCTCATGATCGTCATCGGCGGCGTTGCCATGATCGTTTCGGCGGGCAGCAAGGAAAAATTCGAAAAGGGGAAAAAAATTCTCGTCAAAGCGGTGACCGGCGTCGCGATCGCCCTTCTTTCGTGGATCATCGTCTCGACGGTCATCCGCATTCTCACGGGAAGTTCCGCGTTCCCCTGGAACCAAATTTCCTGCACTCATAACCCGCAATTGCAGCCTTTGAATTCGCTGCCGAACCTCGCAACCGCCTCGAGCACGTATATGAAGGTTGCCTCGAACGGCTCATACGCCTGCAGCGTGAGCGGCAACAGCTGTAACAACTCGGACTTCAGCGGTTCGTTCTGCAGTACGGCGACGTGCTATGCCGGCGACAAGACCGAATGCGGACAACCGGCCGTTGGAACCACCACCGTATGGGCTCCGGCAAATTCGGCGACGACCTACGGCAGTGCGACGATCTACGATTGCTCCGCAGGGTACACTTCCCAATCGGCCTGCGAAAGCGGCTCCGGCACTTCCTGCACGCCCATCACGACGAACGGGGTAAATCCCCAAGATTCCCAGCCCCAGCAAACGGCCGCAAGCCAATACATCATCCATGCGGCAATCGGGAACGACGGAACGTTCCATTGCGGCACGTCGACCATTCAAAACGTCCCCGCCTACGCGCAAATCTACGAACTGGGGCAGATGCCGTTTTTGACCGACAAATGGAGCAATCTTGGTGGAATTGATCCAAACTGCAAAGCGCAATTCGATACCATGGGGCAGGATAACTGGTGCGGCGCGAACGTCGTCAACAATCTCGACGAGGTAAACCGCTGTACCCCACTTGGAGTAAACATCGGCACCGATTGGACATACTTCAAGTGGAGGATCAACGGCGGTGCGCTCTGCAGTCCTTCCGGAAAGAGTTGCAATGACATTGTGGGAGCGGATCCCAATGATCCATGCTTGGTTGGACGCAAGTCCATCATCGGACCCATCTGCGGCGGAGGGACGACCTACGCCAAGATCGCCAATAACGGCGTGTGGGCCTGCGGCTACCCGGCAAGCCAAATACAAGGGGCCCCTATCAATGCCACCACATACACCGTCGGACAGGGTTATTTTATAAATACCTCGCTTTGCGGCCAGAAAGTTTTGCCGAATTACCCCACCACACCCCCCAACGCCGTTTACGCCAAGAAATTGAGCGACGGCAAATATACCTGCAGCTCCATCGACTGCAATATGCCGAATTCAGACCCGAATGCCGACTGCACCATCCTTCCCGGACTTGAGCAATGCGAAGGACAGGTCCTGCACTGAGCCGGATGATCATTTTTTGATATAATGAAATCAATGAAAAAAATTGCGCTTTTCCTCGCCATCGTCTTCGCTTTCACCTCGGGCAGCATCGCCCTCGCCGATCTTAATCCGCCAAGCCCCCCCACAACCAACATCACCCTCATCAACCCTTTGGGCGGCGGCAATAGCGACATTTCGAGCGTCATCAACAACGTCATGCAGTGGCTTATTATGGCCGGATCTCCCATTGCGGCGCTCATGGTCGTCGTCGGCGGCATCCAAATTCTTACCTCCGGCGGAGAGCCAGAAAAGTTCAAAAAAGGCAGACAGACAATTCTTTACACGGCTATCGGCTATGGTATAATCCTCGTAGGAAGTGGTATAATAAGCATCGTAGAAAAAATACTGACCGGCTAACTTCGTGACCGGACAGCAGCGAAAAGGTCGTAATAAAACAAAATCATGAAAAAGCTAAACTTGGGGAAGATAGTAACGTACGGGCTTACCGCTTTGCCGCTCTTGACGCTCGCTCAGTACACGCCGCCAGCCGGAGGGGAAACTCCGCCGCAGATCGTTTCCAGCTACAGCGACATCATTACCATCATCAACACGGCGGCCAACTGGATCTTGGGGATTTTGCTCGCCGCAGCCGTCGTTCTCATCTTGATCGCGGCCTTCAATTACGTGACTGCCGCCGGTAACGATGAAAAAGTGAAGAAAGCGAAGTCAATGATCACGTTCGCCATTATCGCCGTTGCACTCGGACTTTTGGCGAAAGGCATCGTTGCCCTTATCATCACCTTCTCGGGAGCAAACGTTCAAATACCGCAAGGATAGGGGGGATACGCCGATATTATGAAATCGGTTCATACAACAATCTTAACAACGCTAACTTCGATGCCGCTCGTTTGGGCGGCATCGGTTTTTGCGGCGGATGTCGCATCGGCGCCGCCCGAAACCAGCATTTCCCAAAACGGATGGAGCGCCGTCATCGACCTCATCAATCTTGCGAGGAATTGGCTTTTCGGCATTCTCCTTGCCGTGATCGTCGTTTTTATACTCCTTGCCGCTTTCAATTTTTTGACTTCCGGCGGGAGCGATGAAAAGGTGAAGAAGGCGAAAGGCATGCTCCGGAACGCCGTCATCGCCCTCGTCGTCGGACTCCTTTGCGGCAGCATCATTCTTGTCGTGACCGCGTTCTTCGACGCGTCGACCGGAAACCAATCGAACAACCCGAACGTCCCTCAATACGGCCCTTCGGCCCCCGGAGGCAAATGCGTCACGGACAGCGACTGCGGCCTCGGTTATTATTGCGACAATAAAACACTCCAATCGACCTATACGTGCCTCCCCGTCGCCTCGAATAATTCGGGCCCTCAAAAGAAAGCGAACGGATCGAGTTGTACGAGCAGCAATGAGTGTTCGAGCGGATATTGCAACCAGCAAGGCGTTTGCGCCAATTCCTTGCCGACGCCGCCACCGACCCTTCTTACCGATGGATCGCTGTGCACTCAAAACTACGAATGTTTGAGCGGTTATTGCGCATGCATATCCGGCAACAACAATTGCGCTTTCACGGGAAAATCTTACTGTGCAGAACGACAATGATTGGTATAATAAACTTATGATAATAAACATCGCCTATGCAACGAGTTCCATAACGTCCCCGTCGGGCGTCATCGATGCCATTACGCGGGCGAGCGGAATCCTCTATTCCGTCCTTTTGGTCCTCGCGGTGCTCTTCATTCTTGTCGGCGCATTTCAAATACTGACGGCCGGCGATAACGCCGAGAAATTCAAAAAGGGCAAGCAGCAGATCATTTACGCTGCCGTTGCCGTCGCGATCGGCATCCTTGCAACCGGCATCGTGAAACTCGTTCAACAGCTCCTCGGGCAATAAAAACAGTGGGAAAAACAATAAGCGCATCCAATTTCTTGGATGCGCTTTGCATTTTGTTCCCGGCTTAGTACCCCGAGAGGGTGACCTCCACCGGATTTCCGCGATAGGATCGCATGAAAAACGTTGGGGACGACGGCCTCGTAGCATTCGAGATCGGGACCGTCACTCCGGACCAACTTCCATTGCCGTTCACGACATAGATCGTGTCGCTCGGCATATAGTTGATTCCGATGTTTCCGACTTTCTGGATTTCCGTGAATGCCTTCCCAATGGTAATGGTCTTCGTCTCTCCGCGAGAAATGGCAACCGTTGTTTGAGGTGGGGTGGGGGTAGGAGTGACAACAACAGTCTTCCCGCTGTCGCTTCCATGATAGACCAACTGGGTTTCCGGCTGCTTGGGAGGGGGGACTAAATGGTTCGCTACTGCGATACTGTCGAAGTATCTCGTAGCAGCATTGAGTTCCGAAAACACCTTCCAATTCGATCCGGTAAAAGTCGCCCGGATCTTTGCCGAGCTGTCTGAAGCCGCCCTGTTCAGCATCTCTTGCCCCCATATTTTGTTGGCTGCTTTTGCAGAATCACCAACAGAATTGGGTGCCGCAGCAAATGCAACTTGGGCAACCTTTTGCTCCTTTTGAAGGTGCAGTGCCTGATATATGAGAGATAATGAATTAGCGGTTGCCAAATAGAACATGGTCGGTATGGCAATGATCGCGATCACGAGAGCCGCTGCTCTACCCCATTTTCCAGCCTTTGTTGAGAGGAGATACGAAACTCCTCCCAAAATGAGAAGTTGGATGGTAAACACGAGCCACGTACCGCCGATGAAAAGAAACGCGTCGGCAAGGATGATGGCTGCAATGACGGCAAGGATGATGCCTACCCAATGTTTTTTGTTGTTGTTCATGGTTACCTCCCAACCTTTCTCCATATTCGTGGTATAAGCTCCGCCGCGAACTCAGCAATAAGCTCGGCGGGAAGCATGCGTTCGGTCCATTTCAGGATTCCCTGAAACGGGCTCGGCTGTGATGCTCCGGTTGATGTAGTTGCACCGGCAACCGGCGTACTGACCGTTACTTGCTGCGGCTCGCTCACGGTTTGTTTGAACACAACAATCCGTTGATCGAGCGCGCGCTTCGCGGCCTGATAAGCCTCATTGACCTCATCCCAAAAGACGAACGGGACGAGAAGCATCCATTCCGCGAAAAGCTGAAGAGCTACCCAAAACCAAAACAACGGAAGATGGGCTTGTGGGTCTACCACTCCGACGGTCAAAAAACCGACCCATCGGATGATCGTTTCGACCGAACAAAAAATAGTAAGGCCGAACCACAATACCCAAAGCCAGTTGTTGTATTTCGGGAATACCTTCGCAGCAACTGCCACCATGACAAACATGCCGAAGGACCACCAGTAAACGGCGGTGGATCCACCTGCCAGTGTTTTCACAAACCAAACCATCACTACGACCCCCACTGCAAGCAGGAGGAGTCCGAAGAAATGGCGGGGTCGCAGACGGATTTTTGCCACCATCCTCTGCAACCATCCAAGGGACCTCTGAACAATTTCCCCGGCTTTCTCAACAAATCGGCGGCGCCAAGATCGATGCGGAGTGACGGGGAGAGGACCCGGATTTAAAGCCGGGGACTGTTCCATGATCACCCTCACCTTTCTTGGGATGAAAAAAGAAACGATTCCGATCACCACGAGCAGAATTGCTAAGATGATCAGAATTTGCAACAGAACATCTAACGATAACATTTTTTACTCCTTTCACTTTCCTTCGTAGGTATGGCGGAAAACCTTATCCGCCGAAAATCCTGAAACAAATATAACAACTTCCGTTTTCTTGCCTCGATGCAAGTGGACGGTATGCTTTACCTGACCATCGGGGTCAGTGGTAAAGGGCTTGCTTTCCAGTTTGTTGGTCAACTCATAAATGGTGACATCAACATCTTTCAAGCTCTTGCCGTCGGAGTCGGATACCTTAACGATAAGTTCAACCAACTTATCGGTTACCAAGGGGGTCACGACATATTCCGATTTCTTTTTCGCTTCCGGCTTAGGAAGCAATCTTTCCTCGGATACGCTAATCGAGGTGCCGACAATCGTCGCTCCTATCACGTGTTTTACGCCAGAAGGAACAACAATTTCTTTGAAGGGGCGACCATCATAACCGATTGGAACTACTCCGCCCGATACCATACCGTTCAGATAGAACTGAACGTTGCCGGACTGAATGGCTCGAGAGCCGCGCGTGGTAACAGCTACCACTCGCTGCTTGTAGTCATCGGTACCGACGATAAGATCGGCCGTAGGGAACTCCAATCTGATGGTCATCGGGTCCTGGGGTTTTTGTTGTTTTGACATTTTGACATCTCCTTAAACTTTTTGGATTTTTATTTCGATACCGAATACTCTTTTGCCCGGTATGAGCCCCGAAAACAACGGGGACTATTTCTTTAAAAGCGTAACAATATACTACAATATTTTTAGCTATTTGTCAAACTACCTATATTCTGGTAAAATGTGGCCAATACGAGCCATTTTGCCCCCGTGGCGGAACTGGGATACGCGCAGCACTTAGGATGCTGTCTCGCAAGAGTTAGAGGTTCAAATCCTCTCGGGGGCACCATGAAGAAAGTTCTGGTTTTCGGCGTTTTCGACGGCATCCATAAAGGGCACCGAAAGTTCTTGAGGCAGGCAAAAAAGCTCGGCGACGAGCTCGTTGTCGTTTTGGCGCAGGACGAAATTGTCGAGAAGCTGAAGGGGCACAAACCCAGTTTCGATCTTTCCGAACGCTCCCGCCGGCTCCTTTCTTCGGGCATTGTAAATAAGGTGATCGCAGGGGATCGGGAGCTTGGAACGTGGGCGGCGGCAAAAGGGGAGCGGCCGGACATCATTGCCTTGGGATACGACCAAGCGCCGCTCAAGACCGAACTCGAGAAGGGCATCGCTTCTTTCGACCCGGTGCCGGATGTTCTCGTCATGCAGCCCCATCGGCCGGACAAATACCACACGAGCATACTTCAAAAAGCAGCGGGAGGAACGGCCGCTCTTAAAAAGAAGTAGAGATATCCCACCTTAGCATCTACCTCCGTCTTTTCCCATGGAATGCTTCGTGAACTTCCTTCAATTCTTTGTTCGTGAGGTGGGTATAGATTTGGGTCGTCGCAATATTCGCATGACCCAAGAGCACCTGGACTGACCGGAGGTCGGCTCCGTTCACAAGAAGGTCCGTCGCAAACTCGTGCCGGAGAGTGTGCGGATGGATCTTGCTGAGCGGCAGGCCGGCCGCCCTGGCCCAATGCTCCACCAACCGCTCCACGCTTCGCGGCGTGATCTTGCCGATCGCTTTCCCTTTCTTGTTCAAGCTCACAAAGAGCGCTTCTTCGACATCCTCACGCTTCTCGAGGTACGCTTCGACGGCCTTCTTTGCGCGATCCGATATAAAAACCACCCTTACCTTATCCCCCTTGCCCCGGACGGAAATTTCGCCGCTCTTCCAGTCCGTGAATCTCGTGAGATTGCAAAGTTCCGAAAGCCGCAGCCCCGTCGAAAAGAACATTTCAAGGATCGCCCGGTCGCGAAGGGATCGGAGGTCGCCGCCTTTCGGCGCAGCGAGGAGCCGCTCGAGCTCCTCGTAACTCAAGACCTCGATGTCGGCCCGCGTGACCTTCGGGAGCTCGATCATATCCGGAGCAAGGACTTTCAGCTTTCTTTTCATCAAATATTTCAAAAAATTCCGGAGGGCGATCACGTAGTATCCCTGCGTGATCCTTTTCATATTCCGGCCGTCCAGGTCCCGGCGGAAATCGCGCACGATCTCCTCGTCGATCGCAAGAGGGGATGTGATGCCGGAAAACTTTATGAAAGACTTGAGATACCGTTCGTAGTTCTCGCGCGTTTTCCGAGACCGGTTTTTTTCGATCGTGAGGTAATCCAGATATTCTTTTAAGTATTTTTCTATCTCCGTCATTTTTCTCTGTTATTGTACCATCTTTATCCGTCGCACAATATCGCTTGACAAAATGCTGATTATTGCTAGAGTAAACCTATACAATCTATGGTAACGATTCAAAACTACCACGCTTTCTGGTTTTACACCTCCTCAGCCGGAAGGTTGGTTTTTGAACTCGTTGCATAACGACTCCTAAAATAAAAAGACCGAAACCAGCCCTCCGCAAAGAGGGTTTATTTTTTGTTGTTCAAAACTATGGAAAAAATAATGATTTTCGACTTCAATAGAACGCTTTACGACCCGGACGCGAAATCGCTCGTCCCGAAGGCGACATTTGTCCTCAATGCGCTCACGCGCCGCGGTTTCACGCTGTTCCTTGTCAGCCGAGCCGAGCGGTCGAGGAGGTCTGCCATCGACAACTCGGGGATCGGCCGATATTTCAACGGCATCTCGATCTCGAACGAGAAGAACAAGGATGATTTTATGTCGGTCATCGGCGATAAAAAGATCGATTTTGAAAACAGTTTTGTGGTCGGAGACAGACTGTCGGATGAAATAAAAATAGGAAATGCGCTCGGTTTTAAAACGATACGAATCAAGGCCGGCAAGTTTTCGAATGAAGTGCCGCAGACCGCCGATGAGATTCCGACGTATAGCGTGGACAACCTGGAAGAGATCTTGAAAATGCTCCACTGGTGAATTTCATTCTTGGCGGCAGCATTGCTGACGTCTGCGCAGGCGTCAGCAATGCTGCCAACTAAGGCAGCTGTAACGTTCTTTAACAACAAAAGAAAGGTTTTGTCATGAACTACCACGATGTAAAACGCATGGTAACCGACTCCGGCATATGGCGGGGCGGCGAAAATCACACCTTCGTTCTTTCACCGAGCGTCTATCATGTGACGCCGTCGGAAAAGACCGAGCTTGAAAAATTGGGGCAAGCTCTGTACGACTGTCTCGGCGGGTTGGGGCGCATTGCCACGATCGCCTTCGATCCCAAACTTCACCACAGCAACACTTGGAATAAATTTTCCAAGGTCCTGGGGATCGAAATTCCCAATGTCTATCGGCACATCATGCCGCTCAAACCCAGCTTGGTTCCGGCGATATGCAAGGTCGACCTCATGAAATCGGAGGACGGCCGGTATTGCATAGCCGAAATAGACGGCCACAACAAACACGGCTTGGGGTATTCCACATTAGCTGCCCGGCTGCGCCAGGCGCTTTACCCCGAAGCACGATCATTCCCCGGCGTAGCGGTTTCTCTCGCTGCAAGCATCAAGCGGCTCGGCAAAGATGCTGTTACGCTTCTCTACTCCGACCGCGAGCGATTTTACCTTCCGGAGTTCACTATTCTGAAATCCGGACTGGCCGACTCCGGCATTCGAACGACGATCGTAGGGGAAAACGATGTGGTTATGAACGGCAACGGGGATTTTGCAACAAAAGAGGGTGAAGAAATACATGAACTTTTCATCGATTTCCCATTTCTCTTTTCCAATCAATTCCTGAACGTCCGGCTCGCCGATCTTTATGGCAAAGGAGAGATCGACTTTCTCATACCGCCCAAGCCATTCTTCGGATCGAAGGCAGTGCTTGCCTTGATAAAAAACGACGAGGGCGACGAGGATTTGGAAGCCATTCTCAAGTCCCAAATACCGTCCCGATCGTTGGAATCGCTGCGCCGATACATCCCTCCAACGTATCTCGTTCACAAGGGAGAAAACAGAGATTATTGGAGCAGCAAGATGAACGGAACTTCGTTCGTGATCAAGGAATCCGTCTCGAGCGGAATGAAAGGGGTCGCCTTCAGGGGCGATTCGGAGTTCGAAGAAACCCTCAGCCTCGCTTCCCGATCGTTCTACCGATTCATACTTCAAGAAGAGGTTCATAACTTCCCCCAAAGATTCTCGTACTACTCGGAAAAAGGGGAACTTCTGGAAGATGATTGGTTCATGAGGATAACCGTCCACTATTCGATGCGAAGCGTTGGCGACATCGTTGTAACCGCGCGCCGCGACAAGAAAGTCCACGGCGCACCCGACTCACTTCAGTTGGGGACAATCATCTCGGATTGACGGCATTTCGCCCACCACTGCCCGTTTATTCAAACGGGCAGTTTTTTATGGCTTTCTTATCCCTCCGCCTCTATGGGGTTTACAAAAGTCGTTTTTTACGATAGAATCTCGACAATGCTTACGAAAAGACAAAAACAGAATGCCATGAAAGATACGGCCCGGCACGAGAAGGATACGGGCTCGAGTGAGGTGCAAATCTCGCTTCTTTCCAAGCGAATTAAGCTCTTGGCGGACCATTTGAAGAAAAACCCGAAGGATTTCACCTCCCGCCGGGGTCTTCTTATGATGGTTGGAAAGCGAAGGAAGCTCCTCCAATACCTCAAAGAGAACGACGAGAAAAGCTACTCGAAAATCGCAAAGAAGCTCGAGATAGAAGCCTAACCTTTGATGAGCAATACGAATACGAATCAGCGGGTGGGAATTTTCATCGACGTCCAAAACATCTACCACTCGGCTAAAAACCTCTACCACGCGAGGGTGAATTTCAATGAACTCTTGAAATACGTCGTGGGACGGCGGCAGCTCGTCCGGGCCTACGCGTACGTCGTAAAGAGCGACCCCGCGACCGGCGAAGAATCGTTTTTCGAAGCACTTCGAAAAACCGGCCTCGAGCTCCGATCAAAAGACCTGCAAGTATATCCCGACGGAACGAAGAAGGGCGATTGGGATGTCGGCATCGCCGTCGATGCAATTCGAAGCGCGGGCGCCTTGGACGCCGTGATCCTCGTGACGGGCGATGGCGATTTTGTTCCGCTTGTTCAGTATTTGAAACTGGGTTTCGGGAAAGATGTCGAGGTCGCTGCATTCGGGCGCACGACATCGGCGCGCTTGAAGGATGCTGCCGACAGCTTCGCGGACATCGAACACATTCCGCGCGCGCTTTTGAAGATCAACGAACGCGTTGATGACCGGGAAGATCGGAATCGTGACAGCCGGCGGCCGAGGAGACCAATGAGAAGAAATTATTAAAACCATGGATTTACACAAAAAAACATATCGGAAGAGCGTCGACGGGAAAGATTTTTCACTCGAGCTGTCGAAGGTTGCCGGACAGGCGAACGCCGCCGTCATCGGGCGGTCGGGCGATACGGCGGTCCTCGCGACCGTCGTCATGAGCCAAGCCGACAAACCCGGCGATTTTTTTCCCTTGACCGTCGACTACGAGGAACGGTTTTATGCCGCCGGAAAGATCATCGGCAGCCGGTTCATCCGGCGCGAGGGAAGACCGTCGGATGAAGCCATCCTCTCGGCGCGCTTGATCGACCGGACCATCCGGCCGCTCTTTGATCCGCGCTTGCGGCGCGAAGTACAAGTCGTCGTGACCATCCTCGCTTACGACGAGAAGAACGATCCCGACGAGCCGGCGCTTTTGGCCGCTTCGACTGCGCTTGCCGTCTCCGACATCCCGTGGGGCGGGCCGGTCGCCGGTCTCAAAATCGAAGAAGGAGAAGATATCAAGGGGTTCTTTGCCGGCACCGAAAAATTCGTGAATATGATCGAATTCAGCGGAAAAGAAACCAATGAATCAATCGCGGAGCGGATCTTTGTGAAGGCCCACGAAAACATCGGGCAGCTCATCGATTTTCAAAAAGAAATCATTAAAGAACTGGGAAAACCGAAGGCCGACGTCACGCTTGCCGCTGGTGATCCGGTCCTTACCGGAAAAATTTCCGGTTTTCTCAAACCCGAACTCGAAGAGGCGCTGAAAAACAAAACCGTCGGCGCGCTGAAAGACAAATTATTCGAACACCTGAAGGAATCCGGCGAGACCGAAGAATCACTGAAGGTCGCCGAGATCATTTTCGAAGACGAAGTCGACAAATTCGTCCACGATCTCGCGCTCAAGGAGGGGAAACGGGCTGACGGCAGAAAACTCGACGAAATCCGGGAACTGTACGCCGAAGTCGGCCTTTTCAACCGCACGCACGGGTCGG
>JAKAGX010000041.1 GCA_021825465.1 bacterium | reverse complement strand
ATTCGTCGCGATGGTGGGAGCAACCGCCGGCTTCTTGATGCCGAAGATCTCCCACAGAACGATCGCCGCGACGATGACGATCAAAATGTAAATGTATTTTCTCATGCGTTCATTATATCACTTCTTTTCCAGATCGTGCCGCCGACGTCGCGCGGCTCTCCTTCGAGGGGATAGTGATGCAGATCGATGAAAGGCAGGCTGTTGCACTCGATCACCCCGCACTTTTTTTGTTCTTTCCACGATCGTTCGATGTCGCCGATGATGAAATCGATGCCGACGACGGAAGCGTCGAGCATGCGGCCGATGCGCTCGAGAAGCTCCGCGGTTTCCGGATGCGTTGTATCCGTCACGTCCCGGACGGCTGCTCCGACCGATCTGCTCACCTTGCGGTTCACGACGACCCGCTCGCCTTTTCCGGGCACCGTACTTTCCAACCTCCCGTCATCCGCGTGAATTTCATGGTAAATGGGCCCGTGCCGCAGCGGATTCTCGTTCTCGATCGCGATGAGCTCGCGTACGGTTCTCACTCCGTCGCCCGTGACGGATGCCGGCTCGCGGCTCACGACGCCTTGGAGTTCACCGCCGACGACCGTTCCGCGGTACACGAATCCCGCAAGTTCTTCTTCGACGACCACCCACGGCGAAAGCCGTTTCGCGCTCCGAAAGGCTTTTGCGAGCTCTTCTTCCGAATCGATGCCGGTAAACGTGTGCCGGCTCCGCGATCCGATGCTCGGTTTCACGATGACCGTGTCATCGATCTCCCGGAAAACCTTGAGCGCCTTCCTGAACCTGAAGCATCCCGCTCCCCGCGCGACGGGTATCCCCTCGGCCGCGAATTTTTTCTTCATAGCCTTTTTGTCATCCATCCACTCGATCGCATCGTCGGAAAACCCCGGGATCCGCGGCAATCCCTCGAAAGCGATCTTTCTTCCTTTATATTCGGCCGTAAAGAACGGGTTCCCCGGCGTGCCGAAAAGTCGGAATTCCTTGACCCGGATGCCGAGTTTGTCGGCCGATTCCCAAAGCGCTTGCGTTCTCAAATTATCCTTTTCA
The DNA here is from genome assembly GCA_021825465.1 of bacterium. GTDB lineage: Bacteria > Patescibacteriota > Minisyncoccia > UBA6257 > GWB1-50-10 > JAKAHT01. Next base: position 3,958 of record JAKAGX010000041.1, on the reverse strand, counting down.
TCGAGTCTTTCAGTCACCGTCATAAGGCGGATGGCGGCGAGAAAATTCAGGAACGAGACCCAAAATCCCCTTTTCGCGAGCGTCCGCGAAAATGGGCGGAAAGGCCGCGAAGCCCGCGCCGAAAACCTCGCGATGGGCGAAAGCATCCAATCGACGATGACCGACATTTTTTCGATCCAATGAATGACGGGGACGGGCCCGCAGTCCGGACATGGTTTCGGCATGACTTATGGATACAGCAATCTTCCTTTCACGGTCCTCAAGAACGGCGTCAGTTCATGGAGGCGCGCCGTTTTCCGGCTCGAAATGTGGTACACTTTCCATCCCTTTTTCGTCATGGCATCGGCGATCAGCGACCGGTGGCACCGCCACGGCACCGCTTCGGCGCACATGATGGCCGTCGCTTTCTTTGCGGCGACACTCTGAAGTTTCTTCAGGCCCGCTTCGAATTCGGGCGTTTGCATGTAATCGGCGAACCCGCGAAACGAGAGGTTTTGCCAGCCGGTGTTTTCCGAATCTTTTTTCGTCCGCCGGAGCCCGCCGAGCTCTTTCCCGAACCATCGATATCCGATCCCGCGGTTTCGCACCGACTTGCTGATCTCTTTTCCCGCAAACTGGGGATTGTGGCGCGATTTCGGTATCGTCCGGACGTCCACGAGTTCCTCGACCCCGTGAGCCTTCAACATCGAAATAAAATAGTCGACCGTCCTTGTCGAGTGTCCGATGGTGTAAAGTTTCTTCATTTGAGTATCTTTCTCGTTTCCTTGAGCAGCTTGTCGATCTCCCGATCGGAGAGGATCCGCCGATGCTCGAGGAGGACGTTGAAATCCCGTTCGCGGCGGCTCGGAATGACGTTGTAATGAAGATGCAGGACGCTCTTGTGAGAGCGTTTCCCGTTCCGCACGATGACGAAGTAATTTCCGATATTTTTCCGCCTCAATATCTTGTCGGCATCCTCGACGAGATCTTCGATCGCGTCGCGTTCTTTCGCCGTCAGATCTCTGATATATTCCACGTGCCGCTTCGGAACCGCCAAAAGATGGTACGGCGAATAGGGCGCCAAGGCGTACGTCAGATACGCGTATTTATTTTCCGCAATGATCTCGTTCCGCCGATGCGGCGCGCAAAAGGGGCATCCTTTCCCCCTTTCTTCTTTCAAAAAACTGGTATAGAGGATCTTTTTCATCTTTTTGAGTTTAATCTATTTCGATAACTTTTTCCCGCGATGTCCGGCCCGACACGATCGCGATCCTCGATTTTGGAACGTTGAAATGCTCCGCGAGCGCCGCAATGACGGCATCGTTCGCCAAGCCCTTTTCCGCAGGCGCTGCAACGGCGACGGCAAAGTGTTCGCCGTCGATCCGTTCCACCTTTTCTTTTTTCGCCTTAGGCTTGACCTTCACGAAGAGTTTCATGTGCTTGTTTCAATATTTCCTTTGCTTCCTCGAACGTCAGCGTTTTCATGCCGTCATCGAACGTGACCCAGCGGATCTCCGGGATTTCTTTTACAAAATCGACGGGCGTCCGGCTGTCCTTGTGCCGCACTTCGGCAAGAAAATAAACGACGGTTTTATCGAAGGCCGTGCCGCCGTCTTCGTATCGGTAATGCTCCTCGAACCGGACATTTTCCCGAATGTCGGCATCCTTGATGCCCGTCTCTTCGAAAAATTCCCGACGCGCCGTTTCGAGCGGCGTTTCTCCCGCATCGCGGTGGCCCTTCGGAAACCCCCAGTGTCCGTCGGCATGCCGCACAAGCAAAAACAGGGTCTCGCCGCCTTTCTTGAAAAACGGGACTGTTCCGTACGAGGTGTAGCTTTCCGTCCGCATTTCTTCTATTTTATCACAAAGAGAAAGCCCGGCTGTGGTTATCCGGGCTTTTGGTTTTTTTTGGCGTTTCAGTTGTTGCTCCGCAGCGCCGTTCTTATGACGAGCGGTAATCTTCGGGGATCCATCCCGATCGGCGTGAAGGTCGCCGTAGGATCGGCTTCTTGGATTTCCCGTATCCTCTCTTCTTCGCCGAGCGATCGGGTTCGGAGAAAATCCAGCGGATCAGGCAAGCCGCATTTCGTGCAGATCTTGCAGAGGAATATCCCTTCGTCATCGCTGATGACCCTCGGTTCATACCGTTCGTGAGGGCAAATTTCGTCGGCGCAGGTTCGGCATATTTTCCATCCGACCCTCTCGTTCATGGGTCTTCCGCAATTCACGCAGTACGCCGCCGTAAGAGCCAGGCCGATGCCGTACTCCCCGGAAGTGAATCCATGGAGGATCATCCCTTTCAAAAGCGTCCCGTGGAAGCAAAGGCTCCGGATCTTCGCGATGTTCCGCTTGTCTTCGAATGAGGTTCCCGCAACGATGATGTGCTTGTCTTCCGCTTTCAGCCTTATGGAAAAGAAGATGCTTCCTTTTTCGTTCGATCGGCCGCCGTAGAAGAGTTTTCCGCCGGTTCCCGCTCGTCCGAATACCTCGAGGTTGTTGATCCCTTCCCAATCATTTTCCGGTTGCAGCAAAAAAACGCCGTCCGATTTCTTATCGATCACTTTCATATTACTTCTCCTTTTGAACTGCCCCCATCTTACCATTGAGAACCTGCGAACGAAAGAGCGTTCTTGTTCTTCCTAGCCAAGGTTCCCCGGTATGAATTTCTTGAATACCTCCCCGAGCTTTTCCACCACGCCCACCTTCACGTCTTCCTCATCCTTCAGCGGGTGCTTCGAGATCGCCTCTCGCGGCGATGCATAAAGGATGCCGATCGCGTCGACCATGAAGTCGAGGTATTTCTTTTGCTCTTCCGCCTTTGCGTGATTCACCTCTTTCTTCAAAAATTCGAGATATCCGCCCATCGACCGCGCGACAAGCGATTTCCACGCATACTCCTCGGCATACTCGCGCGCCCGCGAATATTGTGCATGAAAGAAGATCGCGGAATAGACCAAGGGCAATGCCACGGCGAACTCGAGCCATGTCGCCTTGCCGAAACCGGCGGAGGCCATCGGCCCGAAGAAAATGAGGATCGCGAGAATGAAAAGCACGAGGATATTCACGATGAACCACTTGAGCCAGCGGCTCTTCCTTTCCTCGAGCTCCATGCGCTGCCCCTCGAATACGTTTTCCATATGTTCCCCCCTCTTTTTCGACCTTGAATGAATTCATTATATCAAAATTGACAACATTGTCCGTTGATAGTACGGTATTTCGAGAACAAGATAAATTTTCAGAAGGGATTCGCCATGAACAGAACTGAATTTTTCGGACTCGTGTCCGATAGACCTACCGTTGAACTGGGAAGGATACAATTGGCATACTGGTTGGCTAAAAACGCCCATCGGCCTTTTAAGAGAGATAACGGGGACAGATATTTCGAGCATCCGCGAGCAGTTGCGGTTTCTTTGGTCAAACACGGCTTCGGAGAAACGGATCATATCGTCACCGGTCTCCTCCATGATGTCGTCGAAGATACCAACACTCCGTGGAGCGTTCTCGTCGACCTCTTCGGTCCGGAGATCTGGAGATCGCTCGAAACGCTTTCCCGCTACATGCCGGTCTTCGATCCGGTCACGGGCCAGACCATCAATCGGCATAAGAAGATCATCGAAGAATACTACGGCGAGCTCGCCAAGGCTCCCGCCATGGTGAGAACGGTAAAATGCGCCGATCGGCTCAATAATCTGGAAACCTGCGAGATTTGGGACGACGAGCGGCGCAACCGGTACATCACGGAGACCAGGCAATTCATCCTTCCTATTGCAAAGGACCTTCATGTTAACTACGGGGACGAGATCGAAAAGATCTTAAGCGCCCTGGAGAAAAGTTGATGGAATGTCCATCTTTATATCTGCTACGCCGCCAAGCGTAGCAGATCCTGTTTTTGGCGGAGGAAGGTTTGAATAATCGGCCCTTTGTTCTATCATGAATGCAAATGATCAAAGTGCCACGACTCATGCCCGGCGATACGATC
>JAKAGX010000040.1 GCA_021825465.1 bacterium | reverse complement strand
GGGGGTGAATGTCCAAAATGCCAAGCGTCGCGTCATCCTCATAAACGATGGAGGCCGGAATTTCCTTGCTGGCTATCTTACAAAAAAGGCAATCCATACCCTATTCATTATTGAGCCTTTTCTTCACTTCTTCAACCAGCTTGTCGACGAGGATCGTTTCCTGGATGCCGGAGGTCATATCCCGCAGGATCACGGTACCGTCGAAAACTTCCTTTTGCCCCAAGAGGAGCGCCAGCTTGATGCCCATCCGTTCAGCGGTCTTTATTTGAGCTTTCAGCGTTTTCTTGCCCACCATTTCGACGACGGCAACGCCGGAGAGCCGAAGTTTGTTCATGAGCTTCAAGGCGCCCTTCTTTGCTTGATCGCCGATAACCAAAAAGAAAACCTTCGGCTTTGATTTGAAGCGCGGTTCCACATTCTGCCGCTTCATCGCTTCCATGACCCGCTCGACCCCAACATTCGCCCCGACGGCCGGAATTTGCCGCTTGAATACCGCTTCGGAAAGATAATCGTACCGGCAACCGAATGCCAGGGGGTGCGGCATTTCAGGCGTACGGAACTCGAATGTCGTCCGATTATTGAGATCGCCCGTCGAAACCATGTTCGGATCCGGCTCGTAGGGTATGCCGTTGTCTTCGACGAGTTCGAGCACCGATTTCAAATGATTGTTACAACTTTGACAAAGGTAATCGAAAATGATCGGCCCTTCCGACCGGATCGCCTTGCACTTTTCTTCGTTGCACGAAAGCAGCAAAAAGGGATTGATCTCAAAATTCCTGGCGCACGTTTTGCAAACATCCTTTAGCCTTCCCCGATAATAATTCTGCAGTTTATGCTTGAAGATCCCGTGGCACGTATGACAACCCGAACTTCCGATCTTCAGAACGACGTTCGCAAGCCTCAAACTCTTAAAGAAGTCGTAGAGAGCAATGATGACTTCACCGTCGTATATCGGGTCTGCTTCGCCGATCACCTGAAATCCGAATTGATGGAACTGCCGCAGGAAATATTCATCCGTCTGGACGTCGCGAAAGACGGGACCGAAATAGAAGACTTTGAGCGGATATGCAAAGTACGCCAATTTATTATCGATGAAGCTCCGGAGAACGGACTCCCGAAAACTGAACCGAAGCGCAGCTTTCATCTTTCCCGCTTTCAATGGGAACAGTTCACGCTCGAGGACGTCCCGATCGCTGCCGAATGCGTTCTCGAAAATTTCATATCGCTCCACGGCGGAAAGCCCCATAAAATTGAAGTCGTGGAGTTCGCTTACCGCCTTGCCGGTCTCAAGGAGCTGCCGCCAATACGCTTGATTCCTCGGCAGGATATCCGGCATCCCCGCGATCCCCCATACCGCTTCATGACTTTTTGGTTTTTGTTTCATGCGTGTCTCTTATCCGGCAGTCGTCGACGTACCGTATGCCGGCGCGCCGAATGCAGCGATATCTTGAAAAGGCCACAAGCGGAGCCGCACGACCCCCACGATATCGCTCGACGGCACCGGCCCCCAACTCCTCGAGTCGTAACTATAGTTCCGGTTGTCACCCATGACAAAATACTCGTTGGAACCCAAGGTCTCGGTGAAGTTTTGGCTCACATTCATGGGTTGGTCGATGTACGGCTCGTTCAACACGAGATGCTCGTTTTGATCCGTTACCACGACGCGCCCATCCTTGATGGTCACCGTCTCTCCCGGGAGTCCGATGACCCGCTTGATGAAATACTCGGCCGGGTCTTTGGGGTAGCGGAGAACGATCACTTCTCCCCGTTCGGGGGTCCGGAAATGATATGTCAGTTCGTCAACCAAAAGATAATCGCCGTTCTGAAACGTGGGCACCATGCTTGATCCCGAAACGAGGAAAGGCTGGGCGACGAACGCCCTGACCAAAATCACTGCCGCGACGGCTATGGCTATGGTTTCGAGCATCTCGACGATTGACCAGAACACTTTTCGCATCGTTGATGTATAATTTTATGCAATGAACGACAAAATTGCAACTTCGAGGATCATCGTCGGTTTGGGAAACCCAGCCGACGAATACCGGGGAACATACCACAATGCGGGGCACTTGTTGCTCGATTTCCTTGCCGGCAACGAGACCGAGTGGAAAAAGGCGGATCTCTTCCGGTATGTACGACAAGGCGACCTCATTCTCGCGAAGACCGACGTCTTCATGAACGAGTCGGGAAGGGCAACAAAGAAGATCCTCTCGTATTTCAAGCTCAAACCGGATGCGATGACGATTGCGCATGATGATTCGGACCTCGTGATCGGGGAATATAAAATCCAATTCGGCCGAGGGCCCGCCGGACACCGCGGCGTAGCATCCGTCCTTTCGGCCCTCAAAACGAAAGACTTCAGAAGGATCCGCATTGGAGTACGCCGACCGCAAGAACGATCAAGAAAAAAAGCCGGTGATTTCGTATTGAAAAAGATAGGAGCAAGCGAGCTCAAAATTCTCAACGGCGTTTTTCGAGCGGTTGCCCTAGAGATTGAACGAGAACGAAACCGAGAACGTGACTGAATTGTTGCTTTGGGTGATGATTTGTGTGAGCGGAACGTCGACATTCGAAAACATGCGGTCGGCAGCGAGTGCATTTTTGAACGCAAGGACCACGTCGTAACTCGGCGCGGAAGCAGTGAGCGAAATGGGCGACGTGAGCGAGGTAACGTTAATGGACGTTATTTTTACCTGATTTTGGATGGAAAGATCGAGCACGTGCCGTAAGGGGCTGTAGTAATCCTGGTTCGAGCCGCGAATGCTCGCAAGTTCCGCGACGGTGGCATTGAAGGAATTCGCCTTATTGATAAGATCGGCCAGCTTTGCCTCGTCGAGCGGGGGCTTGAAGGCCTTCACGTCCGCATTCACCGCATTGTATTGGTTGATGACGAAAATCGCCCCCCCGGCATATGCAGCGAGAAGGACGGCAAGGGCTCCCGCAATGATGCCACGCCACAGCGAAAGGAAATTGAGGACCTGCTCTTCGTAAATCGCTCTCGACAGGTCTTCGCCTCCCAAATTGATCGCCTTGAAATTGGTGTTTTCCCGGTCGTCCCGCCACCGCATTGCTGCGCCTGCCGTTGCATAAAAGACCGGGGAAATTTTCATTTGTGCGGAAACGATCGGCGCCGATTTCATATTGAAGACGTTGGCCACAATGGCTGCTATTTCCTGCTCGAAACCCGGTGCTAAAAACATCACCGAAGCGGGAGAAATGCCGAACTTTCCCGAGGAGAAATTGAGGACTTTCCGTATTTCTTCGATCACGACCGACTCCAAAACTTCTTTTGAAATGGCCGGCGCATTTCCTTGGATCGATTGCCACGACCTGAAGTAGCTGAAATAAATATTCCCCTCTTTTACAAGGAAGAGATCGATCCCCTCCCCCGACAATTCGAAAACAAGGACGAGGTCTTTCGCCACGACGGATGTTTTCCGCATGAACCGGGCGAGGGAAAGCGCTTGAAATTCGAATGAAACGGGAGCGAAGCCGGTCTCCGAAAGCGCGGATTGATAGGAATCGATTTCCTTCTTCGATGCAAAGGCTCCCAAAAATTCGTAATTGAAATCGTGTTCCGAAACGATTTGCGCGCTCATATTCGCCTCTTCCTTGGGGATCGGCGATATCATTTGAAGGTTCAAATTCACGGACTCTTCGAGCTCTTGGGGGCCGACATTGGGGACCAAAAAACTTTGGGTAAAAACGAGCGAGGTCGGCAAGACGACATTGACGCGGAATACACCCCCTTTTCGGGGCGGCATCACAAGGCCCTTCAGCCGCTCGAGGCCCGCAATGAGTTGCCCCCGATCCGCAACCTTTCCGGCAACAATCGTGCCGGGCGGAAGTTTTACGGCGGCGGTTTTTACTTCTTCGCCTTCGAAAAACGCGTATTTCACGGCGGTTGCGGTTATTTCCATCCCGTCTATTCTCGGCTTGGAACTCAGCTTTTCAAAAAAAGCCAAGGTCCTCTGGAAAATTCTATTTTGCTTCATAAGATTACTGAACGGAAACTTCGTTCAAGGACTGCAACTGGATTTCTCCCGTCGAGTCGTTTACGACGACGACCGCAACGACCTTTGCTTGGCGCGTCCCGGCGATGCCTAAGGATGTCACCGTGTAAGTATAGTACCCATTTGCAAGCGTACTCCCGAACGTCACGGTAGCGGTATCGCCGTTGACGTTCACTCCGTAGGAAGGGTTCGTCGCCCCAAAATCCTTGTTCTTGGCCACTTGAACGAGCGCATCGTTGATCCCGGAATATGCCGCGGAAGAAGCTCGCACTTGAAGCCGTTCGCTGAAACCGGAGCCGCTTGCGAAATAAGAAGTCAAAGACCCCGCCACGACGATTTCGATAATTATACCACTTATGAGCAGTATGAACGGCAGCGCTATCTGGGCATTTTTTCGGGAACCCATACCATCTTCATCATAACAAATCCCGCGCCTTTTTTCTCATGGTGGCGCGGGATTTTGCGAATTCTTTCTTCTTATTATTTACCGGACTGCGGCGATGTCGTTCCCGGAGTCGATGTGCCGGCGGGCGGCGTCTGCGTTGTATCGGTGCTCGGCGTAAGCGACGGGTTTGATTGAACAAGCTGTGCGAGCTTGCTATCCGACGCAAGGCGGGTGTACCACACTACCTCGTTCCGATTGATGCTGATCGAATCTTCCGGCCCCCAGAAAACATTGGTAAATTTTTGGATGCTTACCGGATTCTGTTGGTTTTGAGAATTGACCTGCAGCATATAGACGTGACTCAATGAGAACGAAGGGAAAGTGGAAAGCTCTCCGAAATATAAATCCCCCGTTCGAAGGTACACGGCATAGTAGGAAGGACCTCCGGCAATGTATTTCCATCCGACGATGACGACGAGTACCACGAGGAGTACGATAACGACCGCTACAAGTATCTTATTTAAACCGTTTTTCATAGTTCTTATTATAGCACATCGTCCTCTGCAATTCCTCATATTCTGGTATAATTGAAACAATGAGATGGGTTAAAGCGGCGTTTTGGGCTCTTGTTATTGCGATCGTACTCCTTACCATCGTGGTCATTGTAACGGGCGCTGGAAAAGCCAGCGCGGCCACG
>JAKAGX010000039.1 GCA_021825465.1 bacterium | reverse complement strand
AGGTGGCCAAGGACCAAGTAGTGGCCGTTCCATTTGTTCATCTTTTCAAATGTCAGAAGATCGGTTTCCTTCTCAACGATGGCGATGTTCTTTGTATTCCGCGCCGGATCGGAACAAATGCCGCATATCCTTTGCCCTCCAACCTTCACGAAGAAGCAACGCTCGCAGATGTCGAGGTTCGCAAGATTCCCGAGAGCGGAAGAAAGGTTCTTCACCTCGTTTTTGTCGAGCGACAACAGGTAGAACGCGAGGCGGGTCGCTTGCCGCGGGCCGAAGAGGGGAAGCCGCGAAAAGTAATCGATGAATTTTTTTATTTCATCCGGGATCATGGGAGGAGATTTAAAATGCTTCCGGCTGTGGAGCGTGCGCGGTGTCCAAGTTCTTGAAGCTCACCTTTTCCTTGTCGAAGATGAGTTTCACGGTTCCCGTCGGTCCGTTCCGGTGTTTTGCGACGATGATCTCGACGGTATTGTCTTCTGCGATTTCGTCTTCCATCGGCGAGACGGCCTTGTCCTTGCGGTAAATAAAGAGAACGACGTCCGCGTCTTGCTCCAAACTGCCCGATTCGCGAAGGTCGGAAAGGCGGGGGATCTTGACGTCGCGCTTATCGACGTCCCTTGAAAGTTGCGAGACGGCAACGACCGGCACGTTCAATTCTCGGGCGAGCGATTTCAAGCCGCGCGATATTTCGGTCACCTGTTGAACGACATTATCATTGCCGGTCCGGGGCTGGATGAGCTGAAGATAATCGACAATGATCATATCGATGCCGTGTTCAAGTTGCAGACGCCGCGCCATGGATCTCATCTGGAGGATGGTGGGGGAAGGAGTGTCATCGATGAATATTTTGGCGTTGGAAAGTTCATTTAAGGCCTCTTGGACCAAAGAAAACTCCATATCGTCGACAAGCTTACCGGTCCTGAGCCGCCAGAGAGGTATTTGGGCTTGGCCCGAGATCAAGCGGTCGATGATCTGCTCTTTGGACATTTCAATGGAAAAAAGGCCGATCGATTTTTTGCCCAGGACGGCAGCCTGCCGCGCAATGTCGAGGACGAGGGATGTCTTTCCGTACGAGGGCCTGGCTCCGACGATGATGAGGTCGGATGGCTGGAAACCGGAAAGGAATTTATCAAGATCGTAGAAAAACGTCGGCACTCCCCGCAAGCTGTCCTTTTCGCCGCGGTGCAGTTTTTCGAGCCGTTCATATGCAGCGGGGAGTTCGTCTTTGATGGCGACGAACTTTTGCGGCCTCGATTTCTGCGAAATGCCGAAGATCTTTTGTTCGACGATTTCAAGGAGTTCCTCGAAATTTTGAAAGCCGAACGCCTTTTCGCTGATTTCTGAAGCAGCCGCGATCAAGTCGCGCCGCACCCGCTGTTCTTTGACGATCTCGGCATAGTGGACGACGTGTGCCGACGTCGGCACGCTTTCGGCGAGTTCCGTGAGATAATCGATCCCGCCGACATCTTGCAATTGTTTTCCCGCCTTCAAGGCGTGAGAAACGGTCAAAAGGTCGACCGGCTCGCCTTTGCTCCACAGTTCAATGATGCTCTCGTAGATCTTCCGATGTTTATTTTCATAAAAATCGCTCGGCGCCAAAAAATCAGCGACATTCACGATCGCGTTTTTGTCGAGCATGAGGGCTCCGAGAACCGATCGCTCGGCTTCGGTGTCCTGCGGCGGAAGCTTCAATTGATTGGACTCTTTTTTGGCGGCCATGCTTAGGATTTATAAACGAAGGGCCCGAGGGGCGTATCGTCTATAGAGTATCCTAAATCTTTTATCCTTTTTCTCAAGTCGTCGGACTGGACAAACTGTTTATTCTTCCTGAATAACTCGCGCTTGGCGGCAAGACGCTTGATTTTGAGCGGTACTTTTGTAGTTGGGAAATGAAACCCCAAAGAAGCCATGCGGGCACGGATGGTCTTCAAAAGCAGTTGCGTTTCGGTCCGGCCGAGTTGCCAGACGGAATTTTCGAGCGAGCTCACGAAGCTGAAGAGCATGCCGAACATTCCCGGAGTATTGAAATCGTCATCCAAGAATTCTCCCATCCGTTCGTCGGCCTTCTTGATCTCCGCTTCAAAATTGCCTTCGGCCGGCCGACCCTTCGTTTTCTTTGCGATGAAAACGAGCTTGTTCATGAAAATTTCGAGCGACTTCAGCGTGTCTTCGGAATTTTTCACCAGCGCTTCGGTGTAGTTCATGGGGGAGCGGTAGTGATGTGAAAGCACCAAGAATCTGAAAGCGTTCCCCGAATGGCCCTTCAAAAAATCGTCCAAGGTTACAAAATTGCCGAGACTCTTGGACATCTTTTTGTCATTGACCATGAGATGCCCGGAGTGCATCCAAATTTTCACGAAGGGCTTTTTTCCCGAAGCGGCTTCCGCTTGGGCGATCTCTGCTTCATGATGCGGAAACTTGAGGTCCACGCCGCCGCCGTGCAGGTCATATTGGTTTCCGAGGTATTTTTCACTGATCGCGGTGTCCTCGATGTGCCAGCCGGGCCTTCCGTCGCCGAGCTTCGCTCTCCATGTCGGTTCTCCCGGCTTTGAAAATTTCCACAAAGCGAAATCGCCTTTGTGTCTCTTCATGACACTTTCGTCAATGCGTGAAACCGAATCTTCGGCATCGAGATAGGTCCTCCGGGAAAGTTTCCCGTAATCGGGGAACTTCGAAACATCGAAATAAATACCATCCCCTTCGATACGGTAAGCAAATCCCTTTTCCATGAGCACCTCCGTTTGACGAAGTATCTCCTTCACGTGATCCGTCGCCCGAGCGTATGCAGTGACCGAATCGATGCCGAGCTGCCGTTCATTCCTGTGATAAATGCGCTCGAATTTTTTTGATATCTTCCGCCATGTTGTTTTTTCCTCGGCAGCCCTCGCGATGATCTTGTCGTCTATGTCGGTTACGTTTTGGAGATAAAAGACGTCCCAGCCTTTCGACCGGAGATACTTGACGAAAGCGTCGAAAATGACGAATGTCCGCCCGTTGCCGATATGCGGATAGTCGTAAACGGTCAAGCCGCAGACGAACATTTTGAGCGGTCTGCCCGTCGGTTTCGCCAACTCTTCTTTTTTACCGGAAAGGGTATTGTAGAGAAACATAGAGCGGGTAGTTAGTAGTTAGTATATAGTAGTTAGTATCCTTTTTCTACCAATACCAAACACTAAATACCAGATACTATCTACTCTACAGCCAGCGCTTCTTTCTGAATATGAAGGCGAGAATGACGACGATGCCCACGACGGCGAGAAGATCGTTCCAAAAGTCTGCCGGGGTTCTGAAAAGCGTGGGCTCCACGGTCGGTTGGAGGGCGATCGTCGTGAAGAGCAAAAGGGGGAACGTAAGAAAGCCGAGAATCGAAAATCTCCTCATGACTTCGGAGGTCTCCGACTGAAATACCTGCGAAACGGTCTCGCTGTAAGAAATGACGGTTACCCGGAGCGTTTCTAAAAGATAATGAACGCGGGAGAGGCTTCCCATGAGATCCGAAAAGTAGATCTTCGATTGTGAGCCGTAGAACTCTTCGCCGACCGTCAAGAGCGACTCAAGGGTGCTTTTTTGGGAAGCAGCGGTTATTTCGAATTCGAGGAGGTCCCGCTTGATGTATGATATATCTTCCAAAAGATAACGATTGCCGTGATCGAAAAGCCGGTTGCCGACGGCATTCACTTTTTCTTCGACGTGACGGAGCTGGCGCAAGGAATAAACGTTGATCTCCTGGAGGAGGTAGTAAATGATCTGGGAGGCGTTTTGTATCTTCCCGTCGAGTTTTTGGGCAAGGTCGGACTTGAATTGGTCGACCGGTTCGATGGTTTCGTAAGTGTACGTCAGGATGGTTTCTTTCGATGCGAGAATATCAACTTCCGTCCGGCGAGGTTTCTTTTCTTTGATGTCGTAAATATGGAGATGATAAACAGCAAAGAGATAGCTGCCGTAATTTTCTATCTTGCTGCGATCGGAAACTCCTTGGAGTTCCTTGAGGATCAAGGGGTGTGCCTTGATGAACGACGCCGTTTCCGCGATGTCGTCGCCGTTCGGGTTTTGAAAATGGATCCACCGTACTTTCCCGATTTTTTCGTCGTATTTTTTCATGATTGTTCGCCTTATTTGCTGAAGTTTAAGATGACGTTTTCGATTTGCGGACTGGAATTTTGAAGGAGGTTGCTTTGGAGCATGACTTCGTACCTGAAGTAGCGGAAATTGGTATAGTATGTCGGGTTCACGCAGATCGGGGTTCCCGGCGCCGGACACGAGGCCGAAACTCCTCCCGTTTGGTTTTGGGAACAAGGGGCGCCGTACCAGTCGGCATTCGTGCCGGAAGGCCCGATATAGTTCCACGGTCCGCTTGTGCTCTCTGAAGCGGCAATTTGGAACCCAACGTTTGTCCCGGCAAGGCCGCACGATCCTTGCCACACGATGCTCTGAAGGGTTGCCGGAGCTCCTGCATCTATTATATATGAAGTGAGATAGCCGACGGTACTCGTAGCCCGCCACGAGGTCGTAACGAGATAGTTCGATGTTCCGCACGAGCTGTCGTTCGCGCAGTTGAAGCTCAGCCACCCCACAAGGTCGTTCCACGCGTAGCCGTTGAAGTTGCCGTTTGCGTCGATCGTCACGCCGTACTTCACGCTGCCGGGACACTGCGGCGTTCCCTCGCCTCCGCAAAAGCTGACCCATCCGATAAGGTCGTTCCACGCGTAGCCGGTCAAAACTCCGCTCGCACCGTCGGATCCGCCGGAGCAGCTGCCGTCCGTGTTATGGGTGTAGCTCAAGCCGTTGCAAATCCCGTAGTTCGATACGCCGCACATGTTGCCGTTGGGGGTCGTCGCGCAATCAAGCGACAGAACGCCGTTCGACGTCGACGTCGCATAGCCGGTCACCCTCGTGCCGTACACGGTCACCGTTTGGCTGCCGTTGAAATTCCACCAGCCGTCGCTTGAATCCCACGCATAATAGTTCGGGGTGGTCGAACTGATGTTCGTAGCTGCGCTGGCATGCCCGGCGCCCGTTACAATGACCACGATGGTAAGGAGTACGATCGCAATAACAAGAGCCCAAAACGCCGCTTTAACCCATCTCATTGTTTCAATTATACCAGAATATGAGGAATTGCAGAGGACGATGTGC
>JAKAGX010000038.1 GCA_021825465.1 bacterium | reverse complement strand
CTAATATCCGCTATCTTTTATCCGTCTTACCCAATATCCCGTCTATCCCCCAGATCTTCCCCGCATTGAACGCGAAGAGGAGCACAAGCGCCGCAATGTAGATCACGTGCTCGTCGACGATGAATCCGCTCGGAACCGACGGGAACGCGTTGTCGGCAAAGTAATAGAGGAGCATCAAGACCATTCCCGGGATCGTGCTCCACCGGACGAAAAGTCCCAGGATGAGCGAAACGCCGAGAAGCGTCAGCCCCCACGCATTCAAGAAATTCACGACCGGAAGTATTCCCGGCGTCGAAAACCACGCATAGAGCGCCGGGAAGGTCTTTGCCGCATGCAAGAGCCCCGCCGCCGACCACCCGGGCGTAAAGATCTTCGCAAGCCCCGCATAGAGGAACACCCATCCCAAGAGCACTCGGAGGATGAAAAATGCTTTCTTTTGTAAAGTATTCATGAACATATAATCCTTCTATTATGCCGACAGATCTTTTTTCTTCTCTTCGTACTCTTTCCTGTCGATCTCCCCTTTCGCGTACCGCTCGTTCAAAATGTCGAGCGCGTTTCCTCCGTACCGCGCGCCGCGATGTCCGTATCGGGCGTTTTTTACGATCCAAACGATGAGGACGATGATCGCGACGGCGATCAAAATGCCGAAGATCATTTGGAAGACCCAGCCGAAACCGAATCCCCATCCGCTCATCATCGGATTGTATCCGCTGTAACCGTTGTAGTAACCCATCATATTTCTTTTGTTTATTGTATCATTTTGCGACCTTTTTTATGACTCCTTCAGCCGAGTTTCTGCCTGCGTAAAAGGAGTGCATTCATAACCACAATAACCGAAGAAGCGCTCATGAGGAGCGCGGCCCACTCCGGCCTCAATAAAACATGCAAAGACGGATAGAGCACGCCGGCTGCGATGGGGATGGCGAATACGTTATATCCCGTCGCCCACGCGAGATTCTGCATCATCTTGCGGTTGGTCTTGCGGCTCAAGGCGACGGTCTTCACCACGTCCAGCGGATTGTTTTTCATAAGAACGATATCGGCCGATTCCACTGCCACGTCCGTGCCCGCGCCGATCGCAATGCCGACGTGCGCTTGGGTAAGCGAAGGGGCGTCATTCACGCCGTCGCCGACCATGGCAACGATATTGCCTTCGCTCTGCAATTCTTTTATTTTGTTCACCTTGTCTTCAGGCAGGACGCGGGCGAACACCGTATCGATGCCGAGTTCGCGGACCACCGCATCCGCCACGTCCTCGGTATCGCCCGTGAGCATCGCGGTTTTCATGCCCATAGCGCGGAGTTTCCGGATCGCTTCCTTCGATTCGTTTCTTACGATATCGGCCAGAAAAATAACTCCGGCAAATGCACCGTCCACCGCAACGTATACCGGCGTGCTTGTTTGCGCTTCCGCCGGCGTCCCGGTTTCATTGATCGCGATCTTCAGTTCCTCCAAAAGCCTCCGGTTCCCCACCGCTACGTTTTTGCCGTCCACTGCGGCAGTTGCGCCTTTCCCCGGATAAGAAAGGAAGTTTTTTACGCTCGAAACAGCGATATTCCGCCTCTTTGCTTCTTCGACGATCCCTCTTCCGATGGAATGTTCTGACAGCGCATCTACCGACGCTGCAAATTTTAAAATGTCATCATTCGAGACCCGGGATTCGTCATTCGAAATTATCGCCGTCACCCCGAACGCTCCGCGCGTCAAGGTTCCGGTCTTATCAAAGACGACATAATCGAGCTTCCGCGCTATCTCGAGTCCTTTCATGTCTTTAATGAGAATGCCGTTCTTTGCTCCGAGAGTCGACGTAATGGACGTCACGGTGGGAATTGCGAGCCCCAATGCATGCGGACAAGCGACGACCACGGCGGCCACCGCGACCGTCGCGGCGAAGATCGCCCCTTGAGGCGACACAAAATACCAAAAAACGAACGAGCATGCCCCCGCCGCAACGGCGATGTAGAACAAAACCGAAGCCGCCCGATCGGCTGCATGCTGAACCTTGGGCTTTGAGTTTTGGGCTTCGCGGATGAGTTTCATGATCTGCGCAAGCGCCGTGTCGGCTCCGGTTTTCGACACTCGGAGGACGAGCGACCCGTCTTGATTCAACGAACCGCCGACGACCGCATCGCCCGCCTTTTTGGCGACGGGGCGCGATTCGCCCGTGATCATCGATTCTTCGACGGAACTCTCGCCATCCTCCACAATGCCGTCGATCGGTATTTTCTCGCCTGGTTTCACGATCACCTGGTCGCCGATCCCGAGCTTTTCCGTTTCCACGTCGACGATCGTTCCATTTTTCATGAGATGGGCTGAAGGAGGGATGAGCTTCACGAGTTCCGCAAGCGCGCCGGTCGCTCCCCGAACCGCCCGCATTTCGAGCCAGTGCCCCAAAAGGAACACGGAGATCAAGGTCGACATTTCCCAATAGAGCGACTGGCCGGGGAAAAGGAAGGTGGTCGCGATCGAAAAGCCGAATGCCACCGTGATGCCGAACGCCACGAGGGTCATCATGGCCGGATTTTTGTGCGAGAGCTCCCCGTTCGCCGCCTGAAAGAACGGAAGCCCTCCGTACAGATAAATGAACGTCCCGATAAGGAATACGGCAAGCCCTTCGCCGGAAAAAACGATGCGAAACCCCAGCCACTGCTGGATGTTCGGCGACAGCGCCATGACCGTGAGCACGAAAGGAAGCGTAATAAAGAACCTCTGCTTAAAATCTTGTTCCGCATTCTTTCCGTGATGCATCTTGTGACCGCGGTCTTTCTTCGCTTCTCCCATCGGCATGAGATCCATGCCGCATTTCGGGCATTTGCCGGGTATATCGCGTATCACATCCGGATCCATCGGACAGGTGTAAAGTACCCCTCTTTTCGTCATATTTTTTTCGAGAGCTTGTAAACCTTCAGGATCTCCGCTGTTAACTTCTTATTCTCTCCCGCCTTCAATTGCTCTTTGGCGTGGGTCGCAAGGTGGTTTTCCAAAACGAGGTCCTCGACGCCGGAAAGCGCCTGCTTCACCGCCGACGACTGCGTGATGATATCGATGCAGTATTTTTCGTCATCGATCATCTTTTCGAGGCCTTGCAACTGCCCCTGAATGATCTTTAAGCGCCGGAGCGCCTTGTTCTTGATCTCCTGCTTCATTGCCTTCAATATACCCCCCGGGGGTATCTTGTCAAGGCGAACTTATCCGTTACCCAGTATCCGCTCTATCACCTTCTTCGTTTCCTTCGGCCCCGAAACTTTCACGGTCTTCACGCCCGTCTTCGTGACGGCATAGTCGTTTCCGCCCGGGAAAATGGCATCGCCGATGAAGATCATTTTCTTCACGGGGATATGGAGATGCCGCTCGATTTGCCGGATGCCGTACGCCTTGTCGATCCCCTTCTCCGTCACGTCGATCGACGTAAAGCCGGCCGCATGCACTTCGAGGTTCGGCAGGCGCTTTTGCATTAATTTCGTGATCGTAAGCTTCAGCGGCCCGTTCTTTTTGGTCCATGCTTCTTTCAAGCGGACTCCTTTTTCGCCGAGCCGAGCGACGATGTCTTGGCCGAGCGCCGAAAAGGTCACTTGGCTTTTCCGGTCCTCGATCACCTTGCCGTAGACTTTCTTCGGAGGAACGTAGTGGATCTCCCTCAATACTTCTTCGAACGCCTTTTCGATCTTCCGCCGTTCTTTCTTCGGCAATTCCTTGGCATACACTTTTTTCCATCCTCCGCGGTAGCGATAAAAGGACGTTGCCGTGGTCGGAAAGAGAAAAAGGTTCGGCAAGAGCTTCCGGGAACATTGAAGCTCTGAAACGAACTGCTTTTTGAATTGCTCCCAGGACCCCCCGCCGATGATCGCCACTTTCTTTTTTTTCAAAAGATCGGCCAGTGTGCCGGACATATCCGGCGCAAGAGGCGTTTTCGTTTCCGTGAGCGTTCCATCGAGATCGAAAACGACGAGGTCCGGCTTCATATCGACATGATGGCGCTCACTTCTTCCATGACGGCGCGCGCCTTTTTTCCTTTCAAACCGACCGATGTCAAAACCCCTTCATTCAGTTCTTTGCACAGCACCAATCCCTTGTCGAGGAGCGTCCGCTTCGCCCACGAATCGAGCGAAAGGAGTACGGTCAAGGGGTGAAGATGCGATCGTTCGATGAGATTTTGCAAGCTCCGCTCGCCGGGATAATTCCACGCGATCGCCGTAAGCCCCACGCATCGCGCATACTCCCGCGCTTCGCTCGTAAGCTTCGTATTCGTAATGAGCCATGCTTCGTCCCAGCGATCGACGCCCTTGATGTCGTCGAACCGCGCGTGGACGTACATTGCGACCTTCACGTCGCTTTTGATGCCCCGTTCATTGTGATACTTCGCCTCCACCATGATCTGTCTCCCCTCTTTCTTCGCGACGACATCGACTTCGTGCGTCACGCACGTGCCGCGGATCATGAGATTCGTTTCCGCTTCGTATCCTTCCGACCGCAAGATCCACGCCGTGAGCTTTTCGAACGGGTGTCCCGTTGGACCGAGTTCCATGATGGCTTGCTTCAGGCGATATCGCGCCGCGAGCGGTCCTTTTTGTTTTTGAAGCAAACCGAACGCGCGGTCGTGGATCTCGGACGTCGCCGTCCGATCTTTTATCTTTTCCCGCACTTTTTCAGTGATCCACCGCGAAAGCGTATTGTCCGCTCCCGCCCGCGTGAGCGATTGCTGCAGCTTTTCCTCCGAAAAAGGCTCTACTTCTCCGGAAGCCTTCAAAACGTTCAATGCTTTCATGACGCTATATATTCACGACGTACCATGCGTCGAAGATGCCCTCTCCGAACGTGTCTCCCGGTTTCTTGTCTAGGAAATAATAATAGAGCGGCATCCCCTTCCACGTGAACTGCATCATGCCGTTGTTTCCCTTGATGACGCCGACGTTCGCCGGAAGCATCGGCAAATTGACGGGGGCGGTTCCGGTGGCGCTTATCCCCGGCCCGTACGGAGGCCATTTTTCGAGGCACGTTCCGGTGCAATTCGAAACGTCCGGCTTGTCGTTCGCAAACGTGTAAAGCGTCATTCCGTTTTTATCCGTCAAATACGTTCCGAGGCTCGACGTCGTAAGCTGGCTGAAATAGCCCGACTGCACCGAGGGCGGCGTACCGGTCGCTCCTTCCGTCGTCGTCGTATTCGTCGCAATGGTGGGAGCAACCGCCGGCTTCTTGATGCCGAAGATCTCCCACAGAACGATCGCCGCGACGATGACGATCAAAATGTAAATGTATTTTCTCATGCGTTCATTATATCACTTCTTTTCCAGATCATGCCGCCGACGTCGCGCGGC
>JAKAGX010000037.1 GCA_021825465.1 bacterium | reverse complement strand
CTGAAATCGATGTAGGTCGTCTTTGCAAAATTCATCCGCTCGGTGAGCGTCGTCAAAAGGTAGCCGAGATTGTCGGGAGCGAAATCAAAACTGAAATAAAAGACCGGCCCCTCGAGCGGCACCACCTGCCATTCCCGGAGCGAAAAGTCGCTGAAATCGACCTCCTTGATCGCGACATGAGCCGCGGAAAACCCTTGAATGACGGACATGAAATTCTTGAACCAACTGGCCTGCGGCAGGATGGTTTCTCCAAGTATCAAATTTCTCCCCGTCATATCGTTGACCTTCAAAATAAGGGGGCCTTCGACATCCGGCGAAGCGGAAAAGATGATGCCGTTGTCGTCGAACGTAAAACAGGTGGTCGTCGTCGCTTCACAGATCACGCCGAACGGCACTCTCGGGACAGCATCAATGGAAACGGTTTTTTTCAGAAGATTTGAATCCACCGTAACGCTCCGAAGTTCCGGCAGGGAGCTCAAGGACGACGGTTTTGCCCCCAATCCCCAAAAAAGGATGTTGCCGGGTCCGATCACGGCTCGCAATCTGCTTTCGAGCATTTCGTTCCGCAACGCAGCAACGATCGCCGCGTTGGGGACGGCTGTCGGATTAGAAACCGAAATAGAGGAAACCTCGAGGCCCTGCCACGAAATGGCGAGCTTCACCGCAAAGATCAAGATCAAAAACGCCGCCGTAGAAAGACCGATGAGCAAATAAAACTTGAACCGTTTTTTCTTGGCTTTCCGCTCCCCCGTTACGCGGTATTTTTCCAAAGCATCCTTCATATCCGCAATAAGATTTCTCTTATTCTAGCACTCTTATCGGCAAGGAGTAAGAACTGCTGTCCGTCGAGATCCCCGTTGTGACCGTAATCGTATAGTCGCCGGGTTTTTTCCAGCTGTGCGAAACGACCGTGATGCTCGACGTACCGCTCGCCGTTCCGTCTTCGAGCGTTCCATCCCCCCATTTCACTTCATATGCTCCGCTTGCGACGAGAGAGATCGAGACCGAAGAATTCACATGCGTCAAAAGAGATACGGGAGGCGGAGGAACGGAAAATGAACCCGGCGTCGAAGAAGAAACGGGTATCACTTGATTATTGAAAAAGGACGGCGCAGTTGAGGAGGGTGCCGGAGTCGATGAAGCGGGAGCTAAACTATTCCCCGCCGAGGATATTTGATTGCCCAGATATTTCATAATATCGGCCGCATTCTTCGCAATAAGGCTCTCAGCTCCCGCAATGATCGAATTTTTCGCGTTGGCGAGAGTGGTCGAAGCGTTTTGGCGCACCGCATTGGCGGCTTTTGAAACCCCTCCCGCAAGATACCATTCGGTGTATCCAAGATAGCAAACGTAAAGCGCCCCGGCGAGAATGACAACCCCCAGAACGAATTTAAGGAATTTCTTCATGTGAACTATTCTATTTTATCTTTCCCGAGATAATCGCGCAGAACTTTCGGGACCTCCACTCCCCCGTCTTCGGTTTGGTAGTTCTCGATGATGGCGATCAAGATCCTCCCGATGGCGAACCCGGTTGCGTTCAAGGCGTACAAAAATTCTTTTTTCCCGTCCTTCGTTTTATATTTCGCATTGATGCCGCGCGTTTGGAAATCGGTGGTGTTGGAACAGGAATGGGTTTCGCGGTATTCGCCCGCTTCGCCTTGGCCCGGCATCCATGTTTCGACATCAAACTGCCTGGCATCGGTCCACCCCATGTCTCCCGTACAAATCTCCACGACCCGATACGGAAGTTCCAGAGCACCGACCAGTTTTTCCTGCATACTCAAGAGGAATTTGTGTTCGCGTTCCGCATTTTCCGGATCCACGAAAGAGTACATCTCGACTTTGTCGAATTGGTGGACTCGCAAGATCCCTTTCGTATCTTTGCCGTACGATCCCGCTTCGCGCCGAAAACACGTCGAAAACCCGACGAACCGCTTGGGCAGCGAAGAGGCCTCAAAAACCTCCCCCCTCCCCAAAGGCCCGATGGTGTGCTCGGCGCTGCCGACCAAATATAATTCATCCTTCGGAAGATAATACTTGTCTTCTTTTTGATCCGCCGCAAGGCGCCCCATTTCCCGATAGACCGCGGGCGTTATCATGACGGGCGGAACGACCGGCGTGAATCTCTCTTTGACAAGCGTATCGAAGGCCAGCCTTACGAGCGCGAATTCGAGAAGCGCAGCATCTCCCATCAAATAGCCGAACCGCGAGCCGGCTATTTCCGTCGCTTTTTTGACGTTCACGATCCCCAGTTTTTCAGCGATCGTAAGATAATCTTTCGGCTTGAACTTGAAATTCTTCTTCTTGCCGACCTCGCGGAGAATTTTGTTCTCCGATTCATCTTTGCCGAGCGGAACATCGTCGAACGGCAAGTTCGGCAGCTTGTTCAAAATATCGTCTCGCTTGGAAGACAGGACATCGCGTTCGGCTTCGATATCGGTGATCCGCTGTTTCAAAAGCTGAGCCTTGCTTAAAAGGTCCTGGCTTTGATTTTGGCCCATTTCGCGGCTGATGGCGTTCTGCTCCGCGGCGAGATCGTCCAGGGCCTTTGTCTTTACCCTCCATTCTTCGTCGAGACGCAAAAACTTGTCGACGAGCTTCGGGTCGACTTTCTTTTTCGCGACTCCCGCCTTCACCTTTTCGGGATTTTCCCGTATGAGTTTTACATCAAGCATGTTTTTCTTTCCGCATCAGCGGGAAATAGACGGTTTCCCGGATCGACATATCCAAAAGAACAGAAAAGAAGCGCTCCGACATGCCGAATCCGGCTGCCGGCGGCATCCCGTATTCCAAGGCCTCCACAAAATCTTCGTTCATCATTTGAGCTTCCTTATCCCCTCCTTCCCGGAGAGCCGCTTGTTCTTCGAACCGCTTTTTTTGATCGATCGGATCGTTGAGTTCCGAAAACCCCTTGCCGAGCTCGGTTCCTCCGGCCATGATCTGAAACCGTTCAACTCGACGGGGATCATCGGGGATCCGCTTCGCGAGCGGTTCTATTTCGACCGGCGGATTCACCAAAAAGCACGGCTGAACGAGATGCGGCCGCACCGTTTTTTTATAGATCAGATCGATGAGCCTTCCCTTGCCGTCGCCCGGCCCAAAGTCGATCTTTCGCTTCTTCGCTTCGCGCTTCAAATCTTCCTGGGAAGCTTTTGCAAGGTCTATGCCCGCATACTTCTTGAAAAGATCGAAATATTCCACCTTCTTCAACGGCTTGCTCCAATCGATGATCTCGCTCCCTTTCTTCGATTTCATCGAGCCGCAAACATTTCTCACGATCTTTTTATACAGCTTTTCCGTAAGCTTCATCATGTCGTTGTAGTCGGCATACGCCCAATATACTTCCATTTGCGTATAGTCCTGCAAATGTTCCCGGTCGATGCCTTCGTTCCTGAAAATGCGGCCGATCTCGAATACTTTTTCGAACCCGCCGACGAGCATTTTTTTCAAAGGCAGCTCAAGCGAGATCCTCAAATAAAAATCTTCGTCGAGGGCATTGTGATGCGTAACGAACGGTTCCGCTTCAGCGCCGCCGGGCACGGCCTCAAGAACGGGGTTCTCAACCTCCAAGAACCCTTCATCCATCAGAAAGTCTCGAACGGTCCTCCAAAACGAATTCTTTTTCCTGAAAAGCTCGCGGACATGCGGGTTCACGATCGAATCGAGATATCGCTTACGGAGCTTTGTTTCAACGTCCTCCAGGCCGAACCACTCCTTTGGGATCGGCCGCAAGCTCTTTGCGACGATAAGGGCGTCTTTTGCAAGAACGCTTTTTTCTCCTTTCTTCGTCTTGAAAAGGGTCCCCGAAACGGATAAAAAATCCCCCGCATCGAGCGAAGCTTTGACGGCGGAAAAATTCTTCGTTTCCCGCTTGTTCAAGACCGCCTGTATTCGGCCTAATTCATCCTGCACATCGACGAAAAGGATGTTCCCTTGATCGCGGATGCTCGTTACCCTCCCATCCAAAGAAATTTTCTTCTTCGTTTTTTCGAGCTTCGAAAAATTTTCGGCCAAAAATTTTGCGCCGTCGCTTTTTTTCACGCGCGGCGGATATGGATCGCCGAATGCTCTCCATTTTTCGAGCTTTTGTTTTCGCTCTCCGATGATATCCTCGAGCATCTTATTTTGCCTTACTTGATCTTCAAGATGGTGTATTTCATCTCTCCCTTGGGGGCGCTTATAGCAACGAGATCGCCCACCCTTTTCCCCAAAAGGGCCTTCCCCAGAGGAGAAGCATTGGAAATCAATCCTTTCGTCGGATCGGCCTCATTGGAGCCGACCAGCGTGTATGACACCGTTTCCGTACCGTTTTTCTTCAAATCGACGTTGGATCCAACCTTCACCGTTTCTCCGCCGCCCGCTTTGTCGATGAGCGATGAATTTTCCAAGAGATCTTCCAAATCCGCTATCCTTTTTTCGAGAAGGCCCTGCTCCTCCCGGACGGCTTGATATTCGGCATTTTCCGAGAGATCGCCGAGCTCTTTTGCGTGGCGAAGCCTCTCTCCGACCGATTGCCGGCCTCCGAGCCTCAATTCATCGAGCTCTTTCTTCAACTCCTCGTACCTTTCTTTCGTTAGATAGTTTTTAGCCATTTTTCTATTGATTTGACTGGTTTTTTAGACGATTTTCATAATACCACAGAAAAACATCGCGCGCCACCGGCACGACGTTCAAGCTCCCTTCTTTTGCGTTTTCAACCAAAATCACGATGGCGATTTGGGGATTTTGGGCGGGAGCATACCCCACGAAGAAAGCATTCGTTTCGGCATTGTTCTTGACCTGAGCCGAACCTGTTTTCGCCGCGACCTGGACCGGCAGATCGTGGAGCATATAAGCGGTGCCGTACGGCTTTGAAACGCCGTCTTCCATTCCCTTTTGCACAAGCGGCAAATATTTTCCGATCTCGGAACTTAAATCGCTCAAGATCTGCGGCTCGCTTTGCACAACGACGTTGCCGCTTTGATCCACGATATTTTTCATGATCTCCGGCTTATAGAGCTTTCCGCCGTTCGCGACCGCGCTGATGTAATTCAAAAGCTCGATCGGCGTCATGGTAAGAGCCCCTTGGCCGATCGAAACATTGAAGGTATCCCCGAGCGTCCACGCCATATGCTGGGTCCTTTGTTTCCACGCGGGATCGGGCAAAAAGCCGCTCTCTTCGCCAGGCATATCGATCCCCGTCGGCTTATCAAGGAGGAACTTTTGCCACCATTTTTTGAGACGCGTGATGCCGAGCCCCTGCTGATCCCCGAAGCCGCCGCCCACCTCATAAAAGTAGACGTCGCTCGATCGCGCAAGAGCCGAATACATATCGACCCATCCTTGATATTGCCAGTCCAAGAATTTC
>JAKAGX010000036.1 GCA_021825465.1 bacterium | reverse complement strand
TCGATGCCGTACATCGTGATCGTGATCGATGAGTTGGCCGACCTTATGACCTCGTACGGCAGGGAAGTGGAGGGATCGATCATCCGCCTGGCACAGATGGCGCGCGCGACCGGCATCCACCTCATCGTTTCGACGCAACGGCCGTCCGTCGAAGTCATCACCGGCCTCATCAAGGCGAACATCACCTCGCGCATCGCGCTTCAAGTCGCGAGCCAGATCGATTCGCGGACGATCCTCGACACGCCGGGCGCAGAAAAATTGCTCGGCCACGGCGATGCGCTGTTCATTTCAGCTGAACTTTCGAAGCCGCTCCGCGTCCAAGGCGCTTTCGTTTCGGAAGAAGAGATCAAGAACGTTTCGAGCTTCATCTCCAAAAACAACGAAGTGTCGGGCGAAGAACTCGATTTCGGCGGCGGCTCGAAAGAAGAAGGGGAAGGCGGTCAGCCGAATCTCGACTTCGACGCCTTGGGAGGGGACGATGACAACGACGAACTTCTCGATGAGGCCATTGAAACGGTCAAAGCCGCCCGAAAGGCTTCGGCATCGCTTCTCCAACGGCGCCTCAAAGTCGGGTATGCCCGCGCGGCGCGCCTCCTTGATATGATGGAAGAACGGGGAGTCATCGGCCCCGGCGACGGCGCAAAGCCCCGGGAAGTATTCTATACGAACGACGACCATGAATGAGGAAGAACGGAAAAATTTTTCGAGCATTCTCATCGAGGCGATCAAAGTGAAGTCGACCTCGGTTGAAAAGCTGTCGCAGGCGACCGGCGTTCCCGAAAACGTGATCGGCCTTCTTATCAACGAAAAATTCGACAAACTTCCGGCCGCACCCTATGTCCACGGCTATCTCTTGAAGATCAGCAGCGCCCTGAACCTCGACGGCGAAAAGGTCTGGAAGGAATATTTAAGCACGGAAGACGAGATCAGGAAATCGGGCGCGGAAGATATTCTGCCGCCGAACCGCTTCGCAATACCGAAAGTGAATAAGAAAATCGCGGGTGTTATAATAGGAGTAGTTTTGATCTTGATCTACGCCGCTTTCCGCCTCCCGAGCATTGTGGGAACCCCTCTTATCTCATTCACCGATATGCCCGGCGACATCACCGTGACCAAAGATCAGAATTTTACCATCCAGGGGATATTGAAGAATGGAGATACGCTCTCGATGAACGGGGAGGGCCTTACCGTCGATAAAAACGGCGATTTCCAAAAGGCCGTCGTCTTGAACCCCGGTTTCAACACCTTTAAATTCGAGGCCGCAAAAATCCTCGGAAAGACGTACTCGACGACCAAACAGGTTTATTTTCAGTTCGAGGGAAGCTCGTCTGAAACATTTTCGACTTCGACATTGACCCATCCAGCCGCTACGTCGACCAATCAATAAAAATATGGCACAGACCAAAAAAACAAAGGAAGAAAAAACGGAAAGCGTCGATTCACTTCTCGAATCGCTCCAATCGCGGTTCGGCGAAGGCTCGGTCATGAAACTCGGCGAAATGAAGAAAACGAACGTGGACGTCATTCCATCCGGATCGTTCTCGCTCGACATCGCGCTCGGCGTCGGCGGCCTTCCCAAAGGAAGGATCGTTGAAATTTTCGGACCGGAAAGCTCGGGAAAGACGACTTTGGCGCTCCATGCAGTGGCGGAAGCCCAAAAGAAAGGGGGGAAGGCGGCCTATATCGATGCCGAACATGCCCTCGACCCCGAATATGCGGCTCACATCGGCGTGAAAGTAAAAGACTTGATCATCTCTCAGCCGGACAGCGGCGAAGAGGCTTTGAATATCATGGAAAGCTTGGTTCGATCGGGGATCATCGACATCGTTGTCATCGATTCGGTCGCGGCCCTTACGCCTCGCGCGGAAATAGAAGGGGAAATGGGCCAGCAGCAAATCGGCCTTCAAGCGCGCTTGATGTCCCAAGCCCTCCGGAAAATAACCGCCGTTGCCGCGCGATCCGGGACGATCGTCGTTTTCATCAATCAAACCAGGATGAAGATCGGCATCATGTTCGGGAATCCTGAAACGACACCCGGCGGATTAGCCTTGAAATTTTATGCTTCGGTCCGCATCGACATCCGGCGCATCGCTCAGATCAAAAAGGGGGATGAATCAATCGGCAATCGGGTGAAAGCGAAGGTAGTCAAAAACAAAGTGGCGCCGCCCTTCAAGGTCGCTGAATTCGATATCTTGTTCGGCGAAGGCATCTCCTACGAAGCCGATGTTTTGAATACGGCCGTAAAATACGGCGTGGTCTCAAAGAACGGCGCAAGCTATGCATTTGGAGGGGAAAAACTCGGGAACGGCTTCGATAATATCCGCGAGAAACTCAAGGAGGATAAAAAACTTTTGAACACGATCGAAAAAGCAACGCTTCAAGCCATTGCAAAGAAAGGAGCGCTGAACGAGACGGAAGGGGAATAGGGCAAAGGAACGGACGCGAAGGGTCTCGGGTTTAGGATTGAGGGTTCAGTTTATAGAAATTTTCGAAGAGTTTCGCGATCAAGATCGGCCCTGCGCCGCCTGGGACAGGCGTATAAAAGGCCAGATGGGAGACCGATTCGGAAGCATCGAGATCGCCGGTCACCTTGCCGTCGATTTTCCCGTATCCAAAATCGATCACCCCGGCCCCATCCTTCAAAAAGGAGGGCTTGATGAGCGCAGGCTCTCCGGCCCCCAAAATCACGAGGTCGGCCTTCTTTAAAATCGAAAAGTCGCTGCCTCTGTGGACAACGTAAATTTCCCCGACCCTGTTCATGAACCATGCAACGATCGGCCGGCCGATCAAAAATCCCGTTCCCACGACGCCGACGTTCTTTCCCTTCAACTCAAAGCCGACCCTCTTCAAGATCTCAAGCGTCGTTTCCGCAACGGGCGGCAGCACGGGGTTCCGGTTCACGTAAAAAGCACCGAGCGCACGCTCGCTCAAAACATCGACGTCCTTCTCGCGGGGTATGGCGTTTAAAATGTAATGCCGATTCAAAGGATCGGGGAGGGGAAGTTCGACGAGCGCACCGCCGCACGTTTTATGCTCGGCGATCTTCCTCACTTCTTCGCGTAAGCCATCGTTCCCGAGATCGGCGGCGAGCTTATAGATCCTGAAATCGACCCCAAGCTCTTCGGCGACCCTCTTTTTTTGTTCCAAAAAACTCAACGACGCCGGATCATCTCCGATAAGGATCCCCGCCAAAAACCTTTGAGGCTTCACCTCCTTCTTCAATCCGCCAAGAATTTCCTCGGCTATTTTTTTGCCTTCGATGATCATTTGGTATATCCGTTGGTGTCCGCGATATCTATTTGCCCCTTAAAATCTTGTCGATCTTCGCCGCAAGCCTTTTCATATCCTTCTCCTTCATGCCGCGAGTCGTTGCGGCGGGCGTGCCGATCCGAATCCCGGAAGGATCCGTCGGTTTTCGCATATCATAGGGGATCGTGTTCTTGTTCACGATGATCCCCGCGCGTTCGAGTTTTTCCGCCGCTTCCTTGCCGCCGATGCCGCGGGACATCGTATCGACGAGCATGAGATGAGTATCGGTGCCGCCGGAAACGATCCGCCAACCGAGTCTTTTCAATTCACGAGCGAGCATCTTCGCATTTTTTATGATCTGCTTCGCATATTTCTTGAACTCCGGCTTTGCATCCTCCCGGAGAGCGACGCCGATGGCCGCTATGGCGTTCAAATGAGGACCTCCTTGAAGGCCGGGGAAAACCGCGCGGTCAATTGCCTCAGCTATCGTAATTTTTGAATTTTTAATTTTGGATTTTGAATTTGTTTGGAATTTGAAATTTGCAATTTGGATTTTCCGTGAAAATATCATGGCACCGCGCGGCCCGCGGAGCGTCTTGTGCGTTGTCGCCATGACGACGTCGGCATACTTGAAAGGCGTCGGATATGCTCCCCCTGCGACGAGCCCCGCAAAATGGGACATATCAACCATAAGGACGGCTCCCACGCTGTCGGCTATTTTTCTGAACTTGCCGAAATCGATGACCCGGGGATATGCAGTGTATCCCGTAACGATGATCGCCGGTTTTTCCCTTTTTGCGATCGTTGCGATCTCCGCGTAATCCAACGTTTCCGTTCTTTGAGAAACGCCGTACGGAATTTGATTCCACAGTTTTCCCGTCACGCTCACTCTTTGCCCGTGCGTAAGGTGGCCGCCCATAGCGAGACTCATTCCCATGATCTTTTCTCCCGGCGGGACGAGGGCGAGATAAATCGCGAGATTCGCGGGCGATCCCGAATATGGCTGGACATTCACCGACCACTCGTTGGGCGAGAGGTGAAAAAGCTTCAATGCGCGCTTTCGTACCGTGTTTTCCAGCTTGTCCGCGACGACGGTGCCGCCGTAATACCGGCCGCCGGGATACCCTTCGGCATATTTATTGGTGAAAACGGAACCGAGCGCTTCCAAAACATCATTCGAGACAAAATTCTCCGAGGCGATCAAATTGACGACCTTCCTTTCCCTTGCTGCTTCCTCCCGTATTAATTTTTCTATTTCCTTGTCCTTCATTATTTATTCAAACTGTTTTGTATCTGATTCAACGCGTTTTCGTCGCTCTGCAAGTTTTGCAAACTTGACGGCAAATTTTTTGTTGACGTCGAAGGGGTGGTAACCTTTTCGTTCGGCGTTGTAGTGGCGGTTGTCGTGGCTGAGGACGTCGACGCTCCGCCAGCCGTTGTCGTCGGTACCGCAAGACCACTCACGTCGACCGGCTGCTCTGCCGGGACTTGGTTTTGAGGGGGAAAGAGGAGGGGAACATAGATCGCGACGACCGAGAGAACCATAAGGACCGCGAATGTTACGACCACCGCCCGATTGTTTTTTAACTTGAACATTCTAAAAATTAAATGAGTTGATTTTGACTCGACTCTTCCGCGGGAGACAGAGCGACTTTCACCATCTCGTTCGAATTCCGCTGGGGCACCCATACGTATCCTTGGCTTTTGATGAGTTCGTAGAGCTCCTTGGTTAATTTTACATCATTTAAGCAGTAGCTTTTAAGTTTTTCTATCTCGCCCCGCGCGTAGAGCTCGGCCGCCTCGAGGCCGTGGCCGGTTTTTCCGGCGCCGATGTTCGCTTCGGCGAGAACGCCAAGACCGATGCGTCGGCCGTATTCTTCTTCTATTTCTTCCAAAATATCGTAATGCCGGATGGATTGGATGTCGAAATTGAAATACTTTTCCATAACCGGCAGATCGAAACGCTTGCCGGCGAATGTCACGATGAGCTGCGTCCTTTGCAGCATTTTCCCAAGGCCATCGAACTCCGATTCTTCGAATGCACGGTATTCATCCGTTGCATAGGAATAGACCCCGATGACGGAAATGTCGAGGTCCTTCAGGTTATCGCGGCCGCCTACGTCCTGAAAGGTGTTTTTGGTTTCAATGAGATCGG
>JAKAGX010000010.1 GCA_021825465.1 bacterium | reverse complement strand
TGGTTTGCACCAGGCGGTAGAGGCCAAAGAAGGCGTGAAGGTCGAGCCGGAAAATGCCACCTACGCGACGATCACCATTCAAAATTATTTCCGCCTGTACACCAAGATCAGCGGCATGACGGGTACCGCACAAACTTCGGCTGAGGAGTTCCATAAGGTATACAAACTCGATGTCGTCACGATCCCGACGAACCGACCCATGATCCGAAGGGATTCTCCGGACGCCATCTATAAAACCAAAAAAGCAAAATACGAAGCGGCAGTCAGAGCCATCAAAGAAGAACGGGAAAAGGGGAGACCGATCCTCGTCGGCACGACTTCCATTGAGAACAACGAGATCATTTCCTCATACCTTTCGCGGGCAGGCATCCCCCACGAGGTCTTGAACGCGAAAAACCACGAGCGCGAAGGCGAGATCATCGCCCAAGCGGGGCGGTCCGGAACCGTTACGGTCGCGACCAATATGGCCGGACGCGGCGTCGACATCATCCTCGGCGGCAATCCGCCGGACGAAAAAGAAGCTGAAAAGATCAAAACGGCGGGCGGCCTTCTCGTCATCGGCACGGAACGGCATGAAGCGAGGCGGGTGGACAATCAGCTCCGCGGCCGCGCCGGTCGGCAGGGAGATCCCGGCTCGACGCAGTTTTTCCTTTCCCTCGAGGACGATCTCATGCGCATCTTCGGCGGCGATCGGATCAAGCGTCTCATGGAGACCTTGAACTATCCCGAAGACATGCCCATTCAATCGAAAACCGTCGTGAAGGCAATCAACCAAGCCCAAGTCAAAGTCGAAGGGGCGAACTTCGACATCCGAAAGCACCTCCTTGATTTTGACGATGTTTTGAACAAACAGCGGAGTGCCATCTACGGGAAAAGGGTGAAGATCCTCGAAGCCGGCGACAAAAACGAGATCATGCCGGTCGTGAAGGAAATGGTGGAACATTTCACGGCAAATGCCGTGCAATCGCTCAAGGCTCAAATTGACCAGAAGCCGGAAGAGCGCGAGCAAATCGAAAAGCAAATCGAAGACCTCGAATCGAAGCCCGCAACGATACCGGATGCCGTCGATCAAATGAAATCGACCGTCATAGCCCAACAGATCGTAAGGATCATGGATACGCTCTGGGTAGACCACCTGGAACAACTCGACAGCCTCAGGGAATCGGTGAATATCAGAGCATATGGCCAGCACGATCCGCTGGTCGAATACCGCCGCGAAGCACATATTCTCTACCAACAGCTCATGGCCGCCGTGGAATCCCTTGTTACGAGCGTCATCTTCCAGATCCTCGCGATGGATTTCACAAAGACCGCGACGACGACCGCTCCGGTAAAACGGGAAACGCCCCCGCCGGAGTATAAAAACATCGGCAGGAACGACCCCTGCTGGTGTGGCAGCGGCCTGAAGTACAAAAAGTGCCATGGCAAAAACGCCTAAAAAGGAATATTGCTATTTGAACGGAAAAATAATTCCCGTCAATGACGCAAAAATTCCGGTGATCGACATCGGCGTGCTCCGCGGCTATGGGATCTTCGATTCCGTTGCCGGTATCGATGACCGGATCGTTTTCTTCGACGAACACTACAAACGCTTCGAAACGTCCGCGAAGATCATGCGGCTCAAGATCCCCCTGAAGAAAGGGGAGATAAAAAAGATCATAGAGGGCCTTTTGAAAAGGAACGGCTACCGCCTTTCAAAGATACGCCTTGTCCTCACGGGGGGAAAGACAATCGGCAGCCTGGACTTCGATCGACGTTCGGAAAATTTCTTCATCTTGGCAGAAAAAACGGAATTGCCCCCGAAGGATAGTTACACGAGGGGCGTAAAGCTCATCACCGCGGAATACGAGCGCGAAATACCGAGAGCGAAGAGCAACGACTACGTAGCCGCGGTCTATCTCCAGCCGTCCCAGAAAAAAGCCGGAGCAACGGAGATCCTTTACACCTTCCGGGGAAATGTTCTTGAAGCTACGACATCCAATTTTTTCATCATAAAAGGCAATAAGCTCATAACGGCAAAGGACGGGATTTTATTCGGCATAACGCGGGACAAGGTCATCGGCCTTGCGAAAAGATCCATGGATGTTGAGGAACGCATCGTGAAAACAAGCGAATTCAAGGCGGCCGACGAAGCATTCATCACAAGCACCTACAAGAAAGTGATGCCGGTCGTAAAAATAGACAATTTGATCATAGGCAACGGGAAAGTCGGCCCCAAAACAAGACTGCTCATGGAGAGATACAATGAGCTCGAACAAAAATAAGAAACTGCTCACCTTGTGCCTCATCTACGAACATCCGAGGATACTCTTCGGCATGAAGAAGCGGGGATTCGGCGCGGGAAGATGGAACGGCTTCGGCGGAAAACTGAACGAGGGCGAAACCGTGGAAAAGGGGGCAAAACGCGAACTCCAGGAAGAAGCTGGCGTCACGGCAACCGAAATGGAAAAACGGGGTATTTTAGAATTCGAGTTCCAAACGAACGGGGATATCTTCGAGGTGCATGTTTTTCGCGTGAAAAGCTTTACCGGAATGCCGACGGAAAGCGAAGAGATGAAACCGCAATGGTTCGATGTCGCCGACATCCCCTACGATGCAATGTGGCCGGACGACAGATTCTGGCTCCCGCTTTTTTTGAAGGACAAGAAATTCAAAGGAAGATTCCTCTTCGGGGAAAACGATGCGATCATGGAGCACGAACTCTCGGAAATTGAAAATCTCGAGGAAGGCGCCTAGAATGAAAAGTCATGGAAGAAAAAGAAGTAAAATTCCTCAACGTTAACAAGGAGGAATTGGAGAGCAAAATAGCGGGTCTGGGCGCTACGAAAGAAGGGGATTATTTTTATAAACGGGAAGTGTTCGATTATCCCGATTTCCATTTGGACAAGAATGGCGCATGGCTCCGCTTGAGGGACGAGGGCGATCGGATAACGCTCTCGTATAAGCAGCGGCTCGGGATCAAATCGGAGGACGGAAGCATTTCCGATGAAAGCATGAAAGAAGTGGAGATCGTCGTGAACGACTTCGAAAAGACCGCCGTGCTCCTCAAGGAACTCGGCTTCATCGAAAAACACTATGCCGAAAACAAGCGAACCCGCTGGATAAAGGATGGCGTCGAATTCGATATCGATACGTGGCCGGCGCTCGAGCCGTACCTTGAAATAGAATCATCGACTTGGGAAAAGGTGGACGAGGCGATCGCCTGGCTTGGATTGGACCCGAAAGACAAAAAGATATTTTCCACCAATCAGATCTATAAAATGAAAGGCATGGATATCATCGATTACATTCGTCTGACATTCGACGGGCTCGTGAAAAGGAAATGATGAGCGAGGAAGCGAAAAATCTGAAGCTGGGCGTCTACGAACATTTCAAGCCGGAACACCATCGCTACCGCGTTCTTGGCGTCGCTCGGCACAGCGAGACGTTGGAAGAAATGGTCGTCTACCAAGCCCTCTACGGCGAAGGGGATATCTGGGTCCGCCCCTTGAACATGTTCCTTGGAGAAGCGGAGGTCGACGGCAAAAAAGTTCCTCGCTTCACGTACATCAGTGAATGAAATGAAAAGGGCGCTCATCATAACAGGTGCCGCTATTCTCGTTTTGGGGGCGGCCTGTTATTTTCTCTTCGGCGCGCCGGGGGGAGTTCCGACGCCCGAACGCTTTATCGTATCCCTCGGCGAAACTCGCGCACAGGCGATACAAAATTTGGCGGATCAAGGATTTATTCGAAGCGGCTTCGGTTTTTCGATCGCCTCTACCCTCGAAGGGAACCAAGCCATCATCCCCGGCGGATACAAAATCAACGGAGACATGAACGTTTTTCAAGTGGTTTCGGCCTTAAACCGACCACCCTATATGAAATGGGTCGTGGTGCCGGAAGGATTGCGAAAAGAAGAAACAGCGAACCTTCTTCAAAAAGACCTTGGATGGACCGATGCGACGAAGAGCCAATTCTTGAACGCCTATCAGACCCTCGGAGGCAACGATTACAAAGAAGGCGTCTATTTCCCGGACACGTATCTTTTACCCGTCGACGAAACGGGCACCCAGATAGCCCAGAGATTCATAACGCAATTCAACGAGAGCTTTGCTCCGTATGCCAAGGAAGCTACGGCTCAAAACATCAAATGGACGACCGCTCTCAAAATCGCTTCGATCATCCAGCGCGAATCCGCTGGCACAAGCGATATGGCGCTCATTTCCGGGATCATTTGGAACCGACTCCTGAAGAATATGCCTCTCGACATCGATGCGACCATTCAATACGCCCGGGGCGACACGGGCAATGGTTTCTGGGCACCGCTTGCGGTAGCCGACCTGAAAATCGACTCACCATACAACACTTACCTCCACAAGGGTTTGCCGCCGACGCCGATATCGAATCCGGGCCTCGCAGCGATCGACGCCGCCTTGAACCCGCAAACGACGACCTGTCTCTACTATATCCATAATGCAAATCATATCATCCACTGCGCAGATACCTATGCCGGGCAGCAAGCGAACATAGAGAAATACCTCAAATGAAAAATCGTGCTAAAATAGGCGGAAGGCCGGGCAATCCGGCATACCGAACGCCCGCACGGTTTCGGGCGAACGTAAAGTTCAAAATACAAAAGTCAAAACTGAAATTAAAAACTGAAAAACAATGAATGGAAAGTTATACGTCGTGGGAACACCCATCGGCAATCTGAAAGACATCACGGAAAGGGCAAAGGAGACGCTCACAAGCGTCGATTTGGTACTTGCGGAAGACACGCGGGTCACATCAAAACTCCTAAACCATCTCGGCATTAAGAAGCCGATGTGGCGGTACGATGAATACGCAAAAAGCGATCTCTATGAACGGATCCTCGAGTTCCTCGGCGCAGGAAAGGAAATCGCGCTCGTGACGGACGCGGGAACGCCCTTGATCGCCGATCCCGGATCGAAACTCATTGCCTTCATACGAGAAAGGACGCCCGAAGTGAAGATCGTCCCGATCCCGGGACCATCGGCCATCGTAACCGCGCTTTCCGCCTCCGGCATGAACGCCGACCGATTCACATTCGCCGGATACCCGCCACATAAGAAGGGGAGGCAAACATTCTTCAAAACCTTGAAACAGATCGAAATGCGACCGGTCGTCATATATGAATCGCCGCACCGGCTCCAAAAAACGTTCAACGACATGGAAAAGATCTGCGGCATCGGACATCCCGTCACGGTCGCAAAGGAACTTACCAAAATACACGAAGAGATTTGGAAGGGGACGCTCGAAGAAGCAAAAAGACATTTTCAAAAAGAAAAGGGGAAAGGTGAATTCGTCATCATCATACCGTAATGGCTTACCGGGGGAAAAGAATTTTAGATCTCGTGATCGCACTGCCGGCTTCACTTTTTACCGTGTTCCTCACGCCTTTCGTGGGGCTTGCCGTGGCCCTCGAAGACGGCTTTCCGATATTCGTACGTCTTGAACGGATAAGCGACGGCAAAGTGATCCGCGTGTGGAAATTCCGTTCAATGATAAAGGGAGCACAAACGATGAAAAAAGAACTGGGGAGCTTGAACGAGCGGAAAGACGGCCCGCTTTTCAAGATCAAAAACGATCCGCGCCTCACGAAGACCGGCAAGATACTCCGCAAATTCAGACTGGACGAGTTCCCGCAAGCATGGAATATCCTTTCGGGCGATATCTCTCTCGTCGGCCCGCGGCCGCACGAGCCCGGGGAAATCGGCCAATATCCTCCGGAATTCAAACGCCTGTCGCTCGCACAATCAGGCCTCACCGGCCTTTCCCAAGTTTCAGGCGCTTCAAAACTGCCGTTCAAAGAAGAAGTGGCGCTCGATGTTTACTACGTCGACCACGAATCATTCCTCATGGACATGAAGATCCTTTGGAAGACCATCGCCATTTTTTTCTCCGACCCGACCGGAGTGTGAGAAGAACATATATCCCTCCTTCATAGGCCTCCGCATGTCAAAATAATCCTCCGCTCGCACGCTCCTCGCCACCCAACTCGCCTGTACGGCGGGGGGCCTGGCTCGGCACGCGGCTCGCTTCGGTTATTTTAGAGGACATGCTCCGGCAATATTCACTCGGGATACATGTTCTTCTCTTTTTAGTTTTATTAATTAACAATGGAAAATCATATAAAACCAGGGTAGAATGAGACCTAATGAAGGTTGCCATTCTGCATGATTATTTGAACCAATTCGGCGGCGCGGAGCGCGTCGTGAAAGTCCTTCTCGAAATATTCCCGCAAGCGGACCTCTACACGCTCCTGTACGACAAACAAAAAACCAGCGGCCTCTTCGACCGGAACATAAAAAAGACCAGTTTCATGGACATCCCGTTCATTCGGAACCATCATCGAATGTTCATACCCTTCATGCCGTTCGCCGCAAAGTACCTTACGTCGCCCGAAAAATACGATCTCGTCATTTCGTCGACGGCCGGTTACGGCAAGGGGATCAACGTCCGGGGGAAATATCACATAAGCTACTGCCACACGCCCTTACGGTATGCATGGGAAATCGACTACTTGAAAAACCTCTCCGCTTCGCCGCGGCCTCTTTCGAATGCCATCGCATACCCCATCGCACGAAGGCTCCGCGAATGGGATAAGCGATCCGCCAGCCGGGTGAATCTTTTTATCGCCAACTCGGCCTTCATCGCCGATAAAATAAAATCATACTACGGCAGAGATGCAGTGGTCGTGAATCCGCCGGTAAACTTGAAGATTTTTTTTCCGGAGCCGACCGCCGCAAAACGCGATTATTATCTCATGGCCGGGCGACTGTTGTACTACAAGGGCTTCGACCTCGGTATTGCGGCCTTTAATCAGCTCCAAAAGCCCCTGAAGATCGTGGGGCAGGGTCCCGAACTCGAGAAACTCATGAAAATGGCGAGATCTCAAAAAATAGAATTCATCACAAAAGCCGACGATCGCGAACTCCGAAAGCTCTATGCGAACGCGAAAGCGCTCTTATTCCCTCAAATCGAAGATTTCGGACTCGTCGCCGCCGAAGCTCAAGCGTGCGGCACGCCGGTCATCGCTTACGAACGGGGCGGCATTCGGGATATTGTCATAAACAAAAAGACCGGCTTGTTCTTCAATGAGCAAACGCCGGCAGCCATCGTCGAGGCCGTAAAGGATTTCGAGAATATGTCCTTCTCGAGAAGTTCCATCGCGAAAGCCGCAGAACGTTTCTCCAAAGAAAATTTTATACGGGAATTTTTGGAGATTCTTCGGTCATACGGCCTGATGATATGAAGATCTTCATTGACGCACGGTCGCTCTATGCCCATATCATTTCCGGCGTGCCGGAGTATACGCGTCTTGCCATAACTGCGATGGCAAGCCGGTTTCCAAGCGAAGAATTTTTATTCTTCGCCAATCGCTCGAAAATGAAGTCGAAAAAAAATCCGCTGGAAAACGAGGTGAAAGGGGAATGGCTGAACCTCGGAATATCCAACAAGATTTGGAGCGCTACAAATCGTCTCTTCGGCTTGCCGAAGATAGACAAGCTGGTTCGCGCCGACGTTTACTGGAGTCCTCACATCGACATCCTTTCTTTTAAGAATCCTGCGCGTCACGTCCTGACGATCCACGACCTTTCCTTCGTCTTTTATCCGGAATTCTTCACATGGCAGAAAAACTTCTGGCACTGGCGGCAAAACTACGAACGGCAGATCAAGGAAGCGGGGCGCGTGATCGCCGTTTCGGAGTTCACGCGGCGGACGATCATCGACCGGTTCCGCTTGGATGAAAGAAAAGTCGTCCGCATTTATCCGGGACTCGACGATTTCTATCGCGACAAAACGGAGGGGAAGGAAACGGATGAAAGGAAATATCCTTTTCTCCTCCACGTCGGAACTTTGGAGCCGCGGAAAAACGCGATCGGAGCCATCCGGGCTTTCAACCTCGTAAAGCAAAACGGACGCTTCAAGGACCTCAAATTCATCCTTGTGGGCGCACCGGGTTGGCTGTATCAAAAGATCCTCGCGGAAATCGATCGATCGCCGGCAAAAAACGATATTGTCGTTTGGGGGAAGGCGACCAGAGAAGACCTCCGGAGCCTCTACCGGCAAGCCGCGGCTTTTGTCTATCCTTCTTTTTTCGAAGGGTTTGCATTCCCATGCCTCGAAGCTCAAGCATCCGGAACCCCGGTCATAGCCTCCAATCGAGGCCCCCTCGAGGAAGTTTTAGGCACAAGCGCCCTCCTCGTCGATCCTTGGAAAATCGGCGATCTCGCATTGGCAATAGAAAGCGTTTTGTTGGACAATAAAGTAAAAGAACATTTGATCGAGGCTGGCCGGAAGAATGCGGATCGATTCCAATGGCAAACGACAGCCGAGGAGCTTATGAAAACCTTCCGAGAAATACATG
Organism: bacterium; assembly: GCA_021825465.1. Lineage (GTDB taxonomy): Bacteria > Patescibacteriota > Minisyncoccia > UBA6257 > GWB1-50-10 > JAKAHT01. Next base: position 14,956 of record JAKAGX010000010.1, on the reverse strand, counting down.
GCTAAAAGGAACGTCCCCAAAAAGAATATCGATCCCATTTTAGTTGACGTCAAGAAACCGAACTTCAACTACGACCATCTCCGAAAATTCGAGATCGTCAATCTCACGAAGATCCCCAAGCAGGAAAAGAGGAACGCGGTTTCGATCGCAAAAAGGGTCCTCCTTGCCGTTTTCATTGCGGGGATCGTGGGATTCGTTTCGTTCATCGGCATCACCTTCGCGAATATCCGGCAAATGAAGGCGACCGTCGAGGAAAGCGGCGCGCAAATCATGCAGAATTTCAGTTCATCGGTCGGAGCCCTCAAAAACTTCGAGCCGTCGACCGCCGCAACGTATCTCGAGAACAACTCGAAATCGCTCGCTAACATCGACAACCTCGTGACAAAGGGGTTCGGCGAAAACATCGTGCAAACGGTGAGCAATTTCGTCCCCATCATCAAACAAGCGTTCGGTCTTGTAGGACAAGTGTCCAATTTGAACGGGGATCTTTTGGAGCTTACCCAAACGATCGCCGATCTCCAAAAGAACGGATTTAAAGACTTCAAAAGCAACGGCCCCGCACTTATTGCAGACCTCGAAAAGCTCCACACCCTCGTCCAAAATCTCAACAGCGAGGCGGGGGACATCAAGAATACCACTTCGTATCTCAAGAGCATGTCGAGCTTTTTCGGAGGATTGGACCAAAATGTCGGAAACGAATATTTGAAGTACAGTTCCGAGCTCTACGGCTGGGATAACGTGCTGGTTCAACTGACCAACTTCCTGAACTCCCCGACACCGAAGCATATTGCCGTTCTCTTCCAAAATCCGGCAGAAATACGGCCCGGCGGGGGATTCATCGGAAGCTACGCGGATGTGAGCGTCCAAAACGGCCAAATGCAGGGCATGGACGTGCGAGACATTTACGATCCGGACGGCCAGCTTGCCATTAAGGTGATACCGCCCGAAGAATTGCAGGCGACGACTCCCAATTGGGGCGCCCGCGATTCCAACTGGTTCTTCGACTTTCCAACGTCGGCAAAAACGACACTGAACTTCTTGAACGCTTCAAAAATGTACTCCGACAAGGGGATCCGCTTCGATGCGGCGATCGCCATCAACATCAACGTCGTAAACTCCCTCCTTGATGTTACGGGACCTATCACATCGCCCGGATATCCAACCGTCGATTCGTCGAATTTTCTCGAAGAAGTTCAGCGCGAGACGGAGCAGAGCGCGAACCAGCGAGCCGGGCAGCCGAAAAAAATCCTGCAAGTTCTGGCGCCGATCCTCATGGAAAAGTTGGATGCGCTCGACAGCGATCAATCGAAAGCGCTCATCGATGCCCTCAAAAATGACCTTCAAAAGAAGGATATCATGTTTTACTCCACCGATCCCACAATCGAGAATTTCCTCGACTCGAACGACGTGAATGGCGGCGTTTACCAGCTCCCCGACGGCTTTTGGGGAAACTATCTCGCAGTCGTGAACGCCAACGTTGCCGGCGGCAAGAGCGATGCGTTCGTAAAGGAGGCGGTGAACGCTCATGTCGACATTGACACGAGCGGGAACACCTTTACGGATGTAACCGTCACGAGACAGCATACCGGCAACACTCAAACGGATCCATGGTGGCGCGCCACGAACAATGATTTTCTACAGATCTTCACGGAACCGAACTCGAGCCTCGTCGACGTGACCGGCGAAAACACGCGAAAGAAATACTCAACGCTCGACTATGCCAATTCCGACTACGCCGTGAATCCGGATCTCGCTGCCATTCAAGCGAACGAGGTGTTCCTTACCAATTTCAACACGTGGCAGCGATCCGAATTCGGCAAGAACGTTTTCGGAACCTGGCTTTTCACAAAGGCGGGGACGACCTCCACGCTCACCATGCGTTACCAAACGAGCTATAACGGCATCAAGGTTTTGATGCCCGGCCAAAAATACACGTTCGTCTTCGAGCGGCAGTCGGGTGTCCAAAACTCACTCGATTTGACCATCAACGCTCCCTTCAAATATTATTGGGTAGAATCCAATTCGCCGGTCTATACGTATCACACAGACGACCCGGATAAGCGGATCATCATAACCCTCACGCTTGGGTATCAAAGTCAATAATGGAGACCATTCGAAACTTTTGTATTATCGCGCACATCGATCACGGTAAGAGCACGCTTGCCGACCGCCTTCTCGAGATCACGGGGACGGTCGAATCGCGGCGCATGCATGCCCAGTATTTGGATCAACTCGATCTCGAGCAAGAGCGGGGGATCACCATCAAAATGGCCCCCGTGCGGATGTCCTATACCCTCGGCCCTATACCCTATACCCTCAACTTGATCGATACTCCCGGCCACTCCGATTTCGCGTACGAAGTATCGCGATCGTTGAACGCCGTCGAGGGCGGCATCCTCCTTGTCGACGCGACACAGGGGATCCAAGCCCAGACACTTTCCAATTTCAGAGCGGCAAAAGCGGCCGGCCTCACGCTCATCGGGGCGATCAATAAGATCGATCTTTTCAAGGATCGGAACGACCACGCACTTGCCGAACTCCAAAAGGAAGTGGCGGAACTTCTGGGGATAAGGCCGGAGGACATTTTTATGGTTTCGGGGAAGACCGGCGAAGGCGTGAGGGAACTCTTAGACGCCGTCATTCGTCTCGTGCCACCACCAAAAGACGCAAATGCAAATTCCAAATTTCAAATTTCAAATTTGGGCCGCGCTCTTATCTTCGATTCGTTCTACGACGATCATAAAGGCATCGTCGCTTCCGTTCGCGTTTTCGAGGGAGCTTTCGAACGCGAAGACCCGATCGTTCTTGCGGCAACGGGCGCCGAAGTAAAGATCAAGGAGGTCGGCTACTTCTCGCCTCAGCCGAAAGCAGCTCAATCGATCAAGAAAGGCGAGATCGGCTACGTTGCGACCGGCATTAAAGACACGAGCAAAGTAAAGATCGGCGACACCGTTCTCATGATCCCCAAGCCTTACACCCTCGACCCTCAAACCCTCGCTCTTCCCGGTTACCGGGAGCCGAACCCCGTGGTTTTCGTTTCTTTTTATCCCGAAGATGCCGACGACTATGAAAACCTGAAGAGGGGACTTGAAAAACTCCATTTGAACGACTCATCGCTCCACATCGAGCCGGACCAGAATGAGATTCTGGGGAGGGGATTCAAAGTCGGATTCCTCGGCAAGCTTCACTTTGAAATAACCGCGGAGCGCCTCGAGCGCGAGTTCGATGCGCGGGTCGTAAGCACGTTCCCATCTGTCGTCTACAAGATCGTCAATAAAGGAAAGGAAGAATTCATTACAAAACCGGAAGATCTGCCGAACGAATACGACGAGATTTGGGAACCGCTCGTCCGCATCAATATCCTCGTTCCTTCGAATTACCTTGCAAGCGTCCTCTCGCTCCAGAACAAATTCCGGATCGAGGATCTGACGACGAAGACGGTCGTGAACTCCATCGATATCGAAGCGATCATGCCTCTTTCCGAACTCGTGAGCGATTTCGACGACCAACTGAAATCGGCAACGTCCGGCTATGCTTCGTTCAGCTACGAATTTTTGGACTACCGCAAGGCCGACGTCGTGAAAGTGGATAATTTCGTCGCGAGCGAGATCATTCCGGGCCTTTCGCGGTTCTTCCCTCGGGAAAGCGTGGAGCGTGAAGCGCGGAAGATGGTGGAAAAACTAAAAATTACCCTTCCGAAACAGCAGTTCCCGCAGGCGCTCCAAGCGAAGATCTCGGGGAAGGTCATCGCACGCGAGGATATTCCGGCCATGCGGAAAGAACTCGGCAATTTCGGCAAAAACGGCGGAGACCGGACGCGAAAAATGAAACTCTGGCAAAAGCAAAAAAAGGGGAAGGAAAAACTGAAAGCAATGGGAAAGGTGCGGATCGCGCCGGAAATATTCAAGGAATTGATAAAGAAGTAGCCGGGAACGGGAAGTTGTATTCTCGGAACCAGGCGTTCTCCGCTTCCGGCGATCGGAGCCGCCCTGCGCTCTCGGCGAAAAATCCGCTAAGGGCGGAGCCGAGCTTTTTCGCCTCCGAGAGCTTCTTCGAATACAACTTCCCGTCCCAAACTTTGTTTTTTAAGACTGGGGTGGTGTAAAATGGAGATAATGAAGTACTGGAAGGTGATCGTCTTTGTGGTGATCGCGGGAATCGTGGGGTGGGGGCTCTTGAGCCTTTACCAATCACGGAACGCGGCGGACAAGCAGGCAGCCGCACTAAAGGCCCAATACGACAAACTCCAAGAGCAGAACCAAAACCTTTCCTCCGAAGTCCAGTATTTTCAAAACCCGGCGAATTTGGTAAAACAGCTGAAGGCGCAAACGAACTACAAAAATCCCGGGGAAGGGCTTATAATCGTGGTACCGGGATCGACCACGACGACAAGCACGGCAACCGGGACGCAGCAATAGGCGGATACATGCGGGATTGGTTTAGTGGCAGAACGCGACCTTCCCAAGGTTGAGACACGAGTTCGATTCTCGTATCCCGCACCAAAAGCAGAGCGTCGACCTTCATGGCCGGCGTTTTGCTTTCTGACACGAGAATAAGAGTGGGGTCGGGAGAACATTCGGTAGTTAACCCCCATTTCTGTTTTTGATAAACTCAATAAAAAGAAGAAAGGAACCCGAGAGGTTCCTTAATTTATGGGGGAGGGCAGAAACCCTTTCCGATTTTCAGTTGGTCCAATTCCTGGGATATATAAGGATCCCAGCAAAGACTGAAAATACGGAAAGGTTCGAGAATTATTTGATAAATAAGAAAGAAATAATAAAAAGATAATTCTCGAATTTGTAACTAGTACTGCCGCAACCTTGGTCCTTCGTATATAAAAGAGCACTAAGAACTCTCTCAGAAAAAATAATATTGTTATTCTTTCTAATCAGAAACATACTAGACAATTGATAAATTGTCAAGATGGCTTATTCTAGTGGAATTGACGCACATCTATCTTATATGGCATAACCTTAGGAGCATTGGGGAGATTTAAAAAGCTATATCATAGAAACCCAAAAACAAAATAGAAAGGAAAAAGTTTATGACAGGAGATGAAGTTCAAAATATCCTCGAGAACGCCGGGGTATTTTGGATCTACCAAGGCGAACCGAGACCGGAAGCTCCGCACGCCCTTTTGACGAGCGGAAAACATTCCAACGGCTACGTAAACGTTGGAGAGGTCCTGAAGGCCTATCCCATCATCAGAAAAAAATTTGCGGAAGCTTTGCTCTCGACGCTCCCGCCGCTCTGGGAACGCGTCTTCAACTGGGTCGTCGGATCCGATACCTCCGCGACCGATCTTGCCGAAGACGTTGCAAAATTGGCCGGTGTCGGTCATATCAAGATGGTAAAAGACAAGGAGGCTAAAAAGCAGATCTGGCACCCCGACAATAAGCGCATCCGCGAAGGGGACACCGTTCTTCACGTTGAAGAATTGATAACCGTCGGCGGATCTTCGCACTTGGTGCGGGAGGGAATACGGATCGCAAACGACGATATGGTGGAGATGGTCCGCTTCGCGCCTTTTCTTCCGGTGATCGTCGATCGGTCGAGTCCGGGAGACAGAGTCGTTTTCGTGGAACGGTCAAGAGTGCTGCCGCTGCTCCAGCTTTCCATCGAGAATTACGAACCAGACCTTTGCCCGTACTGCAAAGCGGGATCCGAGGCCATCAAGCCGAAATTCGGCGATAATTGGTCTCGCCTGACCGGCTCCTAACAAGTTCAATTGCCCTCGCTCCAGAGAAAACTCTAGGCGAGGGCTCGTTTGTTCTATATAATCAACATATGAAAAAGATCGTCATTGCATCGAAGAATCCGGTGAAGATGAATGCGACCCTCGCGGGATTCAAAAAAATGTTCCCGGATGAGGAATTCGCGATCGAAGGCATCTCCGTCCCTTCGGGTGTTTCAGACCAGCCAATGACCGATGCGAAGACCTTCCTTGGAGCAAAGAACCGTACGGAAAATGCCTCAAAGGAACGGACCGATGCGGACTTTTTTGTCGGTATTGAAGGCGGCGTCGAGGAAAAGAACGGCGAAATGGAATCGTTCGCGTGGGTCGCGATAAAGGCGAAGGATAACGGCTTCGGCAAAGGAAGAACGGGAACGTTTTTTCTTCCTCCGCGGGTCGCAGAACTGATAAAACAAGGGAAGGAACTCGGCGAAGCGGATGATATCGTCTTCCAACGCACGAACTCGAAGCAGGAAAACGGAGCAATTGGCATCCTGACCGACAACGTCATCGACCGGACGACGTACTATACGGATGCCGTCGTGATCGCGCTCATTCCGTTCAAGAATAAAGAACTCTACCTGCTATAATGAATTCATGAAAAATAAAGAGGGGTTTATTCCAATAGGAGCGGCACTCATTGCTTTAGGCGTCATAATCGCGGCAGGTGCGGCGTATTTCGTTTTCTACAAACCGCAAATAAATCAGCAAAAGCTGTCACCGTCGGCACCGTCTCTCACCACGGATCAAATAGAAACCGCCGCGTATACGCTGCCTGATTTTGGTGGACCTTTCACGTTCGACGCAGACGATACCGCAACGACTTCGGCTGTCGAAGGGAAGGGGAGCGCCGGAGCGACTTTGACATATACCGCAACACTCATGAGCGATAAAACGGCTTTCGGAGATCTGAACGGCGACGGTTCCCCGGATGCTGTCGTCCCGGCCGTCGAGCAGCTGGGCGGCAGCGGGAGTTTTTACTATCTCGTCGCGTTTCTGAACGACAATGGCCAACCAAAGGAAATCGCTACCCAACTTTTGGGCGACCGCGTCGTCGTGAATTCGATAGTGATAGAAAACGGCAAGGTTATCGTTGATATGCTGGATCACGGCCCGAGTGATGGCATGGCGCGGGCGACGATGCCGATCACGAAGTATTTTGTCTTACAAAACAATAGCCTCATTGAGTCCTCCAAAACCCCGCAAATAAACACGACAACAACCGGAGAATCCTCGGGATGGAAAACGTATACGGACAGCCAATATGGTTTCACTTTTCAATACCCTGAAGGCTGGCGAATTTCAGACACAAGCGAAATGAAAGATGGGAGAAAATGGCCGAGCGTTAACATAGCGAGCCCGCTCCGCTATGACCTGCCTGGATACGACGGAGTGCCAACCGAATATCGGATACTCATCTTCTTCCCTGCGGCAAGCGGCATTTTTCCTTCAATTCAGAATATGGAGCCGATAGCCGGCTTCGGAAGTCCGGATCCTCAATTCGGACATCAATCAGCATGGAACATAGAAGTACCGCGGAATGTTCTTGAAGCATCAAGCGAATACCAAGACGGCAAGCAAATAGTATCTTCGTTCAAGTTTATCCCTTCGCCGCCGCTTTCCGTCTATCCGTCTCCGAACGGTAAGATAGATGTTTATGCCATAACTTCAACTACCCTCGAAAGCATCTTATCCGTAAACGACGCTTCGACGACCGGTATTCTTTCAAGATTAAATCTTACCTCGGAGGACGGGGAACACGGCGCCATAGCCGACAAGTTACTGTGGACGCCGGATTCAAGGTTTTTCATTGTAGCGACGCATCTTTCCGGAGGACATATGCCTTGGAGTGAACCCACGTATATCTACGCGGTATTAAAGAATATGTGGTACAACCTCGATGATTTTCTCGGAAAGCAAAATCTGGCGGCCGCTGGCGACGTGAAACTTGCAACCGACGATAAGTTGATTTTGGAGCCGTGGATCACGGGCGGGGGAAACGGGGAATCGACAACCACCATCATCGACATATCATCCTTGCCATTCAACGAAATGCAGCCGGTTACTTCCACACCCTACAGATAATTTCCCGGTAATCCACAATTAGATTGATATTGAATATTCTATAATTGTTTTCATGGACAATTTAGTACCCAAACGGATGTTCTTCACGAAGGGGGTCGGCAGACACAAGGAATATCTGCAATCGTTCGAAATGGCGCTCCGGGATGCCGGCATCGCCGAATACAACCTCGTGCAGGTGAGTTCGATCTTCCCGCCGAACTGCAAGCGGGTATCGAGGGAAGAAGGGAAGAAGCTCCTCCAGCCGGGACAGGTGGTCTTTTGCGTCATGGCCCGAAATGCGACGAACGAACCGAACCGTTTGATCGTCTCTTCCGTCGGCCTCGCACAACCGTCCGACCCGAACCAGCACGGCTATCTCTCCGAACACCACGCATTCGGCGAAACGGAGGAGAAAGCGGGGGAGTATGCCGAAGATCTGGCGGCGACCATGCTTGCTTCGATCCTCGGCCTCGAGTTCGACCCGAATGCCGCATGGGACGAGCGGGAGCAAGTGTACAAATCATCCGGGAAGATCTTCAAAACGACCAATATCACCCAATCGGCGGAGGGACACAAGGACGGCGTCTGGACGACCGTCGTTGCCGCCGCCGTTCTCATTTTCGAATAGGGACAAGTTTTTCTTTCCTTTCGTCAACACGCTATCAAATTCCCCAGCGTGGAATTTGCGCTCGCTCTCGGACTCGCTCCCCAGCTAGTCCATGGACTGGCTGGGACCATGCCCGCTCGTCCTGCGAGACGGTTGCCTCAAGGAAAATAAAACTTGTATCATATTAATGTATGTTCGAGATCGTTTCGAAAAACAAACCGGCGGGGGACCAGCCGAAGGCCATCGACGCCTTGGTATCCGGCCTCAAAAAGGGCTACGAAAATCAGACGCTCCTCGGTGTCACGGGTTCCGGAAAAACGTTCACGATCGCGAACGTCATCGAACGCACCCAAAAGCCGACCCTCGTCATCGCACACAACAAGACCTTGGCCGCACAGCTCACGAAAGAGCTCCGGGAACTTTTCCCCAAGAACTCGGTGAACTATTTCGTTTCCTATTACGACTACTACCAGCCGGAAGCGTATATTCCGACCTCCGATACCTATATCGGCAAAGAAGCAATGGTAAACGACGAGATCGACAAGCTCCGCCATGCTGCGACGGCGGCGCTTTTGACGCGGAAGGATACGATCGTCGTCGCATCCGTTTCCTGCATTTACGGCCTGGGAGCTCCCGAGGTTTACGCCGAAAACATCATTAAATTCGAACCGGGAACGAAAATCGACCGGCACGAACTCATGAAGAAGCTTGTGGAACTCCAGTTTTCGCGGACGACGGCGGATCTACGGCGCGGAACGTTCCGCGTCCGGGGAGACAATTGGGAGATCATGCCTCCGGGCATCGAGAATATCTACAATCTCGAACTCAAGAACGGCGTGATCCAAAAGATCTACGAAATAAATCCCGTCGAAGGATTCAAGCCCGGCCTGACAAAAACGGTGGATGAAGTTTATATCGCGCCCGCCAAGCATTTCATCACGCCGCCCGAAGACCGGGATCGGGCATTGAAAGCCATTGAAGAAGAATTGAAAAAGCAGCTCAAGAAATTCGAAAAGGAAAGGAAACCGCTGGAAGCGGAGCGCCTCGAACGGAGAACAAAAGCCGACATGGCGATGATCCGCGAAGTCGGGTATTGCAACGGAATCGAGAACTATTCCCGTCACCTTTCGGGGCGGGCATCGGGCGAACCGCCGGATACTCTCCTTGATTACTTCCCCGACGATTTCTTGACCGTCATCGACGAATCACACGTGACGGTTCCGCAACTTGAAGGCATGTATCACGGGGATGCATCGCGGAAGAAAACCTTGATCGAGTACGGCTTCCGATTGCCGAGCGCCGCCGACAACCGGCCGTTGCGGTTCGAGGAATTCAAGAAGAAGATCAACCAAACGATCTTCATGTCCGCGACGCCCGGCCCCTACGAAGCGAAGGTAAGCTCGCAAACCGTTGAGCAGATCATCCGGCCGACCGGCCTCATCGATCCCACGATCACGATCCGTCCGGTAAAGGGGCAGATCCAAGACCTCATTCCGCGCATCGAAGAGCGGGTCAAGAAGAAGGAACGGACGCTTGTCACGACCCTCACCAAGCGCATGGCGGAAGATTTGAGTGCTTATCTCGAAGAACGCAAAATCAAGGTGACCTACCTCCACAGCGAAGTCGAGACGCTCGATCGCATCAAAATACTGACGAAACTCAGAAGGGGGGAGATCGACGTCCTCGTAGGCGTGAACCTTCTTCGAGAAGGATTGGACCTTCCGGAGGTTTCGCTCGTCGCGATCTTGGATGCCGACAAAGAAGGGTTCCTGCGAAGCGAGACATCGCTCATTCAAACCATCGGCCGCGCTGCCCGGAACGTCGAAGGTGAAGTGCTGCTCTATGCCGACCAAATCACCGGTTCCATCGAGCTCGCCGTGAAAGAAACCGACCGGCGGCGGAAACTCCAAATTGCGTACAACAAAGAGCATCACATAACGCCGAGGACGATTGTGAAGGAAATCAAGGATATTTTGCCGACGGACGAGATCCTCGATCTCGAAACGAAGCCCCTGCCGAAATCGAAGACGATGCTCGAAAAACTCGTCAAGCAAAAGGAAAGAGAAATGAAAGAAGCTGCCGAACGTCTCGATTTCGAGCTCGCCGCAATTCTGCGGGACGAGATCAGGATATTGAGCAAGAAAATAAAATAGGAACGCAACCTTTCTCCGGGAGAATCGTATATAATAAAGATATGAAAATAAACATCGAAAGCACGGGGTTGGATTTGACGCCGTCGATCAAGACGTACATCGAGACCAAACTTACGCCGCTCGGCCGGATCATCAAGCGATTCGAGACGAAGGGGGAGATAACCGCCTTCGTGGAGGTCGGCAGGTCCACCAAACATCACAAGCACGGCGACGTATTTCGGGCATCGATCGACATCGAAGTACCGGGGAAGAAACTTTTTGCCGAGAATGAAAGCCCCGACCTCCGGACGGCGATCGATATGGTAAAAAACAAGATCAAAGACGATATCCAAAAATACAAAGAAAAGTCAACGGACAAACGGAAGTAAAATTCGCCATTTGGAACTTGGCTTTGACTCTTGCGAAGTTTAATACTAAACTTCGCTTATACTCCTAGGGGGACAAACCGAGGGGAACTTTGCGTGTATGACCGACAAAATCATCATAAAAGGAGCGAGGGAGCACAACCTCAAAAACATCAACCTCGAGATACCGAGGGATAAAATGATCGTTATGACGGGGCTTTCCGGCTCCGGCAAATCGTCTTTGGCCTTCGACACCATCTTCGCCGAGGGGCAGCGCCGGTATGTCGAGTCGCTCTCAGCCTATGCCCGGCAGTTTTTGGGGCGCCTCGACAAGCCCGACGTCGACGAGATCGAAGGGTTATCGCCCGCGATTTCCATCGATCAAAAGCACCACAGTGCAAACCCGCGCTCGACCGTCGCGACCATCACGGAAATCTACGATTATCTCCGTGTTCTTTTCGCGCGCGTCGGCGTGCCGCACTGCCCGCTCTGCGGCCGCGAGATCAAAAAGATGACGCAGGAGGAAATCGTCGACATTGCGATTCAAATCTACAAAGAAACAAAAGAAAAACGGAACATGGTGATCTTAGCACCCGTGGTCCGCGGCCGAAAAGGAGAGTACTATCAAATGCTCTATGATTTCCTGAACGCCGGGTTCTCGGAAGTTCGGGTCGACGGCAAGCTCATGAGCCTCCGGGAACGAATCGACCTTTCGCGGTATAAGCAGCATTCGATCGACCTCGTGATCGACCGGATTCCGGGTGGACTCGATTTTCGGAACAAGGATAACCGGCTTCGCCTTGCGGAAAGCATCGAAAACGGCTTGAAATACGGCAACGACGTCGTCACCATCATCACGGACAAAGAAATATCGCTCTCGGCGAAATATACCTGCCCCAACGACGGCTTTTCATTTCCCGAGATCGAGCCGCGCCTTTTTTCATTCAACAGCCCCTTTGGCGCTTGTGAAACATGCCACGGCTTGGGCGTCGAAAACCCCTGGTCGGAAAAGATCTGTCCGACCTGCCTCGGCAAGCGCCTTAAGGTGGAAAGCTTGAATGTTTTGATCGACGATAAAAACATCGCGGAAGTTACCGCATTTTCCATCGCTCATTCCTTCGATTTCTTCACCAAGCTCGAAACAAAGCTCGAAAAGAACAAGAGCCTCATCGCCATTGCCGAAGTGCCGATGAAGGAAATCAAGAACCGCCTGAAATTCATGATCGACGTCGGCCTTGAATACCTACAGCTCGACCGCAAGGCCGGAACGCTTTCAGGCGGGGAGTCGCAGCGGATCCGTCTGGCATCCCAGATCGGCTCGCGTCTCGTGGGCGCTCTGTACATCTTAGACGAACCGACCATCGGACTCCATCAACGGGACAATGCAAAACTCATTCAAACCCTCAAAAATCTCCGCGATCTCGGAAACACGATCGTTGTCGTGGAACACGACGAAGATACGATCCGCGAATCCGACTACCTGGTCGACATCGGCCCCGGTGCCGGCATTCACGGCGGGAAGGTCGTCGCGGAGGGACCGATCCCTGCGATCCTGAAAGACAAGACCCAGAAATCCCTGACGCTCGATTACCTCCGGGGCGAGGAGTTCATCGCCGTCCCCAAAACAAGGCGACCAGTCTCGAAAGCCCACGAACATTTGAAGATACAAGGGGCGACGGAAAACAATCTGCAAAACATCGACGTCGAATTCCCGCTTCGAAGGTTTTCCGTCGTGACCGGCGTTTCGGGGTCCGGCAAATCGACCTTGGTGTACGACGTTCTCTTTAAAAACCTCTCGAACAAATTCAATAAATCCCATTTCAAAGCGGGACAATGCAAAGGGATCATTGGAACCGAATACGTGAATCGCATTGTGAGCATTGATCAGTCGCCGATCGGCCGGACACCCAGATCGAACCCGGCGACCTACGTGGGCGCCTGGGGACCGATCCGCGATCTTTTCGCCTCAACGCCGGACGCGCGGGTCCGCGGATACAAACCGGGGCGCTTCAGCTTCAACGTGCGGGGCGGCCGGTGCGAGAACTGCGAAGGACACGGCGTGATCGCGATCGAAATGCATTTCCTGCCGACCGTTTACGTCACCTGCGACGTTTGCAAGGGCAAGCGCTTCGACCGGGAAACGCTCGAAGTCGAATACAAGGGAAAAAGCATCTTCGACGTCCTCGAAATGACCATCGAAGAAGCGACGAAATTCTTTAACGACATCCCGTGGATCGAAGACAAATTGAAGATCTTGAACGAGGTCGGCCTCGGATACCTGAAACTCGGCCAATCGGCGACAACGCTTTCGGGCGGCGAAGCTCAGCGCATCAAGCTCGGCGCGGAGCTTGGCAAGCGGGACACGCGGCGCACGCTTTATCTCTTGGACGAGCCAACGACCGGCCTCCATTTCGCCGACGTCAAAAAGCTCATCGAAGTCCTTCAAAGGCTCGTCGAACGGGGAAATACCGTCGTCGTCATCGAACACAATTTGGATGTCATAAAAACCGCCGATTGGGTGATCGATCTCGGTCCGGAAGGAGGAGAAAACGGCGGCAAGCTCGTCGCCACAGGAACACCGGAAGCGATCGCAAAGAAAGCGGGCAGCTTCACTGGAGAGCACTTGAAGAAAGTTTTAAAATAAGTTCATGAAATCGAAAACCATCGGCTTGGCGCTGGGAGGCGGGGGAGCGAAGGGCCTCGCTCATATCGGCGTTTTAAAAACCTTCCTCAGGGCGGGATTCAAGATCGATTACCTTGCCGGCACATCCATGGGCTCTCTTGTCGGGGGGCTTTACGCCGCAACCGAAGACATTGATTTCATAGAACGAACGTTCCTCGACATAGCCGAGAATTATTCCTTCCATCGAAAACATTTGAGAGGAAAAAAGAACCTGCTCTTTACGGACGAAGAGACGGTCGAAAAAATGCTTTCCCAAAAGATCGACGGACTCGACGTTAAAAATACCCGGATCCCGTTCAAAGCGATCGCAACCGATGTGAAAGACGGGGACGAAGTGGTCATCGACAAAGGAAGTTTGGTAAAAGCCATTCGGGCAAGCTCGGCCCTCCCCATTGCCTTCCCGCCCGTCGAGATCGACGGGAGACTCTTAATGGACGGCGGTTTCGTAAATCCCGTTCCCGTCGATATCGTGAAGAAAATGGGGGCCGAATGCGTCATCGGCGTCGATGTCTCGAGCAAATGGCCCGACATCGAAGACGAACACTTTTCTCTTTCCGGGATCAAATCGACCATCGTCGATGCATTTTCAGCGCTCGAATATCAAGTCGCCAAAGAGAAGGTCAAGGACGCCGACTTCATGCTCCATCCGCCGGTTTTAAGCTTTCATTGGGACGACTTCCGGAATGCGAAGGACATCATTCAAGTGGGCGTCAATGAAGCGACAAATAGCATTCGCGAGATCAGGGAACGAACGCATTATCCGAAACCGGTCAAAAAACCCCTCCAAAGCTTCATCGACTTCATTTCGGGAAACGACCTGTAGCGCCCGCGAGAATTCATTTCTCGGAACCGGGCGTTCTTTCACTCCGGCGGCGAAAGCCGCCCTGCGCTCTCGGCGAAAAATCCGCCTCACGGGCGGAACCGAGCTTTTTCGCCTCCGAGAGCTTCCTCAAAGTGAATTCTCGCAGGCTTGATTTTAATTGGGAAAAAGGAAAAATTATAAACAATGAATCTTTATTCGAAACTTCCGGAAACTCCGGGCGTCTACATCATGAAAGATGCGGCGGGGAAAATCCTCTATATCGGCAAGGCCGTCAATGTGCGGCGGCGGGTTTCGAGTTATTTCACGCGACCGCATGATGCGCGGATCGAAGGGCTCGTCCGGGAGATCAAAACGATCGATTTCAAGAAGACCGATACGGGAATCGAAGCACTGATCCTTGAATCCGAGCTTATTAAAAAACATCAGCCTCCCTTCAATATCAAGGAAAAGGACGACAAGAGCTTCTTATACGTCGAAATGACGGGAGAAAGGTTCCCACGCATATTTTTAGCGAGAGGGAAGGACAAACCGAACGGCAAACGGTACGG